>JAYQAK010000098.1:0-6260 GCA_038136695.1 Candidatus Poseidonia sp.
CGCATGAACGGCAACACCGTCGGCGTGGTCGGCAATCAACCCAAGGTGTTGGCAGGGTGCTTGGACATCGACGCTTCCATCAAAGCCGCTCGATTCATTCGAACCTGCGATGCGTTCAACATTCCCTTGCTGACGTTTGAGGACGTCCCTGGTTTCCTGCCTGGCGTTGTCCAAGAATGGGGAGGCATCATTCGCCATGGTGCAAAACTCCTGTTCGCCTACGCTGAAGCCACCGTGCCAAAGCTCACGCTCGTGACCCGCAAAGCCTACGGAGGCGCCTACCTTGCGATGTCGTGCAAGCATTTGCAAAGCGATTACAACGTTGCCTGGCCAACCGCTGAATTGGCCGTGATGGGGGCCGAGGGTGCTGTGAACATCATCCACCGACGCGAGATTCAAGCCGCCCCTGATGGCGAGAAAGAAAACGTCCGTTTGCAGCTTGTTGACGAATACAAGGCCAAATTTGGCGACCCCTATGTGGCCGCACGAAACGGATGGCTTGACGATGTTATTGAACCACAGGAAAGCCGATTGCGATTGTGTCGAGCGTTGAACATTCTCAAGACCAAACGCGAATGGTCGCCTCCGAAGAAACACGGCAACATTCCGTTGTGATCACTTCAACCGATTGGCTCGAGCCAACAGGCCGCCGCCACTCGACGTTTCGGAAGACGGTGGTTCTTCGAACGAAGGTTCCACTTGAGCAACGGGAGACGAAGACAAACGGGAGAAGATGAAGACGACGACACCCAGGAGCGCCACGGCGAGGAAGCCGAGCATAGCGAGGAGGCCCACGCTCGAAGACGATGTCTCCTCCGTTTGGGTTTCCTCGTTGGCAGTGGAACCACCTGCGTTTGGGTCAAACACAAGGTCGGCGATCACGCTTCGATCGAGTTCAAGATCGGTCACTTTGAGCTGAACGAAGAGCGATGTGTTGGACGTTTCTCCCAGGGAAATCAACGTCACGCATTGGTGGGAGCCGGGGATGGTTTCAATGCAGGAATGGTTGGTTGCCACCAAGGCACCATCGATGGAGACCTCGGCGTTGGTGTTGGTCACGCCATCAACATCAACGATGCTCCACTGAATCGTGGCCGAAGAACCTCCGCTGATTCGCTCGATGGTCGAAATGGAAAGGAACGGAAGGTCGCCCACCGGAGAAACCGTCAAACCGAACGAAAAGGTGTGACTTGACAACCCGTCGGTCACGTTGAGCCAAAGCCCATCAAACACACCGTTCACATCGGTATCGGGCGTGATGGAAATCGAAGCGTTGGTTTGGAGAACACTGAGGCTGGGTGGCGTTCCTTCAAGCGTCCATGCGAGTGGGTCGCCGTCAACGTCGTAGGCAAGGGCGTTCAAATCCAAGATGAGGGTGGTGTCTTCGTCCATCACCGCATCACCTTCCCACTGCGACAGGTTAACCACCACGGGGTCGTTCACAGCGTTGACGACCACGGGGATGTCCACGTCAACCGGGGGATTCGAGCCGTCGCTGGCCGTTGCTCGCAGCACGGTTGCTCCGTTCTGGTTTTCCAGGGGCGTGAGCGTGATGTAATGGTCGCTGATGACGTACCGAACGGGGCCTTGTTCACCTGTGGCCTGGCCTGCAACGCGAATGAGCAGTGATTCGCCTTCAGGGTCGCTGACCACCGTGCTCAAATCAAAGACGACCGGGTCGCCGTCCTCGTCCATTTCTTGAATGGGCACGGTGCCGTCCTTCACAACTTGGTCGTCCACCGGGGTGAGCATCACTCGAAGGCTGGTGTTGATTTCGTCGGCAACACCACCATCGCTTCGCAGGTGGAGTTCAACACGACACTCGCCCAGCCATTCCTCTTCCAGGGCATGGCGAACGGTCAGGAATTGTCCAGATTGGTCAAGGGTCGCAGCAAAATGGGAAGCATCGGGGCCGGTCAACGTGGCGTTCAAGGCTCTCACCACCTGCCCGTCCGGGTCAACAACCACATCGCTGATGTTGAGGGTGGCTTCGCCGTGCTGAGGAACATACACCGTGGGCTGAGGATACAGCAATTCCATGGGCGTGTTGGTGCGTTGAACCGAAGCCCACACGGTGGATGGCGCTCCTTCCACCTCAACCGACATCCATGCCTTTTGTTGCCCCGGCGCCACCGATGCCATCGGGTATTCGCAACGTGCCGTGCCGTTCGCATCCAACGCTGGGGAGGTCTGCCACGCTGCGTTGAGCCATCCACACGAAACATGGACGTCCCATCCCGAGGGTAAATCGGCAAAACCATCCCCGTTTCTCAACGTCCATTGTGCCTCGAGAACGAGGGTGTTTGAAGCGTTGAGTGGCTGAGACGGGTCGTGGCTGACGTTCACATCGGTCCAACGCAAAAAGGCAGACCGCTGCAAATCCTCGTCGACGTACGCACTGCCATCGCTCACCGTACGCGGTCCGTCCGGCCGGTTAAAGGCCTCTCGAAACGAAGCGTGGTCGCCACGAAGCACGGTGTCGAGGTAGGCCAATGAATGCTCAACGGCGAAATTGATTTGCGCACTTTGGCTCATCGTTGCGTCGCCGTCGTTCTCGAAAAGAGAACGGGTGTCTTGGAACTGGTAGTGGTCAGCACCCAACACGTGCATCCATTGCCAAGCCAAACCGCCAATGGCTTCCATACGCTCCATTGTCTCTTGAGAGGGGGCCACTTCATCGACCGTTCCGGTCATGAACAACGCCGTTCCCGGGATGGAAAAGACAGGGTTCATCGTGATGTCTTCCCAAGCAAAGTCTTCGTCGAGATCTTCGAAATCCATCGCCAATCCAATCAGGCCACGCGGTGGTTGGTGGTCGTTGGCATGGGTGCTCAACTCCCAAAACGGGAAGGAAAGGTAAGCGGCAGTAGCACCTTTCCCGTGGCCGAGCAGGCCCCAGTGTTCAAGGTCGATGTTTGAAGCAGAGCCCATCACATAGGCGTTGGATTGGTTTTGGTATTCCATGTGGCTCACGATGATGTCGAGAACATCGATCGTGTTCTCAACATCGGTTTCATCCGGCATGGGTTGACTCACCACGACGATGTACCCGCGCTGGACGATGGGTTCGACCAGAAGCATGTAGCCGTCAATCGCCTCACCGGAATCTCCGATGAGGACGAGCCAAGGAAACGGACCGTTGCCGGCCATGTCCTTGTCCTCACCGTTGACCATGGCTGGATAGACCATTCGGACTTCGGGGCTGAACGGGCCGTTGAGGTTGAATTCGGTCCACCCAACGGGAAAATCGACCCCCTCATGAGGTGGCTGGAACGCCGTGTTTTCTTCCGTTGCCGTGACCAACGGGGCGATGAACAGGAGAAGAACCAGCCAGAGCGCACAACGTTGTCCCTGACGCGTCGGGGTTGACATCACACCACCACCTCAAACCGCTACGGCATAGAACCTTCGTCAGCTTGCGTATTCACCCAACGTGGTTTCGGCATGAAGCAGGCGCGTCAGCAACAGCGAGAGACCAGGTAAATCCTCCTTTCTTTCGGGCGCCCAAAGGTGCCGCCAACATGCCAGATGCTGGGCTACAAGCAACCAACGACCGTCGAGGCAAGGGCTGCTCAGTTGTTTGAGACGACCCTCAAAACCACCCGTCATCGGAGCGTAGCTTGCCTTGAGCAGCAAACGAGATTCAGACGCTGGTTCGATGGTGTCATCGAAATCTACCACGCAATCAGCCTCTTTGGTGGTGATGTTTGACGCCCAAGGCCCGTCTTCCAAAGGTCGACGACCTTCCATCGCCTGCACCAGACCGCCCTGGGCGGACCATGCCGAAGCGGTTGAGCGCGCCCCTCCGCCTCCTCCACACAGTCCGAGGACGTGAGAAGCGGGATCCATACCGTGATGGTGGAGGACTTCACGAACGCCCTCGCCATCCAACCCGGCGCACCACCAACCGCGGCCGTCCCACCGAAGGGCGTTCACCGATTTGATGTCCATTGAATCATCCAAGCACATCACTGCTCCCGAAGCCAGTTGATGTTTGAGCGGGGAGGTGAGGTTCATCCAGATTTCACTGTCAAACAAGCGTGTAGGCAATCCTGCTGCAGAAAGTTCGCGTGGTTCAAACGGAGCGTCGTTGGCGGGAAGCACATCATCGTGTGAGGCCTCGATGGCTCGAACCGATTCGACGGCTTTTTTGATCAGGGCTTTGGTTCGAAACATCCCAAACGAGGCATCGGTGTAGACCCAAGGTACCGAATCGGGTATGGCGCCGGCATAGCCCCATGCCAGCGCATCGGGAAGCGTACTGACATCCAGCAGCTCCATCGTCAGGTGTTTGTCATCGTACGGCAAACCGAGGTGGTCGACCACAAGTGCCGTGAGCAACGGTGAGAGGCTGTGGTGGACCGGGCGGCCAGCAATTCCGTATCGAATTGCTGCCATGCCACGACCAAGGCTTCACAACACAAAAAGGCGACGAACTGCCGTCTCAACCTTCAAGAGGGAGTGTGCGCTCCTGTTACACATGGGAAAAGCCGTCGGTTCAATGACGGCGCTGCTTGGCGCCTACATGACCTTCAAGATGTGGGCAGAGTTCAATGAAGCCTTGGGGACGTTGTTCGGTGCATCGTGGGCCATCATCATTTCCACCCTTGTCTTTCTCATCTACCAGTCAAACAAAAACGACAAACTCTACGAATCCCAGTTTGGCAAGAACGACCCAGAACAAAGCGCTATTTTGAAGAAAATGGAAAATGAAAACTCGCCTCCACTCATGTTCGTGGCGGGGCTTTACGTCTTTGTCCTCGTCGTCTTCGAAATTCTCTTGAATTCCATTTGAGGCTGACATTCTATGGCTGACTTGCTGAACATTCTGTTGTTGAAGGACCGAGTGAACGGCAACCGCGATAACATCTTTTTGATTCTCTTTGAAAAGGCATTCATTCTTATCGCGCTGCTCGTGGTACTGCTAATTGGCGTGGCCCTTGAATTACCGCCGTGGGGCATTGGAATGCTGGTTGGTGGCTCTCTCGGGCCCATCGTCTACGGCCATTACTACGTCATATACATCCGCCCGCTAAAAAAAGAACAGAACCTTCTTGAGGAAAAGAAACAAGCCAAGGACAAGAGGAAGTGAGTGAATGTTAGGTTTTTGGCCTTGGCGACATAACTGGCATTGATGTCTTTTTTGCAGCGATGGCCGTGATCGGAACCGTCCTGTTTACGATTTACTTCCTGCTCGTGCTCGTCGGCGGCGTTGCTGATGGATTCTTGGATGCTATTCCGGGCCTTGACATCAACTTGGAGATGGATGCAGAGGGCGTGTTTCACATGCTCACCATCCAAGGTTTGCTCAGTTTCATGATGATGTTTGGCATCTTTGGTCTCGCCGTCAGCCAAAGCGATTATGGAGCAATCCCCGCAATTTTAGCAGGGACTGTGACAGGCATCGCTTCGATGTGGATGGTCGGCAAAGTGTTCCAAGTCATTGCCAGTTTGGAGACCGACGGCACCGTCATTCACAGCGAAGCCATCGGCGCCAAAGGCACGGTGTACCGAACGATTCGCCCCGGCAAGTCTGGCGAGGTTCAGGTTGAATTCCAGGACGCCCTCCGTACATGCGAGGCCGTAGCAGAAGATGAAGGGCTTCAAATTGAAACTGGAAAGTTTGTGATCGTCACTGGTAACATCGCAGAAACTCTGGTCGTCAAACCACTCAAAGTGGCCGATGCCATCGCTCAGCCAGAAGATGAATAACCAATCTGCCGAGTTAAATCTCTTAAAGGAGGGGATGGGTCGTTAGCCCATGGCCACCGTAGGTGAAACACTCGTTCTGCTTGGAATTGCCCTTTTCGTTGTCATCGTGCTAGCAACAATTTATGTCGCAACGAGTCGGTACAAGCTCGCTCCAGCCAACAAAATTCTCGTCGTCTACGGTAATACCAAGGGCGCTGGAGCCGCTCAGTGTTATCACGGCGGTGGAAAAATCGTTTGGCCACTGGTCCAGAACTACGCCTTCCTAGACCTTCAACCGATGACCATCAACATCAACCTTGAACACGCACTCTCGCAACAAAACATCCGCATCAACGTCCCCTCGACCTTTACCATCGGTATCGACACGAAGCCGTCCATCATGCAAAACGCTGCTGTTCGCCTTCTCGGGCTTCAGCCCGCTGACATTGAAGCAATGGCAAAGGAGATCATCTTCGGGCAACTTCGTTTGACCGTCGCTTCGCTGACCATTGAGGAAATCAACGGCGACCGTGAAGCCTTCTTGAGCCAAGTGGTCAACAACGTGGACA
>JAYQAK010000099.1:0-3828 GCA_038136695.1 Candidatus Poseidonia sp.
CACCTCCACTCGCTACAGAAGGGCCTAAAAGGGGTGTTCACTCCCGCCGAATTTGCCGAGATCTTTGATGTGGCACAGCAACGATGCGTGGAACTTCGAAATCTCGTGGCAGAACAGGAGGGGAACTGATTGGCAAAGCGAACACAAAAAGCCGGCGCAACTGCACGATTCGGAGCACGATACGGTGTTTCCGTTCGACGAAATGCAGGCTCTGCTATGGCCAAGCGATCCCGAAAATACACCTGTCCTGTGTGCCAATACCCTAAGGTTGAGCGCCAATCGGTTGGCATTTGGTCTTGCAAGAAGTGCGACCACACCTTTGCAGGTGGCGCATGGGAACCGTTTACCCGAGCATCCGATTCAAACAACCGTATTCTTCGCCGCTCTGTTGAAGGCGCTACCACCGCCGACATGGCGTTCATCGCACAAGAAGCAGCCATGAATTACGAGCGTGAGTTGGCCAACCGTCCTCTGTTGGGTGAAGAACCCGAAGTTGACGAAGCTGAAGCCGCTGGCGAAGAAGAGTGAATCGCCAAGCGTGGTTCAGATGTGGCATCTCAAATTGACGGTTTCTTCGCGTTCGCTTGAGGACACCAAGGCGTTGGCTGCTTGTTTGGCCACCGATTGCGAACCAACGTGGCTGGGTGATGACATCTTTTCCATCACGCTTGATGAGGCTGCATGCAAAGACCTTCGAGCCATGTGGAACACGCGGCTTCGTGGATTGATTGCCACCGATAACGTTCTGAAAGTGTTCGGAAAGGATTCTTGAACCTCCACCCGTCCCTAAGAACAGGTGAGGGCATGGAGAACTTGGAACAATTGCAGGTTGTTGTTGCAGAAGTACAGGCGGCTCGGCAACAGGTGAGCAGCGTTCGTGCTCAGGTTCAAGAATTGGAAGGGACCATCGCTGCTGTTGAAGCTCAACCGGACCACATGTCCCTCCATCGCCAACTGGGTGGGGTTCTCATCGAAGTTGCTGACCGCAAGGCCTTGGTGAAGGAATTGAAGGAAACGTTGGAGGCGCTCAAGGTTCATCTCGAACGATTCTCAGAACGGGAGAAGCAATTGATCGCCACCTACGACGAACTCAAACAATCCCTCCAGGGTGCTTGAGAATGTCCGAGGTTGTCGACGCTCAATCAGCCGATTTGGAAGCGTTGAACGCTTGGCTCATCGGCAAAGCAACGGTTGGCCCTGTGGCCATTATCACTGGAAAAAACGGCGACATGGACACGGTTGGTTCGGCTGTTGCTCTCGCAGCGACCCATCCAAACCTGCTGGCATGCGGAGTGCACCTGGGCCGAGTGGCTCGTTCGGTTGTTGAGCGGCACAACGCCCCTTTTCGCATCGTGCAAGAACACAACACGGCATGGCCAAAACAACTGGCGGGCGTGGTGGTGGTTGATGCAGGCGCACCTGACCAAATCGGTGTCCATCTCCCCGACGTCCCACGATGCATCATTGACCACCATGCCACCGATGGCTGGTCGCTTGGTGACGGCGACCTTTCCATCAAATGGGACGTTCGCTCAACCACGGAGGTGGTCACGCACTACCTTCACCGCTATGCAGAACACGCCATGACAGGACCTGTCTGTGAATTGCTTTTGGCTGGATTGGTCACCGACACCGGCCGATTTCGTCACGCCGACGCCAGTGCGTTCTCCACGGCATCGCTCTTGATTGAGCGCGGTCCGATTGATTACCAACAGTTCGTTCAGTCTTTGGAGGAAGAACCGTTAACGGCGAGTGATCGAGGTGCGATTCTTCGTGGTTTGCAGCGTGCCGAAACGACCGAAGCTGGCCCTTGGACCGTACTTCGTACCTCGGCAGGTACGCTGGAGGCTCGCGTAGCGACGTTGTTGAACGGCTTGGGCGCCGACGCCGTGGTCGTCACACGTCATCGTCATGGTGAAACTCGACTCACTGCACGAGCACCTCGTTCGAGTGTGTTGGATGGTTTGCATTTGGGCCACCTGATGGAGGAGGTCGCCAACGCCATTGGGGGTGACGGAGGTGGGCACGACGGTGCTGCCGGATGGTCGGGGACGGTGGATCCAATTGCTGCCGAAACCGCCTTCATCGATGCCCTTGCTCGCACGGCCCGAGGAGAGGTGGTCAAATGACGAACATCGCAACACCAACCGGACCGGGTGTGTTTGTTTCGAGGTGGAGAAGCGAAGGGCCAGTTGAAAGTTCAGTCCTTGCCGAATGGAAGGACGAACTCGGATGGCCGTCTTGGCTCTCGCTTGCCGAGGCCGCTCTTTTCCTTGATGCGCCAGAGTTGTTGGAGGCGATGGCCGTCCATCTCTCTGCTGCCGAAGAAGCGGTGCTGGGACTCGTTCGCCGTCGCTGGCTGGGCGACACCCACCTAGGTGAGGCCATCGAGCAGGCGCTCGATGTGACGCGGTCCCCCGATACCCGAGACCTTGCTTTGGAAGGGCGGTTGCGTATGGAGCGAGGGTTGGTTCGTTTCGAGGAAGGCGACATGCAGGGTGCTGAAGACGACTTGACCTGGGCCGAAACACGCCTCAAATCGGTGGCGAAGGCAAGTCGCGACCATGACCTCTCGTTGTTGAACAAGGCCGCCTACCACATGGCACAAGGTGAAGCGCTGATGGCGCTTCAGGTGTACGGGGATATTTCTCGAAAAGGCGGCCACGCTCACGAAACCGTCGCCATTTCGCGTCTTGGCGCCAGCCGAATTCGTCATTCGCTCGGTCACTTGTTCGATGCCGGTCGCCACGCATGGAACGCCCACAAGCACGCCATGCTTGCAGGACAAGTTCAGATGGCGATCGAGGCAGGTACGCTGTTTCTCGATATGGCTTGGGGACACCAAGACGCGTCGGCAGAACCGATGCACGTTCAAGTTGAACACGCACAACCGCTAGACCTCAACAAGGAACCACCGGTGCTTGCAGTGCATCCCGATGATTTACAGGGCGTGTTTGACTGGTGCATGGAACACCTTGAGCCGGGTTTCGGGGGTGCCGAACGACCTGATGTCCGCGCCATGCTCACCTTGGCCCATCGGATGGGACACATGGGCCGATTCTCGTCGTTGATGGCCGACCCGAATCAAGTAGAAGACCCGATGTTGGCGGCTGTTGCACAGGCTTGTGCCGAGGATGAAGAGCAAACCGAGGCATGGGGGATGAGATTGGCTGAATTAACGCTCCTCACCTGAGAGAGCAAAATACGCCGCCAACTCCTCGAACTCTTCTGGCGTCCACGAACGAACCGGCGGTGTGTGATCCCACCACTTCACCTTGGAAACGCTCACGTCACTCACGTTCCATTCTTCCTCAGGTGTTGGTTCAACAAGCACGTGTGCAACCCAACCGGTTGGGTAGTAATCTCGGTTCCAAGCGAGGATGGTGCCCTCCAATCCTGTTTCTTCCTTGAGCTCTCGAAGCAGGGCTTGTTCAGGTGTTTCCTCCTTCTCGAGGTGGCCACCGGGTATTTCCCAACCTCGGTCGGGGTGTTCAACAAACAGCACTCGACCTCCTTTCCCCATGGTGGTGTTCGGCACATGATGTTCGGTGACCCAAGCCAGCACAAACACAGGACCTTCGGGGACCATAGAATCACTTCAGTTGGGATTGAATGCGTTCGAGCCATGGCTCAGCCCATGTTTCTCCACTCGCCAACAGCCTGCGTGCGAGGAAGAACGCCGCTTGCAAGTCACCCTGGTCGATCAACTGGTCAAGTTTGGCTTCATCCGGATGGGTGGTTTCAACATGTTCAACCTCGGATGTTTGGTCGGAAAGAACGTCCTCGGGGGTCGAAATTCGGTCCGTGAGCTGTTGCATTCCTTTGAGA
>JAYQAK010000099.1:3838-6173 GCA_038136695.1 Candidatus Poseidonia sp.
CTTTGAGAAACGCTTCACGATGTTCGATGGTTGGGCCCGACCAAGCGGTTTTTTCCTTCCCGTCCATGTCCCCCTTCAAGCGTTCCAAAAATCGGTCGCGTTCATCCGAATGCGGCCGCCACTGTTGGACCTGGTCGTAGCATGACCATGCATGGTCAATTTCACCGCGTCGTTCGTGAAGGCGGCCGAGTTCCCGCCACAGTTCGTGGTTCATCGGCCGGTGTGCAAGGAGGTGACGTGCGAGTTCGATGAAGGTGTCATCGTGTCCAGCATGACGAATTCGTTCCAAGCGCCGGCCAAACACGATGTTGGCCCGCTGGTCACGAAAATCGAGTCGCTTACAGCGTTCTATAAAATCATTCAAGGCTCCTTCGCTTGACCGCGACTGGATTTGGTTCCACCAGATTTCTGGTTCCAAGGAATCGTTGACGAACGCCGCCTCGAGCAATTCCCGCCCGTGTGCGAGAAAGTCAATACCGTTGAGTTGGTCGACGTTTTCCGGGTCACGACCAAGCACCACAAAGACATCTTCAAGAACGGCGTGCAGCCCTTCACCGTCGTTGTTGAGCACCTTCAATTCAGCCAGGCAACGCCAATTCCGCTCGTCCGTAAAGTCGTGGAGGATGGCTTGACGAGCATTTTGTTCGGCCCAACCCAAATTCTCTCCGGCTCGGTCCGGGTCATCCTTTGCTAACTTGGCAAATTTTTGCGCTGTGGAACGGTACCGGTTGCCAAGATTCCTGCGTGGATGCTGCAAGAGGTCCTGGCTGTCTGTCACCTGTACCACCTACTGCACGGACATGAAGCCGCTGCGGTCAACCCCGTGTGCTATCGTAGCGTCGTAACCAATTTTTGAAGTGTTCCCGTCGTCGTATCGTGACGGGTCCAAGGAGCTTCCCCGCTGGTCGCTGAGGATGAGGGTGTCGCGGTCGGGCTGCCAACGCGTCATCATCGCCCACTCAACACGTACGGGATCGGTGATGTCGATGTCTTCGTCAACGACGGTGACGATTTTCATGCTTTTGTGACCGTCAAAGGCTGCTTGAATGGCTTTCATTCCATCGTCGGGATGCTGTTTTCGAATTTTGAGAACGGCACCGAGCCAACCGCACCCACCTTCCGTCATGTGAACGTCGGTGCATTCGACCACCTTGTTCACAGCGGCCTTGATCGTCGGCGCTCGAGGCAACCCCATCAGGGTCTTGTGTTCGGCCTCACCGGGGATGAGAGCGTGGAAAATCGGGTCGTTACGGTGTGCTAGGCCGTCCACTTCAATCACCGGTTCTTGACGGACGTCGTCGACGGTTCCCGTGATGTCGACGTAGGGTCCCTCGTCGTCGTCCTCGAGGGTGATTCTCCCCCACCACACGTACTCAGCGTCGGCAGGTGCATGTACGCCGTTGGGCAACTCGACCAGATTGAGCGGTGTTCCATACAATTTCTCGTGAAGTGCGGCTGCGATGGTCAATTCATCGATGTTTTCGTTAAACGACATAGCCGCCGCCAGAAGCACCACTGGGTCGGGGGCATTGACGATGGCCACCGAGACTTCTCGCCCCTCAGCACGAGCGTTCATCACCATCGTTCGCAAATGACGGGGGACGAGGCGAACCACGAGATGGTTTTCGTCGCGCAGAAATTGACGATGGAATGACACGTTGCGAATTCCTTGGTCCTGAGCGATGATGATGCTTGCCGAGGAGTAGCGTCCTCGGTCTTGTGGCCAATGGTGAGGAATCGGAATGGTTCTCAAATCGACGTTATCGGATTGGTTTTCCAAACAAGCAGCGTGCTCTTGACCCACCACCACCGGCTGGCTGGGGTGGTCCATCGCCCATCCCAACGTGTCGATGTAGGCTTCGGGTTCGATGCCGATGGCAGCGCACAGTCGGTCCCGTGTGAGCATGTTGATGGCGGCACGATGCCCTGGGCATTCGGTGATGTTGGTGAACACGGTCATCGCATGGTTGGACGCTTGTGAATGGTGGAGCATGCCGTGCTTGAGGCTCACTTCGCCGGTTTCAATGTTCGCTGCCGCAAGATGGTCGCGAAAGGCCATGGTGGAGCGAACCACCGGCGTTGCTTGAAGTTGTTCATTCAATTTGAGGGGGCAAACCTGAAGTCAAAACCAAACAACGCCGCCCAAGGTTCGCCTGTGCTGAGGGATTTGATTAAATAGGGGCGGCAAGTCGGCGAAATGCTTCAATGAGGTGACCATGATGGGCAGAGGACTCTTCGCCGGTGCAAAGATGGCCAAGGACCGACAAAAATTCCGTTGGTCGGACCGCCGATACAAGAAGCGCATGCTCAAGTCCCGTGCCAAGCACGACCCGCT
>JAYQAK010000100.1:0-5280 GCA_038136695.1 Candidatus Poseidonia sp.
TGCCAAAACCCAAAGAAGGCATTGGCGGTGAGGACGATGAAAATGAAGATGGCATCACCCGGTTGGTCGGGGTGAATGGCAAGGGCAACCAATGCAGCACCAATGAGGAGGTAGTTGAGCGGGTCGTTGTATTGCGAAAGAAATCGGAGGAAGGCGGGTGTTTTTTCAGGATCTGCCAACTTGTTCAAACCATAACGTCCCTGGCGCTTGAGGGCTTCTTCTGGAGGGATACCATTCTCTGAACTGTCCTGTTCAACCAAGCATTCTTTGGGCGATAATTCGTGCCAAGCAATGACCATACGACCGACATCCATCTCCAACCATAGAGGTCAAAACGAACTTTGGTGTGAAAACCTACCTATTATGTTGGCGTTTGGGGTCCCATGGATTCTTGACAGAACTTCAGCCCTCTCCATCGCAGGCTATACCTACCCCGACGCTTTCGAAGCGGCATGAGCGGGGTACGAGAGCCGTACATCTCGGCCGATGAATCCCCGCTTGAACTAACCACACGTGTCGTTCTTGTTGGTATTGTTTTGGGCGTGCTGATGACCGCAGCGAATGCATACTTGGGGCTCTATGCCGGAATGACGGTCTCGGCCAGTATTCCAGCAGCCGTGATGTCAATGATCATTCTCCGTTCCATGTTCAAGGATGTCTCCATCCTCGAAAACAACGCTGTTCAGACCATGGCTTCCGCAGGTGAGTCCCTCGCTGCAGGTGTGATTTTCACCGTCCCGGCCTTGTTGGTGATGAATCTGTGGACCAGCATTCAGTGGATGGAGACGCTCATCATCGCCACCTTGGGGGGCCTGCTTGGGACAATGTTCACCATTGCGTTGCGTCGATTGTTCATCGTCGAGGAAGCGCTGCCTTATCCCGAAGGCGTTGCTTGCCGGGAAGTGTTGGTGGCCGGTGAAGAAGGCGGAGAAGGCGCTCTGGCCATCCTCTATGCACTCGCCATCGGCGGCATCTATGGATTGATGGTGAAGGGTTTTGAGATCACGCATCACACGGTCGAAGGCGCTGCCTCGTTCATCTCAACCCGTTTGTACGCGGGCATGGACCTGTCCATAGCCCTGCTTTCGGTGGGGTACATCGTGGGAATTCGAATCGCCTCGTTCATTTTCTTTGGTGGCGTTCTTGGTTTTGGCCTCCTCGTTCCCATGTACGGCCTCATTTACGGTTGGCCGGCCACGGACTCGCTGGTTGATGGCTTCTACAGCATTTGGTCAACGCAGGTTCGCTACGTTGGTGTGGGAGCCATGGTCGTCGGTGGTGTCTACACCTTGTGGTCCATGCGAACCACCATCATCACCGGGCTTTCGAAAGCCTTTGTCAAGACGGACGAAACAGAGGGATTGCTGCCTCGAACCGAGCAGGACATCCCCATGAATCGTGTTTTTACCGTCTGCAGCGTGTTGGTTGTTCTGACGTTTTTCTTTTACTGGTGGGCGACTGAATCCATGGTGTTGGCACTGGCAGGCGCCCTATTCTTGGCTTTTGTTGCCTTTTTCTTCGCTGCTGTTGCAGGTTATATCGCTGGTGTGGTGGGTTCATCCAATTCACCCGTTTCTGGCATGACCATCGCCACCCTGCTGTTTACCGTTGGCTTGGTCTACATCGTCGGCGATGTGATGCTGGGCATGGCCAAACAAGACCTGATGTTCGCCACGTTGCTCATCGCCGCCATCGTTGCATCAAGCGCTGCCATCGCAGGAGACGTCATGCAGGACCTGAAGACCGGCCACATGTTGGGAGCAACGCCAAAACGCCAACAGGTTGCCGAAATCATCGGTGTGCTCACGGGTGCGGTGGTGATCGGCCCAGTCCTCTCGTTGCTCCACGATGCGTTTCGAATTTCACAAACAGCGTGCCAGCTGAATCCACTACCCGGCGACCCAACGTGTTCCAAAGCACTGTTTGCACCGCAAGCTGAATTGATTGGCGCCATCGTCCAGGGCGCCTTTGGTGGAGATTTGAACATCCAGATGGTGGTGCTTGGTGCTGCCATAGCCGTTGCCTTGATTCGCCTTCAAATGCCCGTGATGAGCGTCGCCATTGGCATTTACCTGCCCCTTGGCTTGTCCGTACCCATCATGACAGGTGGTATCATTTCCCACGTGTTGCTGCGAAGTGCCCATCTCCGGGTCGACGGCGTTTTGCGAGAGGAACCTTCACCGAAAGCCTTGGAGGCGGCAAAAGAAGTGGAAAGCCGAGGTGTTCTCATCGGGGCAGGATTCATTGCTGGAGAATCCATCATGGGCGTTCTCATCGCTGTGCTGATCGTTGCAAAGATTGACTTGCCCGAAATCTTTGGTATTGGGACCCTCAACAACATGTTCTCACTCATCTTCTTCGCCTGGTTCATGGGCGTGTTCATTTGGCTTGCTTCGAGGGCGCTTCCGAAGGGCGGCACGTTGGCTGGAGATGCCGTCATGGTGACGGCTGATGCTGTTCGAAACATGATCGACGCCCTTCAGCCGAAAAAAGACTGACTGCGCTCTGGTTGAACAACAAAACCTGACCCAACCATCAACGGCCATCCGTGCGGGCCTCGCAGTGCAGGTGAATCCATGACCTCTACCGACGAACTACGAGAACTTGCCCGAAAATGCCGCGTCCACATCGTGAACATGGTCCATCGTGCTCAAGCCGGTCACCCCGGCGGGTCCCTTTCAGAAATTGATCTTCTCGCAGCGCTCTACAAAACGACGCTTCGGGTGCGACCTGACGAGCCGGGCTGGGAAGACCGAGACCGATTCATCTTGTCCAAAGGGCATGCCTCGCCCGGCATGTACGCCATTCTTGCTGAAATGGGCTTCATCACGGTTGAGGACCTCGCTTCCTACCGTGTGTTGGGCGGTGTCTGTCAGGGACACGTCGACATGAAGTGGTGCCCAGGCGTTGATTTTTCAGCAGGCTCCCTCGGTATGGGATTGTCGTTCGGGATGGGATCGGCTATCGCTGGCAGATTGGCCGGTAGTGAACGTCAGGTCTACGTGATGCTGGGCGACGGAGAGATTCAGGAAGGCAGTGTCTGGGAGGCGGCGATGGCTGCAACGCACCATGAATTGGGCAACCTTAACGTCATTCTCGACCGAAACCGAATCCAAAACGACGACTTCTGCGAGGCCCAAATGCGCATGTTTGACATCCCAGCAAAATGGAAAGCGTTTGGTTGGAACGTCAAAGAAATCGACGGCCACAACATGGAAGAAATTGTTGACGGACTGAACTTCCTGTCATCGACAAACGACGGGCCGTCGATTTTGATCGCTCACACCGTCAAAGGCCACGGCGTATCGTTCATGGCGGACAACCCCGCTTTCCACGGTGCTGCCCCGAACGACGAGCAGTATGCACAAGCCATGGCTGAATTGGGTGAGGTGGTTGCATGACGAAGATGGCCGCAACCCGAGACGGTTACGGGGATGCGCTCCTTGAATTGGCCTCCAACCCCAAGGTGGTGGTCTTGGAAGCCGACCTCGGCAAGTCGACAAAATCCCTCCATTTCCGCAAAGCACATCCCGAGCGAACCGTTTCTTGTGGCATTGGTGAGCAAAACATGTTGCTGGTGGGCGCAGGGTTGGCTGCATCAGGTTACATTCCCTTTGCAAGCACCTTTGCCATTTTCACTGAACGGGCCTTTGAACAGATGCGAAACGGCGTTGCACGGCCGAACCTTGCCGTTCACGTCTGCGGCAGTCACGGCGGCACGCACACCGGAACGGACGGTTCCTCGGCACAGTCCATTGAAGACCTGGCCATCTACCGAACCCTCCCCAACGTCATTGTGATGCACCCCAGCGATGTTGTGTCAACAAAGGTGCTCACCATGCAACTGGCAGCATCGAACGCACCCTCCTACACTCGAACAGCACGAAACAAAACGCCAGTTCTCTACGAGGGCCGAGAAGATGAAATTCAGATTGGAAAGGGCATCGTCCTGCGAGAAGGCAGCGATGTCGCTCTTATCGCCTGTGGAGTGATGGTTTCCGAATCCCTGAAAGCAGCAGAAGCACTCGCCAACGAAGGCATCAACGCAACCGTCGTTGACATGCACACGCTCAAGCCGCTGGACGGCGCATTGATCAACAATCTTGTGGCTTCCTGCGGTGCCATTGTAACGGCCGAAGACCACAGCATCATCGGGGGCCTCGGTGGAGCCGTTGCCGAACATCTCACCGCCAACACCTACGCTCCGCTGGAACGCGTGGGCGTAAAGGATCGATTTGGTGAATCCGGGGAAGCAGACCAAATGCTCGAAGTGATGGAAATCTCGGCCCCCTACATCGCAGAAGCAGCCCGTCAGGCCGTCGCTCGTAAGGCTTGAACGCCAACCACACCCTCAGGGGAGAGTTCATAGAATCCCGTCATAGCGGATGAACCATGGAGTTCTTCCTTGATACGGCCGATGTTGATGAAATTCGAGAGATTGCCGCATGGGGCATTTTGGACGGTGTTACCACCAACCCTTCCCTCATCAAGAAATCCGGACGGGATTTCAAGGAAGTCGTTCGTGAGATTGCCGGCATTTGTTCCGGTCCAATCTCTGCCGAAGTAACGGCCATGGACACCGAAGGCATGGTGACCCAAGGTCGTGCGCTCAAGGCCGACCTGCCCGACAACGTCATCATCAAGATACCCTGCACGCCAGAGGGGCTTGCCGCGACCAAGATCCTGACGGAGGACGGCATTGACACCAACGTCACGCTCATCTTCTCCGCCTCCCAAGCACTCATGGCCGCTAAGGCAGGGGCAACCTATGTTTCTCCATTCATTGGACGCATCGACGACACCGGACACGACGGGATGGAACTCATTGCTGAAATCATGAACACGTGGGCCAACTACGACTTGGACACGAAGGTGCTCGCCGCCTCCATTCGCCACCCGACCCACGTGCTGCAGTGCATTCAGTTGGGTGCCCACACAGCCACCATGCCCGCCAAGACCTTCCGTCAATTGATGAGCCACCCGCTGACCGACAAGGGCCTTGAGGGCTTCATGCGCGACTGGGCTGAAGTGGAAAAGGCCGGCAACGCCTGAAGTCAAGTAACCAATCATCAGGTTCAGACGCTGGGGAGTCGCACAAGACTGCAAATGCCACTCAATTCTGGATGGGAGCGCCACGCTCATCGAAGCACAGCGTACCGATTTGGCGATGGTTTTAATTGAGCAAGAACTCAATTTTCAAATTTAAACCAAGCAGAACCACTTCCTGCTGTACGGTAGAAATTTGTTCCATCTGGCGTTGTGAACCATTCGTATCCATTC
>JAYQAK010000100.1:5290-5882 GCA_038136695.1 Candidatus Poseidonia sp.
AGTTGCATTCACTGCAGTCACACATATACCCCCTCCGTCTCCCAGGAAGTGGGTGGGGGAAGCAAGGATTGATGCACTATATCCATTGAACAGCGAACTGGTTTGTGATGTGTGATTGACGTTCAAATCATCAAGTTCATTCACAACACCATCTTGGAGCAACGGCGTGAGCACTGAAATAAAATAAATCAGGCACAGAACGAGGGTCTTCGACATTTCAGGCTTCATTTTGGTGGACGGCTTGGCAAGCATGGGGACACCTGCGCCGAGACAAGTGCTGGGGCACTTCAACGCTGTGGTGCCACAGAAACATTACCCAAACGAACCATTGTGGCCCAAAGACCGCTCCGGTATGGTGATTGTACTCAGCGAGATGCCAGGGTCAAGTTCTTCCACATGTCCTCGGGAACTTCCATGGCCAGTCGCAGACCGCCCATAGCGCCCAAACGGACCGGGTCGTCCACCACGTGAACGTTCACGTCACCCATGTCGGACAAGCGGCGCTCAATCATGGCACCGAGGCCCTTGATGGAGGAGCCGCCACCGGCGAGGACCATGTTCTTGCGGAACTCGTCGTGGTATTCAGGGTTGG
>JAYQAK010000101.1:0-5850 GCA_038136695.1 Candidatus Poseidonia sp.
CCTGAGAAAAAGGGCCCTGCTCAAACAGACTCAACCTTGAGCTTCGAGGGGTAGGTCACCAGTTTCTGGGTCGCTGCCTCATGGCCCCAATACAGCATTCCGGGACCAATATGTCGCCAGTACTTCGTTTGAAACGGCGTCTGACGATCATCATCGGAGAGGGGGAAAAGGGGGTGTTCCTCCAACAAGAAAATCACGATTTTTCTTCCTTGTCCAATAAGGACCTTCTTGCCGTCGAGCAAGGCTGCTAGGAAAAACTCCGTCGTAACCCATTCTTCAGGCGGCATTTCACCATGATGCTGAGGGACCATGTCTTCCGTTATTTGAACGACCTCTTCGTCAATCCAACACACATGCCCGTCTTTTTCCATCAAGTTGGGATGCAACGCCACGACCGTGTACTCGTGCATTTTGACCGGAATGAACTGCCCGACGGGGATCTTTCCGCCGTGGGCAACGAGCCGGTCGATGGCCACGTCGGTGGTCTTTCTTGAAAAATTTGAATTGGTTCGCCCGGTCCTTTTGTTCCGGATGTAGATCTTGTCGTTCACAAGGTCGAAAATTGAATAGGCAGATTTTCCAGAATACGAACGATACACCGATTTATGCTCGAGATAAATGGTGGCTCGGCGCTCAAGCGTGTTCCAAAATTTTTCTTTCGAAATCTCAATCTTCACACCTCCCGAGCGAAGGTGGTCAAGTTCGTTCTGGAGCATGGTTCGCTTGGAGGCCAGATGCTGAAGTTCTGCGTTTGTGTTGGCAAGTTCTGATAATTTCATGTTGATCATCTCTGTTTTTGGGTCAATGGGTCGTTTTGGATCTGCATAATTGTGGATGGCGTCCTGGATAAGTTGGCTTCGCGCTCCGGTCGGAATCGTCTCCCAAACTTTCAACGTGGCATCGTTGAGCCAAATGTTGACTTTTTTTCCCATGAACAATCCGAATATGCCGACCCCTATAAACATAACCACTTGAGAATGGGGTTATGAATTAGAAACGCTTTGCTGCAAGCAAATTAGTGGATATTTTCGACTGGATATTCCGAAAAATTAGGAAAATGATCCCGAGAATTGTTCAAATCAAAATATACAATTAAGTATAAATAAAAATGCCAAAAGGGATTAAATAGGTTCGCACGATTGTTGCGACCTGGAGTGGGATGAAATGGACGAACAACAAGTGGAAGACATTGTGAAATGCAGCGACTGCGGAAGCAGATCGCTCTCAAGAGACGAAACCCGTGGCGAAGTGGTGTGCGACGACTGTGGATTGGTGTTGGAAGACAACGTGATTGACCAAGGTGCAGAGTGGCGTGTGTTCTCGCCTGAACAAGGTGACCAGCGAGCTCGTACCGGTGCACCAATGACCGTCATGCTCCACGACAAGGGATTGTCCACCGACATTGATTGGCAGAACAAGGATTATTCTGGAAAAACCATCAATTCTCGATACCGTTCGCAATTCTACCGAATGCGAAAGTGGCAGAAGCGCAGCCGTGTCAGCAACGCCACCGAGCGCAACCTCGCCATGGCGCTGGCCGAACTTGATCGAATGGCCAGCCGCCTTGAGTTGCCGAAATCCGTTCGTGAGGCGGCCGCTGTCAACTACAAGAAAGCCGTTGACAAGCGTCTGATTCGTGGCCGGTCCATCGAAGGTGTGGCAGCAGCCTCCCTTTACGCCGCTTGCCGCCAGTGCGGTGTGCCTCGTACCTTGGACGAAATCGGCCAAGCCTCTCGTACCGGCCGTAAAGAAATCGGTCGAACCTACCGATTCATGGTTCGTGAATTGAAGATGAAGATCATGCCAACCGGACCGGAAGATTACATTTCCCGATTTTGTTCTGGCTTGGGCCTGGATGCTGACGTTGAAGCCAAGGCGTACGAACTCATCAAGGCCGCCCAGGAAAAGGAATTGACCAGCGGACGTGGCCCAACGGGCATTGCGGCCTCCATCATCTACATCGCATCGGTGTTGTGCGGCAAGCGCAGAACCCAGCGCGAGGTTGCCGAGGTTGCCGGGGTCACCGAAGTCACCATTCGAAACCGATACAAGGAACTCATTCAGAACCTGAACATCGAACTCGATATCTGAGTCCAACGTCGAGCATCACGACGTGAACGGAGGCCAACAGCGTGAGCAAGAGCCGAACCAAGATTTCCGACGAGGCGTTTGAACGCGTCGCAACGGGTCTGGTGGAAGCGCTTGAGCGGGGGACGGAAGCTTGGCCTCTGCCCGAACCGCCGATGTCCGACCCCGATTTTCCTCCGATTGCCCCAACTTCGCCTCATGCGTTGTTTGAGGAGGGCCTCGGTATTCTCAGCGTTGACCGAGGGATGTTTGACCGCCACCTCAACACCGTGGTGGACCTCATCGTCCCCCATCGGATGAACCTCACCGACGACCCGTACGAAGTGCATCAGAAATGGCTGAGTCGAAGAATTGACGACGTGGCCGACCGCCTGCTCTTCCATATCGCCACCGATTGGCTCGCTCAGGCCTTTGACCCCCACGCGCCCAACACCGACCGGTGGTGGCTGAGCATCGCCTTGGTCAACGGCCTGGCCACCGTCGCTCACGGCCAACCCGTCCATCAAGGCTACCACCTCATCGAATCCATCGCCCTTGCTGAACGTCCCGGAACGTGGCACACCCAACCGGATGCTGGCCCTCAGCACATGGATTGGAACCCTCACGCTGTGGTTCCACGCATGGCGAACACCGTCGTGGCTCACGAGCGCGGTGTTGATGCTGCTCGGTGGGTTCTTGAGCGGCTGGAAGGCGGCGACCTCGACCGTCGTTTGTTGCTGCTTGAATGGGTCCGTCTGTTGTTGGAACGGCCGCCTTTGATCGAACCGCTCGGCCTCAAAGACATCTTGCTGCGAAGGGCTGCCGACCCCGTGGCAGAGGTGGCCAACCGCGTCACGCTTTGCCTTGCGAAAGCCATTGAAGCGGATCGTGACTTTGGCCACCAACTCGCGTTGCGCCTGCACGAGCGCGAAGAAACACTGGTGCAGCGTGCGATGGCCGATGTGTTGACGCGCTTGTTCCGTCGATTGACATGGGACGCCTTACCGCTGCTTGACGACATGCTCACCTCCCAAGACGAGGGGGTTTTGGCTGCCGCCAGCGCCACGGTGGGCGACGTGAAATACCTCGACCAAGAGCAATGGGCAGACCGATTGCGACAACTGGTCAATCACCCGTTGCCCATCGTTCGTCGCAATCTCGTTCCCAACTTGAGGGAATACATTGAGTTTGATCCGTCCGATGCCCGCGGTGTCTTTCACGAACTGTGGAAGGACGGCGATGAAGTCGTTCGTATTCGATTGCGAGAGTTGTTGATTCGCATGGAAGAGGTCGCTCCGGACCATTTCGCCAACCAAATACGGGCGCTGGCGGACGCCGGTGCTGACCTGATGCCGTTGTGGGAGCCCATGGCTCATCGAGACGAGGCACGGAGCACGGCTTGGCAGGCATGGGTGAACGGGGAAGGCGAACAACCCACGAGCGATTCCCGCCCCGTACATCAGTCCACCATGGAGGCACCTGAATCGCTTCCAGCCTTGGACGATGCTCTGCGTTCTCTCGAGGAGTGAGCGTTACTCTTCTTCCTCAGAAAGCGGCCCGCTGATGATGGCCCAAACATAGAGACCGTTCATCGTTGCAAGCACGCCCACCAACAACAACAGCAAACCGGCGGGTTCGGGAAACACCCTGCTTTCGTCAAACAGGCGAATCAAACGCGTCGCAACGATGCAGACAAGGCCAACCACCACCACATGAAGCCACGACCTCTCCGGATACTGCCAGCGGTCAACCGTCGGAGCCACCCCGTAGAAGCCAAACGTTTGGCGGAACCAAGCCAGGTACAGCAGCAACATTCCTGCAAGACCGAGCACGCCTCGCGTGAACGATGCAGAATCCCACGGTCCCGGAGGTACAACGTCAACAAAGGTTTGAGCCACCAACAGAACACCACCGGCGAGCAGACCGCCCTGCAGGTGTTTTGCTTCCATGTGGTCCCGCTGGAGGGCCACGCTTGAAAGCATAGTCCTCTTCTGGAGGTGCATGGGCGTTGTTCGTGATGCTGTCCTCGTGGCGGCCGGTCTTGGAACACGCATGTTCCCGGCCAGCGCTTTTCTGCCCAAGGAATCCCTGCCGCTGGTGGACGTCCCGTTGTTGACTCATCTGGTGATGGAAGCCAAGGTCGCCGGCATTGAACGCCTCCACATTGTGCTGTCCCCGTCAAAATCCTTCGATGCTCTTCTCAAGGACCGAACCGACGCTCACGCATTGCGCGACCACCTCGACGCATCGCTGTTTCATGCGGCCAAGGACATGACCGTTCACACCCACGTGCAGTTGGAGCCAAAGGGGGTGGGTGATGCCATTTCGGCGGCCTTGGATGCCGTGGAAGGGCCGTTTCTGGTCATGCTCGGAGACAACCTCCTGATGGACGCCCACGCGTCCACAGCGTCGTATGTTCCCTCGCAAGCATCGAAGCGCCTCATCGAGGCCCACGGTGAACGCAGCGGGGCCACGGTCGGGTTGATGGAGGTCGGCGAGGACGAGGTTCAGCACTACGGTGTGGCGGTCCTCGAAGGGCACCGCATCACCGCCATGGTCGAAAAGCCATCGCCGCATCAAGCCCCCAGTCGCTTGGCGTTGTGCGGTCGCTACGTGTTCCCTTCCAACACCAAGGAGGTGCTGCAGATGTGTTCCTACGAGAAGCACGGTGATCTGCAGAGCATCGCCATTCAACAGCACTGGATGCGTCAAGGTGAGCTGTACGGCTTCGTCCACGAAGACACGCAATGGTACGACTCCGGCTCTCCGACCAAATGGCTCCAGGCCCAAGTTGACCACGCGTTGCGTCGCGACGATCTCGCACCTGCGTTCTCAACATGGCTTCACGAACGGATGAAGCATCAACGTTGACCGGGTTTCCAAAACGAGAGGGGCTCGGGCGCTTCACCCATGGCGTTGCGAAGGGCAAGATGATCCGCCCGTTCGTTCCATCGATGCCCACGGTGGGCCTTGACATGCGACCATGAAAGCGGACGAAGGGCGGCGACCTCGTCCCACAATGCTTGAACGTGGGCCACCAGTTCACGGTTGGCTTTGGCCTTCCAGACACCGCTTGCTAGGTTTCCCGCATAGGTTGAATCAGCCCGAATGATCGCACCATCATCGCCCCCTTCCACCAGAAGCCATCGCAACGCTGCGGCAAATCCACTGAGCTCGGCGGTGTTGTTCGAGCCCACTTCGGCGCCGATGAATTCCGGTGCTTCTGCGTCCGTCACCACCGGCCCGGACAGTTCGGCATGAAGTTCCCCCGAACCTTTGCCCAAGCCGGAATCACCGACAACGACGACCATGCCCCATGAGGCAGGAGTGGTGGCATCGACATTCTGGTTGCCTAAGCACGACCCGTCGACATAGATGGTCCAGTAGGGGACCTCGTCCAATGGACTCACTCGCCAATTTCAGCCTTGTAGGCAGCAGCGTCCATCAAACCGGCCACAGCTTCGGGATTCTCGAGCGTCATGCGAACGATCCACCCGTCGCCATAGGGTTCGGTGTTCATCAGTTCAGGGGTGTCTTCCAACGCCAGATTGACCTCGGTGATGGTGCCGGCCAGCGGTGCGAAAATTGGGGAAGCCGACTTGACGGATTCAACGACGGCAAATTCGCCCATGTCACCAACATGGTCGCCTTCTTCGGGGAGTTCGATGTACACGATGTCGGTGAGCATTTCTTGGGCGTGGTCGGTGATCCCGATGGTGACGGTGTCACCCTCAACGCGCATCCATTCGTGTTCTTTGGTGTAGTACAAGCCTTCTGGGACAT
>JAYQAK010000102.1:0-5446 GCA_038136695.1 Candidatus Poseidonia sp.
ATCGATGGTTCAAATCCATCCCTCGCTACCATCATCCATACTGGTAGTAGTCGTGTTTCGGCTGAAGGCTGTCCAAGGCCGATTGCAAGCGGGCGTTGGCGGCTTGTTCCCCTGCAAGAATGGCCGCTTGTTGGGCTTGGAGCCGTTGCACTTCTTCCATGCATTGACTTGCCTGTGCGGGCAAGGTTTGCGCGCAGGTGTTGAGGGCGGCGACGACCTCCTCCAAGGCGACGGGTGGCGAGTGAACGGGTTGGAGTTCGAACACACCGTTGGCCTGAATGACATCGCCTGCTGCTGCGATGGCGCCCAGAAAACGGTTGAGATGGGCTTTGGTGGGCACTGCGTTGACCGCTGCTTGGGCGGCGGCGAGATGACCGGGAGCCAATTTTTCGCATTTCGCAAAGGCTTTGGCGGCGACCTTTGCCTTTCCAGCAGCGGCGTACAAAAGCCCAGCGCGCAGGTGGTCTTCGTGTTCGGGCTGCATGGAAGCCAGCATCTGCGGTGCGTGCTTTTGTAGCACTTTCACCAAGGCTTTGCGTTCGCCATGCATCCGCTTGATCGCTTTCATGCTCTGGTCGGCCTTGCCCCGTATCAGGTAGACATCGCACATCAATCGAAGTCCCTTGAGCAGGAAAATCTGTTGTTGAGGGTCTCGTTTTTTGTTCGACAACATCAGATCGCAAAATTGCGTGGCCATGACCTCGGACAATTCCAATCGCCCCTCGGCCATGTACCGCTCAATTTGGAGCAGGGTTTGTGACGGGTCCTGCATACCAAACATGGGAACATGCAAGGACAGCACGCCCGTGGCTATCATGCCTTTGATGGTATGATGCCTTCAACAGCGGACCGATTTAACTACCACCGGTTCAACCACCGGGCGATGAGCGACGCCTGCACCTTAGCGATTTCCGGGACACCGGGGGTGGGCAAAACCGCCCTTTGCTCGCGATTGGCTGAGGAGGGCTGGACCGTTATCGACCTCGCAGAGCTGGCTGCTGAACACGGCTGTTTGGGCGAGACGGACAGCGCTGACGGTGCCGCACCGGTGGACATCCACCGGTTGGCTGACGAATGGCAACCCCCCGCCGAAGGACGGTGGGTCGTGGACGGTCACCTCTCGCATCTGTTGGACGTGGACGGGTTGGTGCTGCTTCGCTGTCCACCGGCAACGCTGAGCGAACGCTTGACCAACCGCGGTTACACTCAGGCCAAGGTCAAGGCCAACGTCGAATGGGAACTGACCGCCGGCCATTGGTCGGAACTGCTCGAATTTGAGGTGGACCTCCCGCTGATGGAAGCGAACTCAGGAACGATGTCGGAAGACGAATTAACCCAACAGGTGCTTCAATGGGTTGAGGACGGTCTCCCGGGCGAACCGCTTGAAGCCATGGCGGTTCACGCCACCGACTGGCTCGCACAATCCGGTGAATGAGTCCCGCCGCCTCCACAAACCATAACACCCCAACGCAGGTGGTTGGGCTATGGCCCTTGAGAAAATGCGACGCCGGTGGGAAGCCGCCCTCCAGCCCGTGTTGCGAACGTTTCACCGTTTTTCCCCCGCAACCATCACGTGGCTTGCTTTACCGTTCGGTGTTGCGGGCGGGCTGCTGGCGATGTACGCTCCCGAGGACGCCACCGGTGGTGGATGGTTGCTCGGAGGGGCATTGATGATCGCCTTGGCCATGCTCTTTGACGGATTGGACGGTTCGCTTGCACGAGCTAAAGGCGAAGTCACCCGCTGGGGCGATTACCTTGACCACACCATCGACCGGGTGCTCGATGCCACCTGGGTGGTGTGCATTGCCGCATCGGCGTTCGTGGGGGACGTCACGCTTGGCTTTGCGGCTGCGTTCTTGACGTTGCTCGGTTCCTACATGGGCACCCAAGCCCAAGCCGTGGCGGGTGCTCGCAACTACCGAGGGTTCTCTCGAGCAGACCGTACGGTGCTGACCCTCTTGTCGCTGGTCGTCATGGGTCTGATGCTCATCATGGGATGGGGTACCGACGCGGTGTACCCCGCGCCGTACGACCACATCAAGGTCAACCCGATGAGCCTGATCGTGTTCATCTCTGCACTCGGTGGTCTGTGGACGTTCCTCGTTCGTTTTGTTCAAGCCAAATCCGAGATTCAAGCGCTGGATGCAGCCGACCCGTTGCCGCAACCTCATGCAAAAGACGGCGATGAATCCACCGAGTGATGGCCGACGCAAAACAAACCCCGTATGGGCTTTTTTGACCCTCGAGAAGCGACATAGTCATAACAGACGAAGGCGACATATGCGTTGATGGGTAGTCCTACGGCTGAACAAAATGCACCTTTGCGCGCCGGCCTCATGGTCGCAATCATGCTGCTGGCAATCGTCCCCATGGGGCTCTCCTCGGCCACTCACGGAAGCGAGGGCACCCCTTCGAACCTTCAGGCTCAGCACATCAATGCGACGTTTGATCCCGTTTCAGAAACCACCACCATCACGTGGGAAAACCTCGTTTCATCCGACTTCCCAATTCTCAACTCCATGTTCAGTGCCAACTACACCATCTACCGGTCCAGTACGGTCATTACCGAAGCAAACCTCAGCAACCTCACCTCCATCGCTACCGTGAGGGTTTGCGACTCCTCAACCCTCGGAGCCAACCCTGGTGTTTGCAGCGGGGACGCTCACCCCGGTCATTCCTACACCTACCCGGTCGCCCCCGGTGTGAACGGCACGTACTACTACGCCATCACCACCGTGTTGCCCGGCGGCACCGAAGCAGCAGAACTCATCCTCAACGCCTCGCAAACAGAACTGCCGGTGTTGGAAATGACCAAACCTGTTCAAACACCCTACATCATCTCGGCCCAATTTGATGCCGAAAAGAGCGAGACAACGCTGTTGTGGTTCAATTGGAACGAGTTCGACAACGTGCTGCCAACCACAGGGCCAGATGCGTTGCAAATTCGAATATGGCGAACGGACATCAACGACCTCGGTCAAATTTCCCGAAACAACGGCGACCTGCTCCCGCTGGTCACCACGCCCATTGCCACGCTCGGCAGCACGGTGTCGAACTATGTCGTGACCGTACCTCCCAACACACAGCGGGAGAGTTACTACTCGATCACCTACTTGCTCCCCAACGCCAGCGGCCCGGGATTGGATTACGAGGACTTCCGATTCATCAACAGTCGAAACACCCTTTCCACCCCGGTGGTTGAGGACAACCGGCCACCCTCTCAGCCGATTTTGCTGTCTGCAGAATTTGTCCCCAACCCAAGCGACGGGTCGGGGTACACCAACATCAGTTGGGGTGATGTCCCCACCGAATCCGGTGAAACCTACCGAATTTACCGTTCCGACGCTCCCTTTGCGACCATTCTACGAAACGATGTTGAGTTGATCGTTTCCGGCGTTCTCGAGGGCATCAATTCCTACGAAGTTCCGGTGCCACGAGGGTATCTCGGGTATTCCTACTACTGTGTTGTGACGGTCGACGAGACCGGCGTCATCAACACCGACACGACCGGCGATTCGTGCACCAACGCCATCGAAGAGAACGCCTTCTACGGTTGGGTGGCCGAACCGACCAACGTGCATGCAGAATTCCTCGGAGACCGAACCACCCGCGTGACGTGGGACGAGCAATTGGGTGTCGAGGGCGAAATGTATCACATCTGGTACGGAACCTACCGTGTGGGTACCGGTCAGTTCGTTGAGAACGAAACCCTGCTCTACTTGGGAACGGTGAGCGACGGTATTGGCTACTTTGACGTCGAAGTGCCCGATGGAGAGTACCGGACCAACTCGTTTTATTTCGTCACTTCCGAAGCGTTGTACGGCAACGTCAACGGCACCTACCACTACACGAACCTGATTCAAAATTACTTCAACGTGCCCTTTGAGGACACCCAAGCCCCCAACCCAGCGCGCATCAAGAACGCCTATTCGATCGGTTCAATGAATCTGGTGAGTCTGGAATGGTTCAACGAGGATGAAGCCAATGAATCCTATGCCATTTGGCGCCATTACGGAGCGCCGTTTGGTGAGGACGAGAACGACATTTCCACCATCGAGGCCGACGGTTGGGAACTGGTGCTTGACGACATCGACACGGGCGTTGAAACAGGCGACACCATCACCCGAGAGTTCACCATTCCAACCGACGTTGACCGTGAGGTGTGGTATGCTGTGACCATCACCGACGAGTGGGGCAACTTCAACGGTGAAATCTTCGCCGGCTTTGGTGGAAGTGCGTTCAAGGTGTCTGAAGACACCAAACTGCCCAACGCCACCCTTTCCGTGGTTGACGGCGACGGCGTTCCCTACGACAGCACCACCTTGGTGGCTGGCCAGTACAGCATCCGCGTTCAAGTGAACGAGGACCTGGGCGACACCCCCAACATCAACATCACCACGCTTGAAGGCGGACTGATCGCTGACGACGAATCGCTCGCTGTGCTCAACGAAAACCGAAACAACCCCGATATCGGTGCGCTCTACACGTACGACTTCAGCATCCTGTCCAACACGGACGCTGGAAGCATGGTCATCCGAGTCACCATGGAGGACGAATCGGGCAACGTGGTCGAGCAATTCTGGGACCACCTCTCGGTGGACGCTCAGCTTCCACAGGTGAGCATCTATGCGCCGACGCCGGCCAGTGACGGCTCAAAGTACCTCTACGGCAACCGCATCAACGTTCTTGCTGGTGCAGAAGACGATGTGGTCATCACATCCTTCCAGTACCGATGGACCTACCACTACGGCGGAACGACCGGAGCATCGGTTTCCACACCGTGGTCGGACTTGACGGGCATCACCGACCTCGACGGCGACGGTCGTTCGCTGTCTGCTGACATGGAAGTCTCCTCTGGCAGTTTCGAACCCGGTCTGCATGCGCTGACCGTTCGAGCCACGGACCTTGCCGGCAACGAAGTCACCCAACGCGTGCAATTCATCGTTGACTACTGCCGCAACCGCGTTGATGGCACGACGGTGTGTTCCTACGAGGAGGCCCTCAAGCCAGCCGTAGAGCCCGAAATGATCACGCCAAGCTACAGCGACCCGCCCTACGTGGTCGTATGGATCATCGCCGTGGTGAACATCTTGGCCATTGTGGTCTCGTTGATGATTATCCAAACCGGTATGTCCGGGCCAAAGAAGAAGAAGCGAGGCGACGACGATGAAGAAGACGAATCGTGGATGGCCGAGTTCATTGGTACCAGTCAAGACCTCGACATGGACGCCGTGACCGGCACCGGTGCAGCAACGACTCCAGAGGAGGAGAAGAAGGAAGAAACCAAGACCGCTCCTGAGGAAGACGATGACGACGATCCGTTTGCCATCAATGTCGTTCAGCGCAAGGAACGCCGTCGCAAGAAGAAGGTTGTACCTGAAATCGACGATGACGACGACGACGATGACGACGACGACGATGACGACGACGACGATGACGACGACGA
>JAYQAK010000103.1:0-5391 GCA_038136695.1 Candidatus Poseidonia sp.
AGGTCGGCGATGGCCCCCGCCTCGTACACCACATCGACCGGTCGTTGGATGCGAAGAAGTTCCCCTCGTTGGTCGAGGTGACCCATCCAGCGCCGTAGCGTCCTCCATGCCACGGTGTGGGCTGGGGCTTCTCGCCTTTGAACCTCCGTATCTGCTCCATGCCGGAAACCGAGGGACAACCTTCGTCACCGTTTTCTTCATGGGCTACCGTAGCCCGTCTGCGAACAAGGAGGGCCGGGCATGTACGACGTGGTGGTGATCGGTGCTGGACCCGGCGGTGGTTCCGCGGCGCTCCACGCGGCTCGAGCGGGCCTCTCAACCCTCATTCTCGAAGCCGACCCTGAAATCGGCACGCCAGTCCATTGCGGCGAATGCCTGTCGGAACTCGCCGTCCAAAACCTGGGTTTGAAACTCCCCGACCACGTCAAAGCTTTGGACGTCAAAGGCATCCGCGTCATCTTCCCTGACGGTACGGAAAAATTGCTTACTGAGGAGGGCTACGTCCTCGAAAAGCACCTCTTTGAGCGATGGCTCGCCGACGAAGCCGTCCAAAAAGGAGCCGAACTCCGTTTGCACCACCGTGTGACAAAAATGGAGCGAATTTCCAATAGCGAAAATCAATTTAGCAATTGGAAACTTGAGGGGAGGGGGGATTCCTTTCCCATCGAGTGCAGAGCCATCATCGATGCCTCGGGCGTCTCGGGCGCAGCAGCCAAATTGCTCGGTATGGGAGGCGACGTCGAAGTCATCGCCGGATTCCAGTACGAGATGCTCGATGTGCCCAACGACGGTTACCTCGATTTCTACCTCTGGCCAAAATACTCACCCCACGGCTATGTTTGGATGATACCAAAAGAAGGCGGAAGAGCCAACGTGGGCTTGGTGACGACCGACAAGAAAGGGGCTGTCAAATACCTCGAGTCGTTCATTCAGGACACCTACCTCGCCGAGAAACCCACGGTCAATCCCCCATGGCGGGAAGATGGCATCAAGATTCGGCCGTTTGGTGGCACCATTCCCATTTCCGGACCCCGAACCACCACCGTCGGCGACGGCATTCTCCTCGTGGGTGATGCAGCGGGATTCACGTCACCGCTGTTCGAAGGCGGCACCCACCTCGCCCTCTGGTCGGGCAGGGAAGCCGCCCAAACGGTAGCGACGGCACTCAGCGAGGGGAACGTCTCCAAGGAGCGCTTGATGGCTTACGAGCGGGCATGGAAGAAACGCTTCCCACCGTACCACAAGATCCTGAGGGGGAAGACGGCTCTCTACGAGTTGACCGATGAAGAAATGTCGGCCATGGCCCGCTGCCTTCCCAAGGAATTGGGCAACATGAGTCCCCTTGACAAGGCGTTTATCGGCCTGAAAATCCTCGTTCGCAAGCCCATGCTGTTCACCAAACGGGTGATTGCCGTGTTGCTTTCATTCGGGTATTCCCGGGCCAAATTTTTCGGCTGGTAGGCCTGATTCCGCACGGGTTCATGGCAAAGCCCATCAGGGGCGCCCTTCACCCACGCCTCATGTGGGGGTTGACGATGTGGCTGGCACTCCTTGCGTTGGGGTGGTTAATCTGGAAACCCCGCCTTCACGAACAGGCCCCCGCCCTCTCGTTGACCTTGCACGCCATCGTTGCGCTGCCCTTTGCGACGTTGGCCGGCCTCTTCTTGGTCAACGACACCTCGGTCTTGCACGTGGCTGCCTTCGGGGGCGAGGCGCTGCCCCTCAAATACCGATTTGCAGGTACGTGGGCGGCTCGTGAAGGCCCGCTGCTCATGTGGCTTGGATGGATGGCTTTGCTCACATGGTGGTGGCGTCGTCCGCTCGACGGAGAAAGATACGAGCAAAACACATCCTATGTCTGGCGCTTGCGCTGTATGCATCTGATGAGCCTCACCCTGCTGCTGATGGCCTTCTCATTGAAGCCGTTCAAGGCCACGCCGCCCTTTTTTGTTGGCGCTGGCCTCAATCCTTTGCTGCAGACCGACCTCATGATCATCCACCCTCCGCTGATTTTCCTGACCTATTCCTTTTGCCTCCACCTGACCGCCATCGCCATTTCATCCGCCTACACCAACGACGTTGAAGGTCTTGGAGAGCGCATGGTTCGGGTGGCTCGCCCGGGGTTGTTGGTGGCTACGCTGGGCATCGGGTTGGGAGGCTTGTGGGCCTACCTGATCCTGGACTGGGGCGGCTACTGGGCGTGGGATCCTGTGGAAACCGGATCGTTTCTTCCTTGGTTGGCCCTCGTGATGTTGGTCCATCTTCGAACCCGTCCCGGACACGTCCGTCCGGACGTCTGGATGGGCGCTGGACTTGCAGCAGGGCTTTTTGCGCTCTTTGCCACCACGGTCACACGTGCTGGGGGGGTTTGGGCGTCGTCGGTTCACACCTTCGTGATCTCTGACAGCGGCACCCCTCCATCGGATGTTTTCGGTCGGTTGATGGTGCTACGAGATAACATCGCCTCCACGGAAGTGATGACCTACGTGGTGTGGATGTTGACCCTCCTCGGCTGCTGGCTGGCTATCCAGCGGGCCGCTTCAACCCGCCAACCCTTGACCTTGAACGCTGCATGGGGCGTTTCGCTGCCCGTGTGGACGGCCCTGCTCGGTTGCTTGTTGTTGACCGGAAGCAATGGCGACGGGCTTGGGTGGTACGTGGTACCACCTGCCCTGTTCGTCGCCGTTCTGTTCGTTCCCCTCGCTTTTGCTTGGCAAAAGAAAAGACCCACGGCAGCGGATGAAGCGTCGTGGGCCTACCACCGCTGGTTGCCCTTGCCCCTTGACCTCGTGTTTCCCTTCGTCATGCTCGCACTGACCGGTGACGTGTTCGTGGCGATCGCCGTTGCCGTTTTGTTCGTCCCGCTTTACAGAGCACCAGCGGCCCTCAGCGCATGGCCGTGGGCTGCTGGAGGCGTCGTGCTCGGGTTGGGGCTCGCCTGGTCGCAAACCTTGACACTGGGGGTATCGGCCTTCATCCTCATCATGTTCGTTTTGCCCTGGTTGCTCGCACCACAAGAAGACGGAAACGGGGCGTTTCGGCTCAACGGTCGCAAAGAACAGCAAACCATGGCGCTTTGGGCAGGTGTTCTGCTCGTGAGCCTTTACCTGGTGCTCACGTGGGCGTTGTTGCTCTCCAGCATTGACGCCGTGAATTTTGAAGCCCACGAACTCTACGGGGCGCCGTTTTTGACGGCCCTCGCGGCTGCCTCCTTCCTCTACACACGACGCCACGACGACGCCACGACGACCGTGATGTTGTTGGGTGGCGCAGGTCTCATTTCGGTGCTTGGCTTCGTGTTTGCGCCCACCGCCTTTGGCATGGACTCCGGTGCGATGGTATCGCAACACCTCACCCGAGGCCACATCGTGTGGATGTCACTCCCTGCCCTTCTTCTGGCCGTTCTTCCGATGGGCCGTGAAGTGGTTTCCCAGGTTCAATCGGCACGAGCGAAGGGTACATGGAAACGCATTCCTTTGGGGGCCCACGTGGTCCACCTCGGTCTGTTGATCTTCCTTCTCGGACACCTTTCAACCACGGTTTTGGTCGAACGAGGCGACGCAGCACATCGTATCTCCTTGGTCAAGGACGAAGTGATTGTCCATGACGGGCTGGGCTTCGAATTCACCGGGGTGGTGCTTACCAGCGACGGGCTCGAAGTGGGTGACGGTTTCATCGGGGTTGAAATCAGCGTCTACGAGATGAACGGCAACGAGGTGGGCGAAAAAATCGGCGAAGTCCTTCCCGGCACGCTGCGCTTTGACAGCCAGGGCATTCCGCGTTCTGAAGTGGACACATTAACCCGCCTCGCAGGTGATGTGGTGTTCATCTTTGATGGAAGTCAAGCCAGCAGCTTGATGGCCACGGCTCAAGGAAGCAGCATTGAAGAGATTCAACTCGTCAGGGTCACCGTCTACAACCTCCCCCATTCCCACGCCGTTTGGCTGGGTTGGTGCACGATGATGGCCGGCATGGCGTTGGTCATGTGGACGGGCGCTTCAACAAGGAAACAGGATGGTGTCCAGCCGGCGCCCTTGCAGGCCGAGGAAGAATAATCACCTCCAATGCAATTATGAAGGGGGGGCTGGTCGCCGAATCATCCCTTGGAGGCAAGGCTATGGAAGAAGGAACAATTGTCCACGTGGATTATGAGTTGTACAACGGCGAAAGCGGCGATCTGATCGAGACCACTCGAGAAGCCATCGCAAAAGAGCACGAGATGCACCAAGAAGGTCGCTCCTACAGCCCCATGGTGTGTGTTGTCGGCTCCGGCAACCTCATCCCTGGCTTTGAGGCTGCACTAGCTGATGCAAAAGCCAACAAAGAGATCGAGGTCGTCATTGAACCTGCTGAAGCCTACGGTGAAAAGGACCCCGAGCAAATCGAAACCATCAGCATTGACAAATTGATCCGTTCGGTCCAAGACCCCAACGCACTCTACATCGGCGCTCCGGTGAACATCGGTGGCCGTCAAGGCCAACTCTCGTACTTGGCCGCTGGCCGTGCTCGCATCGATTACAACCACCCCATGGCCGGTAAGACTCTGAAGTATTCCTTCAAGGTCGTCAAGGTCGTTGAAGGAAAGGAGGAGCAAGTCGTTGCTTTGCTGGAATCCAACACCGGTCACAGCGACTTCGGCGTGTCCTTTGACGGCGACGACCTCAGCATCGTGATGCCACAAACCATGCTTTTCGATACCAACGCTGCCATGATGAAATTCCGCTTGGTGACCATCATTCGTGACGCCGTGGAATGCGGTAAGGTTTCGTTCATCGAAGTTCACGAACCTCGAGGATTCGGCGTTGAAGACGACCATGACCACGATCACGACCATGACCACGATCACGACCACGGCGAAGACTTGTCCAAGCTCTCGGTGGCCGAACTCAAGGAACGATGCAAGGCCGCTGGCCTGCCCGTTGGTGGGAAGAAGGCCGACCTCATCGCCCGCCTCTCTCAGGAAGAAGAGTGAGCGACGGAAAACCGATAGGGAGGCGCCCGTTGGGTGACCTTGCTGAGGAGTGAAGAGGATGACGGAAGGCGAAAACCCGGACGTCCACTACGATGCACCATTGCCGGACGATGTCTATTCCCTTTCTGAAAAAGTCGTCATTTGGGTGGCTCTCGGCATTGCCTTGATGGTGATGGCAGGTCTCGTCTTGGCCTTCGACACGGTGTGGACGGAGACTCTCAAACCAATCATTTGGGACCCTGTGGTCAAAGATGCAGGGGTGGCAGGTGATGCGGGTTACACACCTCAGAACACAGCGATTTACACGCTGAGCATGTTGGGTTGCGTCGTTCTGTTTCAAGCCCTCTTCCGCAAATGGAACATCCCCACGGACGAACCGATGACGTTGGCCCTGATCGCATGGGTCTGCCTCGCTCCCG
>JAYQAK010000104.1:0-5386 GCA_038136695.1 Candidatus Poseidonia sp.
TCGTCAAAGTTGTGTTCAAACACCGCATTGGCGTCGTTCGGCGTGGCCATGATCAGGTTCACTTCGTCGATGTCGTCCCGCCCAAAGGCATCCCGAACTTCAACGGAGAACTGCATCTCACGGAACTCAGGTCGGTGATTGGGCGACCACTCGAATTTCTGAGCGTCGTTCCAATTGCAGCCGAACTCAGGATGGCAGCTGTGCACCCGAACGCTCGACCCGGAGAGTGCGTTGGTCATCACCTGAAGGCGCGAAAAACCACCGGAACTCTCCATCTTGCCAAAGGCGATGTCCACAGCACAGTCGGTCTGACCGAAACCGCCCGTGTCCTCACAAGTGGCCTGAGCGTCAATGCGAATCTTGAGTTGTTTGCCTTTGGGAACCATGAAGCCGTTCGAGCCGATGTCAAATTCAACCTCGATAACGGACCACGAACAACCGCCGCCCAAGGGGTTGGGAGAACAAGCATCGTCCAACTGTCGGTTTTCAGAAGAGATCTGTGTGTCTCCTGCCTTGAGCGAGAAGGTCACGTCGGCGGTTGAGCCGTCGGTGCCTCGGAATTGAATGTAGGCGGAGAGACGTGCGGTGTTGGAGGCGCCGCTACCGTTGATGTAGAGGTCGCTGATCATGTCAACACTGCGGAACTCAAGTCCGTCAATGGCACTGCCTTCTTCCTGGCCACCGTTGGGCTCAATCGTCGTAATGGAGCCCTGGCCACCGGTTTCCGAGGTCGGTGCGTCAAGATAGAGTTCGTAGGTTTGTTGAGGGACGGAGACGGGGTAAACCGCCGCATCGTCGTTCAACACCGCAGCGGTGTTGCCCGATGGCGCAGGGGGGGCCATCGCACCGAGCAGTGAGGCGAGAAACAGACCGACGAGAAACAACGCCACGGTTGAGCCGCGGTTGCCTGTTTGACCCACCAACATCAAGTTCACCGTATCGCCGTGGTGCAGGGGGTGTTAAACGGTTTTGTATGGTTTGTGCGACAAACGGGACTTTGCTCCGCAACACCCCGCAACGAAGAATGGTGCAGGGGGTGGGATACGAACCCACGAACCCATACGGGACCGGATCTTAAGCCCGGCGCCTTTGACCACCTCAGCCACCCCTGCTTGTGGTTTGGGGCATCGCCGTAGCACTTGAAGGAATCTCAATCCTCGTGCGTGGACCAGCCACCATCGACGTGGAGCACGTTGCCGGTGATGCTGGCGTGCGTCAGTAAGAAGTGCACGCCTGAAGCGATGTCTTCTGCGTTGCCCGAGCGCCCCATGGGAACCTTTTCCAGAACCTTAGCGAAGTGCTCTGCCTCCCAATCTGCGGCCATGATGGCACCGGGAGCGAGGCAGTTGATGCGAATTCGACCCGCCAGTTCGCCTGCAAGGTTCAGCATCAACTGACGCAAACCGGCCTTGCTGGAGGTGTAGTGTGCCAGACCCTGCCAAGCACGCCCCCACGAGGTGTCAACGATGGCCACCACGGACCCGCCTGCGCGCTCGAGGACGGGAAGGAAGGCCTGCGTGAGTCGGTAGGGCGCTTCCATGTGCAAACGGTTCAACGAACGGTAGGATTCAAGCGGTGTTTCCTCGAAGTTCGTTTGGCTATAGAACGAAGCATTGTGAACCAAACCAGCAAGACCGTCACGAACGACAAGCGGGTGTTCGAGCACGCTTTGAATGAGCCCATCAACGTCGGCGTCAACGGTGAGATCGGCTTGGACGATTTCGCCGCATTCTCGGTTGTTCCTCGCCCTGGCTGCATCCAAGACGGCTTGAGCGTCTTTGAGCGATGAGCGGACATGAACGAGCACGTACCACCCCTCGTCCATCAAACGGGCAGCCGTGGCCGCCCCGAGGCGCTGACCGGAACCCGTGATGAGGACCACCTGCTCGCCCATGGACAATCATGCTGTGGTTCAATTCATGAAGGCTCGTATTGCTGGCAGGGCTTGTTTTCGCCCAACACAGGCCTGCACACCTTTTTTGAGAGCCACCCTTTGGCTTGGATTGAGGGGGGCAGAACATGGTCGGAAAACCGCTCCCAATGGCCGGTCAATCGGCGCCCTCGACACCAGCACGTCGCCTTCCCGATTGGTTTCGAACAACCCTGCCGACCGGCGACCAACAAGCCATCTTCAACGCCACGAAATCGGCCGTGAAGGACAACCACTTGCACACCGTGTGCGAAGAAGCCCGATGCCCCAACATCCACGAATGTTGGGCGAGCGGCGATGCCACCTTCATGATCGCCGGCCAAGAATGCACCCGCGGCTGCCGTTTTTGCGCCGTCGGCACCATCAAGCGACCTCCCCCCCTTGACCCCGAAGAGCCGCAACATTTGGCTCAGGCCGTGGCCTCAATGAATCTACGGCACGCCGTCATCACCGTTGTCAACCGTGACGACCTCCCTGACAGCGGAGCTGATCACTACAAACAATGCATCCAAGCCGTGGCCACCTCGTGCCCAGAGGTCACGCTGGAATTGCTTTGCTCCGACTTGGCAGGCGACCTTGATGCGCTCGCTCATTTGCTTGACCAGAGTCCTTTGTCGGTATTTGCTCACAATGTCGAATGTGTCCCCCGACTTGACAAAACCGTACGGGACGCACGGGCATCGTTTGCTCAATCCGTTTCCATCCTGCGAGAAGCCAAGCGTCTTCGCCCCGACATCGTCACCAAATCCTCAATCATGGTTGGCGTGGGTGAAACAGACGCCGAAATCGACGAGGCGTTGACCTTGCTCAAGGACGCTGGCGTTGACCTTGTGACCATTGGCCAATACCTCGCCCCTTCGAAACAACACCTGGCGGTGGACCGATTCCCAGAACCTGAACGCTACGACCAGTGGGCCTCCCTCGCCATCGACCTTGGCTTTTCAGGTGTCGCCAGCGGACCATTGGTCCGGTCGTCGTTCAAAGCGGGCCTCTTGCTGCGAAAAACACGGGACCCTGACAATGAAGAACAGATGCTTGGTGGCTTTGTTCGCGTAGCACCTCAACGAGGAGCACCGACACCACTTAAGACGGACGAGCCCTGAGGTGAAACAATGACGGAGCGAAGCACGGTCACCACCACGCCTTACACCATCGGTGTGGCTCCGTTCCGCCCCGGTGACGAACCCTCGTTTGGCGGTGCGTTTGAACAGCAACCGGGCGACCTCAACCGCCCCGACCCGGCCACCTGCGGCGCACAAGACACGGTTGCTCACGCTCAAGGACTCATCCGTGTCCTGAACGACGAAGGCGAGGCATCGGGGGAATGGAACCCCAACCTCGACAAAGCCACCCTCATTCAAGGCCTTGAGTACATGATGCGCCTGCGAATCTTCGACGACCGCATGATCAAAATGCAGCGCACTGGAAAACTTTCGTTTTACATGCGTTCCTTCGGTGAAGAGGCCATCGCCATTGCACAGACCATGGCCCTCGAGGAACAGGACTGGTTGTTCCCCTCTTACCGTCAACCCGGTGCTCAATTCGTCCGTGGCCGCGACATGGTCAGCATGATTTGTCACTGCATTGGCAACACCGAAGACAACGTTCGAGGTCGGCAAATGCCCGTTCACTACACCTGGAAAGAAGGGCGATTTATCTCCATCTCCTCGCCTGTCGGCACCCAATTTTCCCAAGCCGTCGGCGTTGCCATGGCGAGCGCCTACAAAGGCGACGATGAGGTCTGCATCTCGTGGCTAGGAGACGGTACTTCCGCCCAAGGCGATTACCACTATGCACTCAATTTCGCCTCGACCTTCAAGCCCCCCGTCATCCTCAACGTGGTGAACAACCAATGGGCCATCTCCACCCACGTCTCCCTCGCCACCGGAGGGCGCACCTTTGCCGAGCGTGGATTGGCGTACGATATTCCCTCCCTCCGCGTGGACGGAAACGATTTCCTCGCTCTGTACAGCGTGACCAAGTGGGCCCGTGAACGAGCGTCGGCCGGATTGGGCCCAACGCACATCGAAGTCTACACCTACCGTGCTGGAGCGCACTCCTCTTCGGACGACCCGTCGGCCTACCGGCCCGGAAACGAGTTTGAATGCTGGCCTGGCGGCGACCCTGTGGAACGTCTGCGAGACCACCTCATCAAGATCGGCGACTGGGACGAAAAGAAGGACAAAGCCCTGGCGGACAAAATCGATGCCGAAGTGATGGCCGCCTACAAGGAAGCCTGCGAGTTTGGTGACTTGGCATCAGGACCCTATCCCCCTGCTTCAACGATTTTTACAGAAGTGTACGAAACCGTGCCTTGGCACGTCCAAGAGCAGCGCGAGGAACTCGGAAAGTGAGGTGAGACGATGGCGAAAATGAACATGATTGCTGCGCTCAACTCCGCACTCGACGTGCAGCTGGAAAAGGATCCGAACGTGGTGATTTTTGGCGAGGACGTCGGCTATTTCGGCGGCGTGTTCCGTGTCACGGCCGGCCTTCAGAACAAGTACGGCCCGCATCGAGTGTTTGACTCCCCGCTGGCAGAAGGCGGCATCGCAGCCATCGCCATGGGCATGGGCTTGAACGGCTTGCGCCCCGTCGCTGAAATCCAATTTGCCGACTACATCTTCCCTGCTTACGACCAAATCGTGAACGAAATCGCCAAACTTCGTCACCGGTCAGGCGGTGAATTTTCAACACCCGTCACCATTCGAACGCCCGCTGGTGGAGGCATCAAAGGCGGCCATCATCACTCCCAATCGCCTGAATCCCAATTCACGCACACGCCCGGACTGAAGGTGGTGTACTGCTCCAACCCTCGAAACGCCAAGGGCCTGCTGACCAGTGCCATCGAGTGCAACGACCCCGTCATCTTCTTTGAGCCAAAACGCTGCTACCGAGGTCCGTTTTACGGCGACCCGCACAACGTCCCCACCTGGAACGACCATCCCGAGGGTGAAGTCCCCGAAGGATACTACGCCATTCCATTGGAAGAAGCCAACATCGTCCGTGAGGGCTCGGCCTGCACCGTGATCGCATGGGGCACCATGGTTCATGTCTGCGAGCAAGCCATCAAGGAGTCCGGTGTAGACTGTGAACTCATCGATTTGCAAACACTTGTTCCGTGGGACCGAGACACCGTGGTGAACTCCGTCAAGAAGACCGGCCGCTGCGTCATCGTGCACGAAGCACCCAAGACCAGCGGGTTTGGAGCAGAAATGAGTGCCTCCATCCAAGAGCGTTGTTTTTACCACCTGGAAGCACCTATCCAACGGGTCACGGGCTGGGACACACCCTTCCCGCACACGACCGAATGGGATTACCTACCAAGTCCATCTCGCATTGCTGAAGCCATACAACGAACACAGGAGGAATAAACATGGGAAAATTTGAATTCAAACTGCCCGATATCGGAGAAGGTGTTGTCGAAGGTGAGATCGTCGAATGGATGGTCGCTGT
>JAYQAK010000105.1:0-5348 GCA_038136695.1 Candidatus Poseidonia sp.
TCTTCAGCCTCGGCCATGCTCCTTCCAGCAGCCGTTGGTTCATCAATTCAAGGGTGGGTCCGTGAGGGGATTCACCAGCCCTGTTCTTGCTCGTAGGCAACGTCTGAAGGAACGGCAGGGATGTCTTTGGCGTAGGCTTGTTCGCTTCCGGTCTGTGTTCCTGCTTGTGGTTGTTGGCCGGCCTCGTAGGCTGCTTGCTGGCGGTAGTATTCCGCCCATTGCTCTTCGGTGGATTGCGTGTTCTGGCCGCTGTAAGCAGCGTGCATCGCCTGCTCCAGTTCGTCGTCCAATTCGGTTCGCAACCGTTCGAGACGAATCGCTTGGTGGGGCCCGAGCATCCGCATCATCACGGCTCGCTCGTAGGCGAGGGCCACGGTTTCAAGGTCCTCTCGTCGGGTCGCATCACGCAGCATGCCCTCAAACCGTTTGGCACGGCCTCCGCGGGTCAAGATGCCAATCATGATCCACACCGTGATGGGAATACCCACGAAGACCCCGATCAAATCCCATGCGCCCAACCCGATGGAGGTCCCAGGGAGAATGATTTCAAAACTGTCCACGGGCCTTGAATCGGCGTCGAACGGGTCGGTGCCGGCGTTCAACTCTGCATCGTCGAGGATGCCGTCGTTGTCGTCGTCGGGGTCAGCGAAATCACCGATGCCGTCGCCGTCGTTGTCCGCCGATTCCAACGGGTTGGTGGGGAAGGCGTCTTCGCCGTCGGGCACACCGTCGTTGTCAAGGTCACCCGGCGAGTAGAACTTTGGCAGCACGTCTTCGGAATCGTTGTAGCCGTCGTTGTCAAAGTCGTAGAGGTACGGGTCAGGATTGTTGCCCGAGAGGTTGTCACCAAACCCGTCGCCGTCAAGGTCAACGCATTGGGTGGGGTCGTTGGGAAACAGGTCGGGGTTGCGCCCGTTGGGGTTGTCACCGCAACCGTCTCCGTCGATGTCAGACCACTGGCTGGGTTCTGCAAGGAAGGCGTCGTAGTTCTCGCCCTCAGGGTTGTCACCGTAGCCGTCGCCGTCAATGTCGTACCACTGCGTGGGGTCAAGAGGGAAGCGGTCGGCGTTTGAGCCAAACCGATTGTCGCCAAAGCCGTCGTTGTCGGTGTCGTCCCATTGGGTTGGGTCAAAGGGGAAGGCGTCGTCTTTGTCCTCAACTTCGTCCCCATCGGTGTCAATCCAACGGGCCGAATCGTTGGGAAAACCGTCGCCGGCATCGGACCATCCGTCGCCATCGGTGTCCAAGCACCCGTAACGGTCGGCCGTGGAATTCCCGTAGACGTCGGGGCAGGCATCGCCTCGTGTGCCGCCGATGTTGTCGCCGTACCCGTCGCCATCGCTGTCTGTTTGTTGGGTGGGGTCGAATTTGAATTCGTCATAGTTGACACCTTGAACGCTGTCGCCGTACCCGTCCCCGTCCAAATCGTCCCACTGCGTGGGTTCAAACGGCAAGTCGTCGGTTTGGTCGGCGTACCCGTCCCCGTCTTGGTCGGGACACCCCAGAATCCCCATGGTGCTGTTACCGGAGACGGTCGGGCAACTGTCGCCGTTGACGCCCAACGGGTTGTCGCCGTAGCTGTCGTTGTCGCTGTCAGCCCACTGGGTGGGGTCGCCGGGGTAGCGGTCGTTGGCATCGCTGAAGCCGTCGAAGTCGATGTCAAGGCAGCCGCGTCGGTCCCTGCTGGAGGCACCGGCGGTGTTTGGACAATCGTCACCGAGGTTACCACTGGTGTTGTCACCGTAACCGTCGCCGTCCTCATCGCCCCATTGGGTGCTGTCGTGGGGGAAGGCGTCGGTGTCGTCCGACCAGCCGTCACCGTCGACATCGGCGCAGCCTCGTCGACCGGTGGTGGAATTTCCATAGGCGAACGGGCATTCGTCGCTGCTTGCAAACCCGGGGTTGTCGCCGTAGCCGTCACCGTCTTGATCGCTCCACTGGTTCGGGTCGTTGGGGAACACGTCGGACGAAATGCCGTAACCGTCGCCGTCCGCATCCAAACCAAAGAAGGTCAGGGTCTGCAACACGCCGTCGTTTTGGAGCATCAACACCTCGCCCAGACCCACGGCCAGCGCTTCGGGGCAACCGGCGTTCGCACTGTGCTGCGTGGTGTTGATGACGTTGCTTCCCTGCCAGGTCACGAGCGTCACCTGTTCAATTTGACCACCGATCACGATGGCGTTGCTGTCGCTGGCGAGGCTGCCGCTGTGGCAGATACCGGCGTAACCCACGCCGTTGGCGCTGGTCGCCGTCATGCTGAGCAGGTCTCGGCTGGATTTGACGGCGATGCCGTTGGCGAAATCGGTCGTGCCCAGAAGACCCATGTTGTTGTTGCGTCCCTTGAACGTCGTGACTTGTCGGCTCGTGTCACCAGCGTCGGCGGCCTCGTGTTCGATGAGGGAACATTCGCCGTTGCCACCACCGGTCCAGCCCGTAATGAACAGGGCTGAATGACTGCCGTAATGGGTGACCTCAACCTCAATGTCGATGCCGGAGTTGCACGATTCAAACGCCAATAGGTCACCGTCAAAAGTCTCGGTACCGCTGGTCACATCAAAGGAAGCAAAGGTCAGACCCATGGCGAGTTCGATGCTGTTCTGCCCGCTGGCGCTCCAGGTGGAGGTGCCACCAAAAAGCGAGGTTGCGTGCTCGGCACCTGCTTGTTTTCGTCCGTTGCAGTGAGCGTTCGCAAGCCCCTCGAGCGTGCCGTTGTGAGCGTACAGGGTTTGGGGGCAATCGGGATTGGGCCCCACGGTGGTGAAGCCACCGCCGGTTTGACCCGGCACGTATTCCATCCACGTGGTCTGCGGGATGAACCACTTGGCCGTGGCGACCAACTGGGTCGTGTTGCCAACGGTGTCCCACGAAGCCGTGTTCAGGGAAAGTCGCCCTGTGCTGGTGGCGCAGGTGGCGGACATGAAGGACAGTTCTGAACCCGTGTCAGGACAGCCCACCACGAGGTAGGCATCGGTGCCGTCAAGGGTGATGTCGTGAAAGGTCAGCGCCGCGTCACCGCCTCCGGTGGTTTGGGAGGCGAAGTGCTGTTCACCCTGCGGGGCCAGCACGGCGTTGAAGGCTTGGGCCACCACGCCGGTGCTCGTATGATTGGACACCACCACCACGGTGGTGGACGAGGCTTCCATGGCACGTGGGGCAAGGGCGGTGAAGGCGTCGTGCACCACCGACCCGTTGTGAGCCATGGCCAACAGCAGGCCACCAGCCGGTTGGCCGCTCCAAACGTAGGAGCCCACCGAGCCTGCGCCGCTGTGGGCGATGGCGACGACGTAGGTTTGGCCGATGTGAGCGATGTCAACGACTTCGGCGCTCCCGGCCACCGTTTGCGAGAAGTCGGCAATCATGTCGGAGCTGGCTGCCACGCGCTGCGGTGTGGCTGTGTCCGGCAGCGATGAAGGGCTTGGCGGGATGACCATCAGCACCATGAGGGCCATGAGGACCCATGCGGTCTGTTTCGCCCCAGCCATGACCACACCACGACCTTCTGCCTCAAAAAACACGCCGTCAACGGTCTGCTTGCGCTTTTCCATCGCTTGGTGAGGTTATAGGGGGTTGTTTATCAAGAAGGGACGGCGGCCCACGGAACGGAGGAAGGCGCATGGCACGTGAACTCATCAACGTTGAAGCGGTGGACCGGTCCTTCGGTGCGGTGGATGTGCTTCGTGACATCAACCTCAAAGTCAACGACGGCGACCGTATCGGCATCGTTGGCCACAACGGTGCAGGGAAAACCACCCTCCTGAACACCATCAGCGAGCAACAACAGGACACCGGTGACATCGACTTCGCACCCGGCATTCGCCTGGCCTACCTGACACAAATTCGGGACCTTGAATCCAATTCCACCATCGAGGAGGAACTCGGTCGCAAAGGGCGTCAGTTCCAAGAACTCGAGGAAGAGATCGCCGCCATCGAAGCGCAAATGGTTGACCCGTCGTTCTACGAAGGCGACTGGGAGCCCGTGATGGAACGCTACACCGAACTCCAGCAAACCCTCGCCTCAAGCGGTGGGGGCAACGTGGCCGGTATCGCCAAAGGCATCCTCGAGCGCTTGGGATTGGACCAGCACCCAATGGACATGTCGGTCAAAAGCCTCTCGGGAGGAGAACAGGCCAAACTCGCCCTTGCACGCCAACTGGTCGGCCTTAACGGCATCGACGTCATCTTCCTCGACGAGCCGACCAACCACTTGGACATCCACACGACCGAATGGCTCGAAGATTTCCTGAAGGACTTCAAGGGCGCCCAACTCATCGTCTCCCACGACCGCTATTTCCTCGACCAGGTGTGCAACCGCATCGTGGAAATCGACAACCTGCGGGCGTGGCCGTGGAAGGGGAATTACAGCCAGTTCCTCGTGCAAAAGGAAGCCAGCGAATCGGCGCTCAACGATGCCATTGCCAACACCGAGAAGAAAATCGCTTCCACGATGGGCGCCATGCAGCAGATGAAGCGCGCCAACAAGTACGACAAGTCCATCTCGGCCAAACACAAGATGATCGAACGCCTTCAACAGGAGTTGAAGGCCCTCAAGGCCCGCGTGCCCAAGAAGCGCAAACCGCTCATCCTCTCGCTGGAGGCCGTGGACAAAGCCAGCATGGACGTGCTCAACATCGAGGACGCCACCAAGTCCTTTGAGGGGTTGGAGCGCAAAATCCTCGACAACCAGTCGTTGGAAGTCCGCAAGGGTGACCGCATCGGCATCGTCGGCGGCAACGGACAGGGCAAAACCACGTTGCTGAAACTCATTAACGGCGACGAGAAATTGACCAGCGGCAAGATGGACCTCGCTCCCGGGTGCGAAATCGGGTACTTCCACCAGGACCACGCCACCCTTGACTTCGACCTCAACCCGGTCGAGCAAATCCAGAAACTCCGCCCCGACTTCCAGTACGGTGACATCCGTGCAGCGCTGGGCCGTTTCCAGTTCTCCAACGAACAGGTGGCCACCAAGCTCTCCCAACTTTCCGGGGGCGAACGGGCGCGGGTGGCCCTGCTGAAGTTGCTGCTTGAGGAGAACAATTTGCTGTTGATGGACGAGCCCACCAACCACTTGGACATGGAATCCAAGGCGACCCTTGAGGAAGCGCTGGTGAACTACACGGGCTCGCTGATCACCGTTTCCCACGACCGCTGGTTCCTCGACCAGGTCGTCAACCGCATTTGGGAGTTGCAGGACGGCGTGGTGACCGTGTACTACGGCAACTACACCGATTATGTTCGGGCCAAGAAGGGCTTGCCGCCGTTGGCTGAGGGTGAAGTTTCCGAAGTCTGAACCGTTGCCGTGCTTCTTCGGTGGTGGCCATTCGCATTTTGATTTGAGGAGGTGCAAG
>JAYQAK010000106.1:0-5232 GCA_038136695.1 Candidatus Poseidonia sp.
TGCTCGCCTTCTTCATGCTCGTCTTCATCGTGCTCGGGCATGGCCAGGTTGTAGGCACCGTCCTCAGCGTGGAGTTCGTCTGCCTCCTCAGCGTCTTCGGCGAGAAGATGAACGTCCGTGGTGCCCGGAGAGGTGAGGTAACGGCACAGGTCACCGAGCAAAATGGATTCGAAATCAAGCGTTTCTTCGCCTGAAGGCATGGCGTGGGTGGCGGAAGCAGTTGGTGCGTCGTCCCCCATCGTGTCGAGCGTGGCCTCAACCCAAGGCTCCAAACCGAGCCCGTGGTAAAGGAAGACATCGGCGCCTTGCAAGCGGATGATGTCCTGTGCAGAGGGTTCGTAGTCGTGAACCGGCATGTTGGTGGTGCTGATCATTTCAACCTTCACGAGGTCCCCGCCAACCGCAGAAACGAGTTCGGCGATGTGGTAGGACGAGACCATCACGGTGCCATAGGCATCGGTGGGTTCACCGCCTACATCCTCCGCATCAAGGCAGCCGGCGAGGCTGGCGAGAATCATCATCAGGCTTGCAGTCAGGGCGCGTTGCCAAGGTTTGCTCATGGCTCGTCCTCTTGTATTAACTATTTAGTATTCCCTAATAATTAGGAGACTGACAATTATTATGAAGAGTGGCCGATTCGCTACACCATGAGCAAGATTGTTTCCTTCAGCGTTGACGACACCTTTGCCAGCGGATTGGATGAATTGATGAAAGCCTCGGGGTATCAAAACCGAAGTCGATTTTTGCGCGATGCTGCCACCGCATTTGCAGAACTTCAACAACGAGGCGATCTCGCTGACATGAAGGATGAAGAGGTGGTTGAAGGACACCTCGTGATTTACTATCAGCACGGGGGCGAAGCAAAATTGCTTGAAATTCGCCACTCCCACCACCTTGAAATTTCATCCTACAACCACAGTTGTTTGAGCCACAGCCACACCTGCGTTGACATCCTTCATGCGGTCGGCCAAGCACAGAATTTCCGGAATGCCATTGAGGTGCTGCAGAACACACCAAGCGTGGACAAGGTGTCGTTTGTCGCCGCACCGATGCGCGACGAAGGTTGTTGTTGATGCTCAAGCATTGGGTGGCGTCTCGAGCGCTTCGTATTCCACCGACAGGCGCTGGTCAATGTTGAGAGCGTCCTGTCCGTTCTTGTATTCGATGTTCATTTTGTGAACCTCAAAGGTGTTGAAATGGACGGTGTTCCACGAAATCGTTTCACCGTCGTCAACCACGCCGTTCTGGGATTGACACGCATCGTTGGTGTCGTCAATCAGGCCCCAGGTGATTTCAACTTCCTGCCCTCCGCCGATGTTGTTGATCAGCGCCGGATTTTCAACCTCTGAATAAATGATGAGAACGGCGGGCGGTGGTCCACCGTTGCTCGGTTTGGTATCAAGGGTCAGCGGGAGCGGGTCGTTGGTGCCGTATTCCACCCATTCGATGCGCCACTCAATGCGAACGGTCACGGACTGGATGACTTGTTGCTGATCGTCGGTCGCAAACAGCGCCAGTTCGTGAAGACCGTGCTGGCTGAACTCAACCAGCACCTCGGAGGATTCGGAAGCGTCCACGGTGATGCCCGGACTCCCGTCCAGTCGGTTCACACCAAACGTTTCCAAGGTACGACCTGAGGTTGTTTGGCTGAAATCAAATCGCAACACGACGGTGTCAATACCCACCTGTTGCCCGTCTTCGTAGTACTCTACGATGGTGCCGTTGGTGTGTTCGTAGGTCACGACCAGATTGATGCTCTCCTCACCAGCCTCGCTGCTCAGGCACCCTGCGAGGCTCACCAAAAAGAGGAGAGCCACAGCGAAAGCACCAAGTTGGGGTCGCATCGTAGTCCTGATTGTTCTCCACGATTTAAGTCGGATGGTTGCCAACGCTCTGTTTGTTCAAGCCTCACCATAAACAGTCTTTGATAAGGAAACCAATGGAATTCTTGCCATGCGCACCGTGGTGGCCGCTTCGATTGGGATTCTCCTGTTCTCGGTGCTCGCTGCCTCCGCCGTGTTGGGCCCGTTGGACATCGGTTTTGCAGAAAAGGCCCCGCCGTTCAAAGCCACCGTTGACGTCAGTGAAGGCACGAACACCTACACCTTGGTCGAAATTGACGAGGGCGACAACAACGAAGAAACCGTGGTCACCATCGTTCCACACCCGTTTTCCTTCTCGGTCAATACCAACGAAGGAGCCGTGTCGTGGGACTTCGGCGACGGAACCACGGGTGTTGGCGCTGAGGTCGTTCACGGGTTTGAGCAACCCGGGATTTACACCGTGACCGCCACGTCCATCACCCCCGACGAGGTGGTGACGAGCGAAGTGGTCGTGACCGTTCATCTCGATGCGACGGCCGAAGTGGACAACATGGAGTGCGTCTGCGCACCCACCGCCAAAGACACGGTGATCGACCTGCTCGCCCTCGCTGGCACGATGTCCCTCGAAGGCTACGTGATGGTCGAACACGACGGCAGCAGCGAGTCCTGCTCGCTGCGCAACCCGCTGCAGGAATGCCACCTGCGAGTCTACCTTGAGCGAACCGAAGCCGGCAGCGTCGTCGGCCAAGATGTGCTGTACGACGACACCTTCCGAAGCAACGAACTCGTGGTGGATTTCGTCTTGGACAACCTTGAGTTTGAACCCGGCGAAGGCCTCCAACTTCGACTTGAAACCGACCAGGTGCGCGACTGGCACAAGCCCTCTGCCGACTGGTCGAGCACGGCCCCCCTCATGGCTTGAGTTCCTCGGTTTGCAGCGTTTACGTCCTCCATGACGAGAAAACTTCTTTCAAGCAACCCGCCGGAGGGAGATGCATGGCCAACGATGCTGAAACGACCGCCCCTACCGTGATCATCAATTTTAGGCCCATGCCCATTTTCGCCTTGGTTGGAGGGCCCGGCATGTTGGTCGGACTGGTGCTCATGGTCTTGGCGTCCGCTGGTATATACGATGCGTTGGTGCTGTCCGATGTGCCTGCAGGCGCCTACCTCGAAGGCATGGCGCTCATGCTCGCAGGCACAAGCTCCGTGGCGGCCGTCATGCTGATCGTGAAAACACCAATGGAACTCATCATCGAACCCCGTGTTATCGAGGTGCGTCGCCCGAGTGCGCTGTTGTTTTCCGAAGCCCCCCACGTCCAATACATCAGCCGAGAACGAATCGCTCGCATGAAGGCCAACAAGGTGGTGACGGATTCAGCGAGTGAGGGCTCAAGTCAAAGCGTCAGTTACACGGTGGTCTTCGCCAACAAAGATGGTGAGCGGGTCGGCACCATTGAGCACCTCACCAGCTCCGACGTGGTCAAACAACTTGGAGACGCACTCAACCTCAGCTTCGAGATACAGGAATGACGGGGAAAATCGGTGTCTCAATTTGGCGCTGGAGGCCAAGCCGGAGCCTTCGCGTCGGCTTTTCCTTCAATGTGATTGATGAACGTGCGACGAGTTGGATATGCGAAATCGATGTCGTCTTCAGTGTCAAAGGCGGTCAAAATCTCTTCCCAAATACGGCGTTCTGAGTCTCTTATCTCTCGAACATCCACCAGATAACGGAGCCCAAAATGAATGCCACTGGCCGTGACACTTGTGTAGACTTCAGGACGAAGGTTGCCCACCTTGATCTTGTATTCACGGTACACCTTTCGCAGCTGGCGTTTTGCCCTGGCTTCCATCTCTTCTGATTCTTCACCGACAATTTCAATCAAACGTTCCTTGGCTTTCTTCCAATTGGATTCAAACGTGACTTCCACGCCAATTTCATTCCACAGCATGCCGATGCCCTTGCTTGAATTCACGATAGGTTCCTCCATGACCACCTTGTTGGGGACGTGGGTTAACCGTCCTGTTGGCAGGTGAGACCCTTCATTTCCATCGACTTCGGAGAGAATAAAGGCAAAGAGACGAATGTCGGCTACATCGCCTGTAAGCGTGCCAATACGGACCCGGTCGCCAACAATGAACGGACGACGAATGACAATGTAAGCCCACCCTGCAATGCTCGAAATAGGTTGGTTCAACACCACCACCAAACCAGCAATGAAGAAACCAAAGAAGGTGACGAAATCGCCCACGCCCGTGTACCACACTCGCCCAACCAGAATAAACGACAAGAAGACGAAGACATACCAACTCAATTTTCGCCACGTGTAGATGTTGTCTTCGTTTTGCGTTCGGGATTCCACCGCTCGCAGCACGATGGCCCGAAACGTAAACAGCACCGCAATGCTAACGAACGAAACCACAAGTTTTGTTTCCGTCTCCGGTGAAATCATGAAGAAATCCGGGATGAAGTCATACCTGGCCACCCTGTTAGGTTGCAACCTCGTGTATTTGGCCTTTCAGTGGAAATGTCATTCAGCACAAGCACTTCAAATGCCCACTCAACTGAGCCACTGCGACAAATCGGCGTTCACATCGGGCCATGATGCGGGCTCCAGCGCATCGGTGAGATGCAGGCCAGCCAAGAAGCGAGCGTGAACCGATGCCCACGCCTCGTCGTCGCTTTCGCCCCGCCACCTGAACAGCGGGGCGCCGTCGGCCTCCAAGCGGTCAAGGAACCCCCGTTGCGCCGCCGATACCAGCAGGGTGGGCGTGCCCAGAAGCACCGCTTCACTTGCCAAGGTCACGGACTGCGTGATGATGCCGTCGTGCGTTGCCAGTTCGCGGTCAAGCGCCCAAGGGTCGCCCTCGTAGGCGTTCTCGTCGGCCACGGTGGTCACGACGCCGTCCAGCGCATCATCGGGCAAGGCCACGATCTCACCGTCGTCGTGAACGCCACCACCTGTCAAACGACGAACGAGCAAGCGTGGCGGGTTCGAGACCTTGCTGGGTCGGCGCAGTGGTGTGAGATGAACGTGGCCGTGGAGCCCGTCCAAACGGTGGACATGCCCTTGGAACGAGGCGAGAAAACCGCCGTCCAGGTCGTCACGCCAGTGGGTCGGCACAACGGCATGAGTGGCGGCCTTGCGGGCGAGACGATGGGCGAGATGGTTCACCTCGGTGTCCGTGATGTACCATCGCTGGCGAACGGTTGAGCGACGCCACCATCGGGGTTTGGCTGCAAGCATTTCCAAGGCCGCCCCCACCCCTACGATGCGTTCAACCGCGCCCTGACCGTCCCTGCCGGCGGCCTTGAGCAAGCGCTGCACGCTTCGGACACGGTACAGGGCTTTCCGACGCTTTCCTTCGCCCACGGGACGAGGCACCCACAGCGTTTGACGGCGGGGCA
>JAYQAK010000107.1:0-5212 GCA_038136695.1 Candidatus Poseidonia sp.
CGCAAGAAGAAATCCGTTGAATCCTCAGGCAAGCGCAAGACCGCCGTGGCACGAGCCACCGTCAAGGCCGGCAAGGGCCGCGTCCGCGTGAACTCCGAACCGATTGAAATCATGCAACCCTCCCTCGCACGACGCAAGTCGATGGAGCCCCTCGTCATCGCTGACGCCATGGGCCGCTTGGGCAAGGTTGACATCAACGTCTCCACCAACGGTGGCGGCATCATGGGTCAAACCGACGCTATCCGCACGGCCATTGCCCGCGGTCTGGTCCTCTACAACGGCGGCGCTGAGGGTGACGACGAAGAACTCCGAAACGAGTACCTTCGCTTCGACCGAAGCCTGTTGGTCAACGATCCACGACGCAAGGAGCCCAAGCACCAACTCGGACGCGGTGCTCGACGCAAGAAGCAGAAGTCCTATCGATGAGGTGAGATGATGATTATTCCAGTACGTTGTTTCAGTTGCGGCGGAGTCGTCGCTCACAAGTGGGAAGAATTCAAGCAATTGCTTGCCGATGGCAAAACGGACGCCGAAGCCCTCGACGATGTGGGTTTGAAGCGCTATTGCTGCCGTCGCATGTATGTTGGACACCTCGACTTGATCGAGGAAGTTGCACCGTTCAGTGCAGCACGCAACTGAGGTTTTCCTCGGGCCCGTGGGTTAGCTTGGCCTATACTTGGCGGCTGGGGGCCGTCAGACCCCGGTTCAAATCCGGGCGGGCCCACCACCTCGCGTTGGGCTGGTGAATACTTTCCATGACCTGAGGCCTTGGGGTTGATATGGCGCCACATCAACGCCACGGCATGACACGCACAACGGCTGCGGGCATGGCTGGGTTGCTGCTGACCGTCCTGTTGCTTCCCTTTGTTTCGGCAGCCGACAGCACCGTCACGGTCAACACCGTATGGTCTGGACAACTCACCCTCACCGGCAACGTCACCGTGGCCTCTGGTGCCACCTTGACCGTTGAGCAAGGAACCGAGGTGGACGCTGGTGCGTACGCTATCATCGTGGAAGGCGTTTTGGAAGCCGACCAAGCCACGTTCTTCTCTTCGGTGACACCTGAAACACAAGGCTCCCACGGGCAAGGTTTGTGGCCGGGGATCGTGGTCGAAACCGGTGGACAGGTCCTCCTGAGTGACGTGACGGTCGCCAACGCTTCAGCAGGGGTCCTCGTGCGTGGGACGTTCAACGGAACGGACGTGGTGTTCAACGATGCCTACCGCGGTCTTGCCGTCATGGGGGGCAGCGCCATGGTCAATGGATTTGAGGCCAATCGCATCGACTACGAGGCCCTGTACGTTGAAAGCGGTTCGCTGAACTTGACCGAAGGCGTGGCCAACGAAGTTGCCGTGGGTCTGGCAAACCATGACGTGGCCGAACTTTCCTCCTTCAACGTCAATGAGGCGGGCGTGGGAGCGCAAGCTCTTGGTGGCACCCTTGCGCTGAACGATTTCGCCGTGCACAACGCCAGCGTCGGTTTTGCGACGGTCGCAGGCGCCACCTCCACCGTTGAATCGTTTACGGGCACCGGCCTTGCACTTGCCATCGATGCCGGCAATGCCGACAACCTCGTTCTCACCCATGCGGACCTGCAGGGGGAACGGCTGCTGGTTGGGCAGGGCGCCACCTCGTTTACGTTGGACGGGATTGCGTATTCAGCAACCCTCTCCACCGAACCTCGGCCCGTGTTGGATGTGCGTTGCCTCGGCACCTGCGACGTGCGCAACAGCGTGATTGATGGAGCGAATGTTGGGCTGTCCTGGTCGGGCTCAGGCACATCGGTGATGGACAACGTCTCGGTGGTTGCCGAGCAACAAGCGGTTGAAGCAACCGGGGCCGGGCACGCGTCGTGGAGCAACCTCTCCCTCGCCACCCCCAACACGGGGGTTTCCATTCAGACACCGACCAGTTCCATGGCTGATGTTGAGGTGGCCCTTTCGTCACCAAGCGGCGTGGGCATCGACGTGTTGGGTGGACAACACCACTGGACCTCAGTCAGCGTTGAGAAACCGTTTGTTTCCTCCGACCGCACCACATTTGGGTTGCGTGCCTGGTACAGCGACTTGACCCTTGACGACTTTTCTGCTCGTAACATCTCCACCGGTCTGCTGCTTGAAGACAGCGTGTTGGTTGGCACCACGCTCGAAGCGAACATCGGCAACCTTGCTGGCGTTCACCTGATCGATTCAACCTTCTTTGCAACGAGCCTCACCACGGTCGCTCAGGACGAGGGGGTGTTGATGGAGGGCGAGACCTCGCTGCATGTGGCCTCGTGGACCGCTCAACTCCACGATACCCCTCTGATGATGTCCAGCGGCAGTGAGGCGGTCATCCGTTCGTTCTCCCCCATGAACACAGCCCCATCGTCTGCCGATGCGCTGGGCGATGGAACTCTCTATTACGGCTCGAGCACGAACCCAACGGTGTCCACGACCGAATCCTACCGCCTGCTCGAAACCCCGGTGACCTTCACCGACCTGCAGAACAATCCCGTTGAGGCCGACATCACCGTCCATGGTTTCTCCATCAAGAGCAACAGCAACGGTGCGGCTACGCTGCCTTTGGTCGCTTCGGGCTCACAGGTGGACGTCACCCTCTTGGGCTCGGGTGTTCGCGTGACCTTGTACGGCGGTCAAAACGGACAATCGGTTCAGGTTCCCGTCATTCCACAAGGGGATTGGACGGTTGCCTCCGGTCAAGACATTGTCTTGGGACCCCGCCCAGACGGGCAGGCTCACCAACTGGTGGGCGATCTCACGGTGAGCAACAACGCTCGCCTAACGCTCATTGGCACCACGCTTCAAGTCGCCAACGGCCAGAGTGTCACCCTTCAGGGAACCGGCGTTCTTCAGGGGCAAGATGCCACACTCACCTCGTCGAATGTTCAAGCGAGCGGGCAGAGCCTTCTGTCAGGGACCTCCCAAGGCCCGCTGACCGTGAACGCCGAGGTTCAATGGGGATGCATGAGCCTTCGAGAAGTTGAATCCCTCTCGCTGAACGGCAACCTCACCGTTCAACCTGGATGCGAGATTGAATTGACCAACGGGGCCGTCAACGGCATGGTTTTAGCACAAACCGGTGCTCAGTTCACCAGTTCCTCCAGCCTTTCCATTACGGTATTGGACAAAGGCCTCCCGGTGGAAGGGGCTTTGATTTCCATCGAGGGGTCGGTCGGCATGACCGATGCCTCCGGTCGCCTTTCTTCCTCAACCGTTGCCAGGTCCGTCACCGACATGGGTGAAACCTGGGGCGGCATCAAAACCGTCACCCTGCAACACAACAACTTCACCGATTTCGTGACATGGGACACCAACACATCCCTTTCCCACACCTTCATGGCGTCCACCCTTCCGACCGGGGAACTCAGCCAGTGGTTGGTGCTGGAACGTCAATGGAGCCCGTACACGTTGGATGGCCACCTTGAGGTCAACACCGGAGCGACCTTGACCGTTCAAGACGGCGTGTCCCTTCGCATCGCTGAAGGCATCACCATCACCGTCAACGGCGTGATGGACATCGGTGCTGCGACACTGTCCTCAACAGGGTTCGGTGCACGGTGGGGCGGGTTGCATTTGGGCGACTCATCCTCTGCTATCGTCGAATTGACCAACACACAACTGGTCGAATCATCGCCGGCCATCACCGTCAGCGGCCACGGCGAAGTTTCCGCCGACGGCGTGTTTGCGGCACGCTCGGCCAGCGACCCGCTGGTGGTGGTTGAATCGGGAAGCCACGCTGCCCTCACTCTTCGCAACAGCCATCTGCAAGACAGCGGGAACGGCTGCATCAACGCCTACCCCTCGTCCGGTTTGATCACGCTGACCAACGTCTCGTTTTCGTCGTGTGACGGTGCTGCGCTGTGGGCTCAACAGGTTGACCTTCACCTGACCGATCTTATCCTTGAGGAAGGCGTTGACCAGGGGTTGGACCTCACCGGCGTGACCGGGAGCATCTCTGGCATCGATGCGACGAACTTTGCAGGAAGCGATTCAATTCTCTCCCTCAACACCATTCGCGGCGGGTTGTCCGTTTCCGGATTGGAAGGCGTGGTGACCGGAACGGGCGGACTCGTCGGTCAAGACAACGAAGATTTGGATGTCCGTGATATCCACCTCACGGGTGCACCGGCCATCGACCTCGATTTGTCCTCAGGAACGCTCGCCAACATCGTGTTGGAGGGTTCAGGGACAGGAACAGCGGTGACCGCCCATCACGGGCGTTCGTCGTCAAACTTGTTCATCGAGAACTTGTCGGTGACGTCCTACAGCGTTGGCCTTTCCTTGCACGCTGACGAGGGCGAACTCAGCTCCGCCGTGGTCGTTCGCGATTCGTCCATTGTGGCCACCACTGCGTTGGCGGCCGAACACCATCCTGCACGCTTCGAAGCCTCTTCGTTGGTAGGCGGTGTTGAATTGACGTCGACCGAGGTCGTGGCCGTTGACGGCTTGATCGGAGGGGTTTCGCCGACCAACGGCGCCCAGTTCCTGCTTTACCGAACCGTTGCCCTCGACGCTCGGCGGGAAGGTGCACCGATCAACGCTGTGTTCACGGTGACCTACAGCGATGCTTCGCTTGCTTCCCACGTGGTCGAAGGCACCACCGTGGACGTTGAATTGCTGCTGCGCACCGTGAGTGAAACCGAAGATGTCGTTATCGCTTCTTGGTCGGTGGTGGCCGACGTGGCCGGTTCTCCAACAGCCACACTCGAGGTGGCAAGCCCGACCACGGCCCCTGATGTCTTGGTGGTCAACGTGCAATCCAACCAACCCCCAACGGTCACTTTGGTTGAACCCATGCCCGGCCAACGGGTCATGGAGGGGGATTCTATCCGTGCTTCAGCCACCTTCAGCGACGACCTCGACGCTGCAGAAACACTAGTTCTTTCCTGGAAGGTCTACGATATGCAAGGCAACGCTGTGCTGCAGAACGGGAACGAACCGGTGTACAACATCACGGATTTGGCTGCTGGCTTCTACGTGGTTGAGGTGACCGCTATGGATTCACTCGGTCTTTCTTCCACCGCTTCTGTGGACTTTGAATACACCCAACTTGATACCGATGGGGACTGGACAAGTTCCTGCTCCTCCGAAACCTGGTTTGATGCGACCACGGGCAAATCGTGCGGGCCGAACATCTACGATGAAGACGACGACAACGACGGCTTTAGCGATGCGAAAGACGCCTTCCCGCTGGACCCTTGCGCTCAAGT
>JAYQAK010000108.1:0-5102 GCA_038136695.1 Candidatus Poseidonia sp.
GCTGGGGTCGGGAACTTGAAAGGAGTTCCCCTCATCGTCCCATCATGGACAACCCCTCTCCAACGGCGTTGTTCGTGGTTGTCGACCGCCGAGATGGAGCGACCTTGCATGCTGAATTGAAGGCGAAGGGATGGCTGAACGCTGAGGTTGAACCCATGGAGATGGACGAGGAGTCCATCGGTTTTCCCCTCCTGGTCAAGGACGATTCCACCCAAGAGCACGTGCTCGACCAACTCACGGTGACGGCGCGCTTGCAGCGAGGAGAGGCCTCGCCGAGGTTGCCGGTCGACCCTCACCGCCGATTGCACGAAGCCATCGTGGTTTGGTTGAACGAACACCGCGTGGGTGAGCCGGAAGTGTTGTCATCGGTCCCTTCCAAGTGGGAACGGTTAGGTGGGTTGGTCTTGCTTCCTTTCGAGACGATGAACCTGCCTGTTTGGCAGCGCCTGAAGGCGCACGCCTCGGCTGGCGACCTTTGGCGTGCCATGGCCGATGCCCTCAAGGTCACCTCGCTGGGGATTCAAGCACCGGTGGCAAACGATGCGTTTCGTTCCTCTCAGGCAGAACTGTTGCTGGGCGAGCCCACCGTCCGTTTCCTTGACCACGGCATCACCTACACCTTTGACGCCACCAAGGTGATGTTTTCTTCAGGCAACGTCACCGAACGCAGGCGAATCGGCGCCATCGACATGCGAGGCGAAACGGTCATCGACGCCTACGCAGGCGTGGGCTACTACACCTTCCCGATGCTGGTCCACGCCGGGGCAAGCCACGTGCATGCCTGCGAACACAACCCTGCGTCCATCGCTGGCCTCAAGGCCGGAGCAGAAGCCAACGGCATAACCCACCGCCTCACGGTTCATGAAGGCGATAACGCCGCAGTGTTGCCAACATTGGCAGGCACCGCCGACCGTTGTCACCTTGGTCTGCTTCCCTCCTCTGAACCGGTGTGGGAGGCATGCTTGCTGGCCCTCAAGCCCACCGGTGGTACACTGCACGTCCACATGAACGTCGAGGAAGAACGCATTGATTCGTGGTGCAACGCCACCGTCGAGCGATTTCGGAACATGGCTGACCAGCACAGTCTGGACGTCGTCGTCGCTGCAGAACATCTCGAGAAGGTGAAATGGTTCGCTCCAAGAGTCCGCCACGTCGTGCTTGACGTGAGGGTTACACCAACCCGTCGTCCGGGGCCGTGACCATCTCGGCTTCCATGATCATCTCGGCTTCAAGGGGCGCCTCGTTCTGAGAGAGGTCGGCTTTGTCCGATGGACTGGATTCCAATCTGGAAGAATACACCGCCATGGTGATGGCGCCACCGACCAACACGAGCACCAGCGGAACGCCGATGACCAAAGCCATGTCTTCGAGGAAGGTTGAGCCGCTTTGCGATTCAACAACGGGGTTTCGAATGGTTCCGTCCGGGTCGGCCACCCCAATCATCCGCATGGAAAGGATCTGGGCCTGATAGAGAGGGCGTCCTGCTGATGATGCCGGGTTCTGAATTTCTTCAAGCCCCGTCAAATCGTCGGTGGTCGGTGTGAGGGCAATGGCCCGAATGTGGGTCATTCCGTCGCGCACGATGCCAAAGGTGGCGTAGCCTTCATCGTCCCTGCTTTCGGGGTCGAGGCCGTGGGCTTCTGTCTCGGCAATGTACCACTGCGAGTCGGCTGAATCCGGGTCGGCGCTGCGGGCCATACCGATGGCCCCGTCAACGTGAGACAGGTTTTCGTTGTGCTCAAGGGGAATCGTTTCACCCGTGCCGCCGCTACCGCATTGGGGACTGGTGGCCGGGTAGACGCCGAGTTCACGGCAGGTGGGGTCGCCGGACTGGGTCACGAAATCATCGATGACACGGTGGAAGAAGATGCCGTCGTAGAGCCCGGATTCCACGTGAGCGATCATGTTGTCCGTGGTGATGGGCGCCCATTGTTCGAACAACTCGATGACAATCGTGCCTTCAACTCGGTCGGTCAGGTGACCTTCACGGTAGGACACGTTCATCTCGATGACGGCGTTACCGGTGTAGGACGACATCATTTGGGGGCGAGACTCGTTGACCACAGGGCGGTCGGTCCAGGCCTCCGGGTCCAGGCCAACGCTGCGCCATGCCGGCGCTTCGTCCTGAGCGCCCGATGAAAGTGGAGCCATGAATGGAAGGAGGAAAAGCAGCGCCAGAACGACCACGGCACGGTGCTGGCGACCCATGTTTCGGGATGGAGCCCTCCTCCATGAAAACTGCGGCTTTCAGATCAACAAAACCCCAACACCAAAAAGGGAAGAGGCGAGGTCGTGTCATGGACGAAGATTCCACCTTCATGCCCGACCTGACGCTTGGCTACGGACTGTTTCTGATCATTTGGGGTGTGGCCGTTTCCGTGCTTTCTTCATCGGAATCCGTCACCTCCTACTTCCCCAGCTTCCTTGGTGTCCCTCTCGCTCTTTCGGGATGGATGGCAAAATCAAACCCCGAGAAGCGAAAACTCTGGATGCACATCGCCGTCACCTTCGGCTTGCTGTGTGCGCTTGGCGGCACCCGATTCTTCATGGTCATGGGCGACGGCTTGGACTACGCCAGCGGTTCCATGCTCATGCTCTTCCTCACGGGCTCAGCCTACACCGGCCTCTGCGTTCGCTCGTTCATCGAGGCTCGCAAAGCAGCCCAATGAAGCGTCAGCCTCATCACGGTGAGAGCCTTCGTTAAACCATGGCCGACTCCGTACCGCCTGCAGAAGCAGAGGTCAAAGGCTCGGAAAGCCACGCGCAGCGCCAACTCAACCTCTCGGCGGGCGCCACCATCGCCGTCTCCATCGTTTTCCTTTTGCTCGCCATGACCGTTGGCCCCTCTGCGACGAAGGCCATGGACAACGCCGCTTCGTTCAGCGGCGACTGGTGGGACACGCCGCTGCACCTTCGCCACACCATGGACCTGCCCATGGACACGCTGCGGGCGCAACTTCCCGTCAACGGAACGTACGAGGCCCTTCCCTACGAGGAGCATTTTGTCGAAGTTGAACTCCCCCCAAGCGAACAAGATGCAGGTTTCCCCGGTCCTGCCCTGATGCACGTGGCGCTGTGGTTGCCTGACGTACCGGAGGGAACGAAAATCCCCGTCATCATGACCATTCACCCCTACTACGACTTTGGCGGGGAGGGCATCGCTGGCGACGATTCGTCGCCCAACACCGTTCCTGACGGTGGCGTGGGCAAGTGGGTCTACGACACCTTCGTACCCCACGGCTACGCTTTGGCCCAAGCCTCCACGTTCGGTTCGGGCCAATCCACCCACTGCCAAGACGTCAAAGGCTTGGGCGAGCAGATCGGCATTCAAGCCGTGGTCGATTGGCTTGGAGAACAAGACTGGTCCAACGGCAATGTCGGCTTGATGGGCAAGTCCTATGCCGGCACCACCAATTGGGAAGCAGCCCAACAACCCTCACCTTACCTGAAAACCATCGTGCCCATTTCCGGCTCCATTGGCGTCCAAGAGATGTTCTATCGAAACGGCTCTTCGGAAAGCAGAGCCATGCTGTACGACGCACTTTACGAAGGCGCCACCGCCGATGCTGGTACCGACGACATGCGCATGTGCACCGACGACATCATCGGTCCGCTCAACCCCCTCACCACGTGGGTTGCGGCTGAAGCCGGCGGGGCTGAATGGAACGATTACTGGGACGAACGACGCCATTTGCCAGACGTGCTGGCCAACTACAAAGGAAGCGTGTACCTGGTGTGGGGGCTTCAGGACTGGAACGTCGACCCCTACCACGCCTTCCCGACCTATCAGCTGATGCGAGACGCCGGCATCAACGCTCGAGCCATTGCCGGCCAGTGGGCGCACAACTACCCCGACCAACCCGACCGGCACAGCGAGATGGGGAGCGGGTACGGTGCGGAAGCCTACCCCAACATGAGCCGGATGGATTGGGCGGTGGAACTGTATGGATGGTTCAACTACTACCTCAAGGACATCGGTGAAGAGCCCGAACCCATGGTCCAGATCCAAACGCACAACGGAAAATGGCACGTCGAAGAAACCTGGCCTCCCGAAGACATGTCGTGGTGGCCGGTCACGCTGGACGAAGTGGAAGGCGTGGGCGGAACGGTCAACGCCAACAACCAGCGTACGTTCACGCTGCCTCCGCTTGAAGCGGACACGCACATCTCCGGCATGCCCACCCGTCACCTGTCGGTCAACACGTTGGCGTGTCAGGGCGGTCAAGTGTTCGCCACGATGTACGCCGACGGCCTGCGCGTGGGTCACGCCACGATGGACGTTCGCTACCGGGATGGCGGGTACGAAGCGCAACCTGCGCTTCCCTTCTCATCCTACACCATGCTGATGGAATTCAATCCGATGGACGTTGACCTTGACGCCGGCGCCATCATCGAAGTGGTGCTGACCGAATCCGGCGAGGACTACCTCCCCAGCCCCTGTGCGGCCGTGGGCATGAACGTCAACATCGACGAATCGTCCACGTTGAGCCTGCCGCTGATCGACCGTCCCGACAACGACGACCGCTGGTTCCTCGCTCCGCCGTGGTGGGAACAGCAACCCATCCCGTCCTGAGGCGATATGGATGCGCGTGTTGGCCTTTGAGGACCATTACGACATTGAAGCCATGCTCGTGGCAGGTGGCATCAAGACGGATGGATGGGTGATCGAACAGCGTTGGAATGCCAGCGACGCCCTCGAGCACATTCAACGGTTTCAGCCCGATGTCCTGCTGCTCGACCACTACATGCCACCCATGACCGGTTACGAAGTTCTGGAACGTTTGTTGAGCGCCAACGTGAGCCGCCCTGCCACCATCGTGGCGATGTCCAGCGATTCAGGGAAGAACGAGGCGATGGTGGCGTTGGGGGCTGATGTGGGCGTCGTCAAATTTGAACTCTCAACCCTCCGTCTTTGGTTCAACTGAAGCTGCGTTTTCCGGTGGTTCGCTTGGCGACCTTCTTCGCCTTCGGATCAGAACCATCACCACGACATGAACCGCCAAAAACACCAGCGTGGAAATCCCAACCACGCTCCTCGCCTTGAGTTCAGAGGTCCCGTCGAGGTAAGCGCATTCCCAAGCCCGTGCACCGCTGTAAATCAC
>JAYQAK010000109.1:0-5060 GCA_038136695.1 Candidatus Poseidonia sp.
CCGATTTTGGAGGGAGCCATCTTCTTTTTTTGCTCAAAGCGAGATTGAGGATAGGTCAGCTCGACATTCTTCAATTGTAGCACCGTCACAACCCCACCACCATCTTGTGCGCCTTTCTTTGGAAAACCATTGTACCTGTGACAAACACACCGAGTGTGACACTTGTGAACATGGTATATCCAAAGGTTGGAATTCCTGATGATGTACCAAGGACAATATCTCTCATCAGAGTGATGGGAACAATCACAGGGTTGAGATGGGCGAGCGTAAGAAACAAACCGTCACCAAATTTGCTGGAAAGCATCGGATAAGTCCACATGACGGGGGATAGAAAGAAACCGACACGAGCAATAAATTGGACGACATTCACAAAATCAGGTACCCTCACGGCATACGGTGCAATAATCAAACCAAATGAGGTTCCGGCAACAGCAAGCAGGAAAAGGAAAAGCGGAAGAAGGAGAAGCGTTGCTTGGAACGGAATATCATAAAACAACAAAAGTGGTAGTAAAGCGAACAACGAGATGAAACTTAGCACGGTGTTTGTCGCAACATTGCTAACAGCAAAAACCGATTTCGGGATTTTTGTGAATTCAAACAACCCTGCATTTGATGTGAGTGTTTTTGTGGTTCCTGTAAGACATTTTGAGAAGAGCGACCATCCTATAACACCTATCATCACAACCACTGGATAGGTTGGGTCTGATTTTCCAACAATAATTCCAAACACAAACGAATACACAATCGCCAGCAAAAGCGGCTCCAACAGAGACCAAGCGTAGCCAAGCCAGGGCCCACGGTATCTTGAACGCAAGTCTCGCTGTATTAGTCGCTTGATAAGTTCTCGGTGCTGGAAGTTTTCCTTGAAAATAACGAATGGAGATAGGAGTAACGGAGATTTTGTCCACATGGGTTTGAGGGTCGTTGCCTCGACGCCCATATCCATGCCTGCCCGTGCCCGACCACCGTTAATGAATCCAACTCAACTGTGGGACATGTAACAATCAATTCATGAATGTTCACGCATCCGCATGCTTGTGTCACTCAAAGAACTTGGTACCGTCGGCATCATCGGTCTCGGCTACGTCGGCCTGCCCACCGCCATCGGGTTCCACGATGCTGGCTTCAACGTCTGGGGCGTGGACGTCTCGCAGCGCACCGTGGACATGGTGAAGGCCGGCAAAAACCCCACCGGTGACCCCGACGTGGACGACATCGTTCCTGCACCAGGCACCGACAACTGGCACATCACGACCTCGACCGCTGAGGCCGTGCCTCACTGCGACGTGGTGCTCGTGACCGTACCCACGCCCATTACCCACGACCTCAAGCCCGACCTCTCCTATGTGGAAGCGGCTGGTCGAGCCGTGTTCAAGGCCATTCCGAAAGGGTCGAACACCATCGTCGTTCTCGAATCAACCGTGTATCCGGGCGTCACGGCCCAGACCTGGATGCCCATCGTCGAGGAACTCGGCTTGGTCATCGGTGAAGACGTGTCCATCGCCTACTGCCCTGAGCGATTCAATCCCGGCGATCCTGCACACGGCGTTCGCTCGGTGGCTCGTGTCATCGGGTGTGCAGACGAGGACGTCGGTAACGCCTTGGTCAGCCTGTACAGCCAACTCACGAGCGAGGACGTTCGCTACGTGGGCAAACTCGAGGTGGCCGAAGCGGCCAAGGTGATTGAAAACGTGCAGCGCGACATCAACATCGCGCTGGTGAACGAACTGGCTCGCATCTTCCCCGCCATGGACGTCGACGTGGAGGACGTGCTCTCGGCTGCCGCCACCAAGTGGAACTTCCACCGCTACACCCCTGGCGTGGGCGTGGGCGGTCACTGCATCCCTGTTGACCCGTATTACATGATTCAGCGAGCCGCCGATGTCGGTGTTCCAGCAGGGCTCATCACCGCCGCTCGAGCCGTCAACCGGTCCATGCCCAATCACGTGGCGGGTGTGCTCCAAGACCTGCTGTACCAAGCGGGTGTTCCGGCAGGCGAAGGCCGCGTGCTGCTCTTGGGCTGGTCGTACAAGCCCGAAGTGGGCGACCCGCGCGAAACGCCTGCCGAGCCATTGGCTCAAGCCCTGTTGGCGAAGAACGTGCACGTGGCGGCATGGGACCCGCACCTTGACGGGGCCGAACTACCGGAATCCATTGAGGTGGTCGCTGACCTCAGCGCAGCGGAGGGCTTCGACCTTGTCGTGCTCGTGACGGCTCACCGTGCCTGCTTGGCCATCGATTGGAGCGCATTGAAGCAACGCATGCGCCACAGCATCGTCTACGATGGCCGACGGGTTTTGGATTTGGAAGCTCTTTCAGCACTCGGTTGGAAAGCCCATGCCGTTGGGCGACCCCACGATTGATACCAACGGCGGGATCACATGGATTTGCGTGCGCAAAAACCCGTTGGTTTGTTGTCCTCAATTGGCGTTCTCCTTCTCACATTTCTCGTTACCTCGGGTATCGTCGCTCCCGATTTGGTCAACAAAGCGTTGTTCGAAGGCAACACCCTGAACAGCGGCCGCTACGCCATGACCGGGCCAGGGCTCGAGACGGTTGCTCAACAGGACACGAAAGCCATCATCACGTTGGGTTCCTCGTTGCTCCAGTACGCCACCGACGGCGCCTGCATCACCGACCAACTTGAAATCGAGGGGTATACGATGTACAACTTTGCCATCTCTGGGGCGAATCCGTACACGGAGATGATGCAGATTCCGTCGGTGATTGCTGCCGAGCCTCACATGGTCGTGCTTGACCTTGGACCCAACGCCCTTTGGGATTTTTACGAGTCCGATTCTCTTGACGAATACATTCAATTCCGGTTTACGATTCTGAGTCTCTCATTGCGATTGAGCGGTGATGAAGCACGATTTGACCTCCTTCGAGAACAGGACCGGGCGTTCATGGCCGCAACCCTCGAAGAGAAGATCATGCTCACCTCCACCTATTCTCGCAAGGCTCTCGATGAAACCCTGTTGCGCGAGTACCACGATGATTTCGGCATTTGGTATTATGACCGTCAAATGCCATCGGTTGGGAGCGAGGCATGGTTGGACTACCTCATGACACCAACGTTCATGCCTGACAAATTCGAAACGTGGAATCGGTCCACGGTGGACGATTGGTTCGAAGCCAACATGTCGAGACGTGTCCAAGGTGGGACGTACAATCCGCTGCCCAGCGGGACGCTGAACCACCTTGCGTTGGAATACAGCATCCGTTCCTTGACCGAAGCGGGCATCGAGGTTTTGCTCGTGGCTTCACCCCACCATCCTCTGGTCTACCCCTACTTGCAACCGGGCCAAATCGACGGTCACAACACGACCCTGGCCTACTTTGAGTCAACCTACGGCGTTGAGATCTTGAACTGGTTTTGGGAGACTTGGGAGGAAAACATGTTCCGGGATAGCAACCACCTCGGGACTATAGGCCGAATGAAGTATTGCGAAAAGATGGCCGAAGCGCTGAACGAGCGACTGGAGGCTTGAACATGGATTTTGTCACGCCATCCTACTACCTTTGGTTCCTGCCCTTGGTGGTGATGTTGACCTTCACCGTAGCCTCTCGTCATCGTCGTCGGCAAATCGTGGTGCTGCTCGTGATGAGTTACCTCTTCTTTTGGTTCGCCTCCGGCTGGCATCTTTTGCTCTTGCTGGTTTCAACTTGCGTGGATTGGACGGCGGCAAAACGCATGCACGGCCATGAGCAACCGAGGTACAGGAAACGCTGGCTACGCATCAGCTTGTTGACCAACCTTTCCCTGCTTGGCGTGTTCAAGTATCTTGACCTCCTTATCGAAACGTGGAACCTCGCCTCCCTCCGTTTCACCGATGCGCTTGAGGTGGAGGCACTCGGTTTAGCGCTCCCGGTCGGCATCTCGTTCTACACCTTCCAAACCATGTCGTACACCATCGATGTTTACCGAAATGACCAGCCGCCCTACGATTCGTTTCTGGATTTTGCCTGCTATGCGGCGTTCTTTCCCCAACTGGTGGCGGGCCCCATCGTTCGTGCGGACCACTTTCGGGAACAGATCAGAGAACCGTTGGCTCCCTCATCCTACCGAATTCGTTTCGGTTTAACCTTGATCATCTACGGCATTGCCAAGAAACTTGTGATCGCCGACAACGTGGCTCTACACGCCAATGAAGTGTTTGTGGAGGGTGAACATCTTGCGAACATCGGTCTGATTTGGTGGGCTACCCTGTGCTTTGGCATCCAAATTTACTGCGATTTTTCTGCTTACACCGACATCGCCATTGGATCGGCTTCCCTTCTTGGCGTTGAGCTTCCTGAGAACTTCAAAACGCCCTACGCCGCCACGTCACCTCAAGACTTTTGGCGACGCTGGCACATCTCGCTTTCGACGTGGCTGCGGGATTACCTCTACATTCCACTCGGGGGTTCAAGAAACGGCCGAAACCGCATGATTTTCGCCTTGATGATGACGATGTTGCTGGGCGGCTTGTGGCATGGGGCCTCGTGGAATTTCGTGCTTTGGGGCTTTGCCCATGGCCTGTTGCTCATCGTTCATCGCTTTGGGAAAGAAATCTCGTTTGTCAAACGGTTTTTTGAGGCGTCCGGGCGAATCGGCGTTCTGATCGCATGGGTCGCCACGCAGTTCCTCGTCTTCTTGACGTGGTTAATTTTCCGAGTTGAAGACACGGCGGTGCTTTTCCCTTCGATGAAGTCCTTTGTCGGCTGGGGCGGGCATTTTGATTGGGGTGAGATGTACGAGTTCCTCCCTGAGATCAAGTTCCTCACGTTCGCCCTTGTAGCATGCTTCGTTCTTCTTCATGGTATCAGTGGAAAACTCGGTGGGGGCAAAGAGTGGCTTGCGAGGCGCCACCCGGTGATATGGGGTGCAGTGTGCGGCATGTTGCTGTCTTTGGCCTTGCTTCTTCGTCCGGCTGAAACCATTGATTTCATTTATTTCAGATTTTGAAGCGATTTGGGCCGTCGGTCGACCTCTCGGTGTTTGATACCGATGGGCTTGAGAACGACCCAATCGTTATACCTCAGGCAATTTTGGCTCCCATCAGCGAGTGTTTTTTGGG
>JAYQAK010000110.1:0-4994 GCA_038136695.1 Candidatus Poseidonia sp.
TGATCCAGCCGACCACGATGAACCAGCGCAGAGCGTTGGCGCTCCAGAGGAGCTCAGGAGCAATCTTGCTGTTGTCGACACCCTTACCGGAGGACCAAGGGGTACCGGTTGCGACGATGATCATGAGCCAGCCGACACCACCGAGGATGAGTCCAGCCCATCCACCAGCGGAAGCGCCCATGACCTCACCGAGGACACCGGCTTCGCCGAGGTAGCCGAACCCGATCATGATGAGGGCGCCAGTGAAACAAACACCGGTGAAGCCCATTCCGAGGAACTTCTCATCGGTGATGGCATCTTTTCCGACGAGGGAAGGGAACTTGAGGGCCATCAACGGAACGGTGATGATCCAGTCCATGTAGCGGTACTCGACCGAAACATCGCCGAGTTCAGTGTACACGCCACGCATGTAGTAGTAGTGGAAGGCGGCGATACCGACGATCAAGGCCGAGATGGTCATGGTCGTTCGGTATTGGGGCGCCACGCTGTTGCGCTCCGACATGAAGAAGACGAAGGCAGCACCCATGGAGATGTAACCAACGAAGAACAAGAAGAAGGTCAGCAACTTCAGTGGCTCACCATCGTATTTCTCCGCCGGGTTCACGATCTCGGCGCTGACCGTACCGGCCAAAGCGAGGGTGAGTGTGGCAATCAAAAGCAGGCTCGTTGTTTTCGAGAATTTTTCAGTTAGCATGGTTCTCAAACGGCGATTCAATTGAGTGAGTATATAAATGGGTGTATTTTTGCAACATTCTCGCGCGTGATTTTAACGGTTTTTCACTTCACCCGTTTGAACAGCCCATAGACGTGCATACACACCCGCCATCTCAATCAAGGCTTCATGCGCTCCGTCTTCAACCACGACCCCGTCTTCCAAAACGAGAATACGGTCGGCGTTGCGAACGGTAGAGAGTCGGTGGGCGATAACCACGGTGGTGCGATTTTGTGAGATGCGATGGATGCTGCGTTGGAGAGCCGCCTCGGTCTCGTTGTCAACCGCCGAGGTTGCTTCATCCAAAATCAGCAGCGGCGCGTCTTTGAGGACAGCGCGAGCAATGGCAACGCGTTGACGTTGTCCACCAGAGAGGCGATGTCCCCCCTCGCCAACAAGCGTGTCCCACCGGTCGGGTAGTGCTTCTACAAATTCAACAGCCTCGGCCACTTCTGCTGCTTGCCGAACCTCATCATCCGAGGCTTGTGGATTTCCGTAGCGAATGTTTTCCAGAATGGTGGTCGGGAACAGGGTGATGTGCTGGTCGACCAAGGCGATTGAAGAACGGAGGGTATGCAAATCCCAGTCCTCAATCGCCGAATCGCACCAACGTACACTGCCCTGGCCTGGTTCCGCAAACCGAAGCAAGAGGCGAACGAGTGTCGTTTTTCCAGCACCCGTTGAGCCCACGACACCTGTTGTGGTGCCTGCTTTGAAGGTCAAGGACAGGTTGTTGAACAACGGGTCACGACCCGGGTATTGGAACGTCACGTTTTCCAGCACGACATCGCTTGCGACAATGTCGGTGCGCTTGGGAACCACATCGCCTTGCACAAGATCGGTTGGCGACCCGAGCACATCCAACACTCGCGTTGAAGAAGCCATGGCTCGCTGGTACAAATCGAAGGTTTCACCCAGACGCGTCAACGGCCAAAGCAACCGCTGTGTCATGAACACGAGCACGGAATAGGCCCCGACGGCCATGGCCCCCTCCAACGTCATCCATCCCCCCAACAGCAGCGTAGCGGTAAAGCCGACCAAAATCGCCATGCGGATCAGCGGCGTGAAGGCAGCAGAGAGGCGAATTGCCTCCCGATTGGCTTCACGATACACGTTGCTGAGCTCCTCAACACGGCGCAATTCGTTGGCTTCAGCGGTGAAGGATTGAACGGTGGACATGCCCGAGAGGTCGTTTTCCAGCAAGGCGTTCATTTGTCCGGCTGCGGCCCGAACTTTGGCGTATCTTGGTTCCAGGCTGCGCTGGTAGCGGAAGGACCCCCAGACGATGATGGGGATGGGCAAGACGGCGAAGAGTGCGACCTGCCATGAGATGGCAAGGAAGACAGCGCCAACGACGAGGACGGTTGTGCTGACCTGCAACAAATCGTTGGCTCCTTTGTCCAAGAACCGTTCCAACTGGTTGATGTCGTCGTTGAGGATGGCGAGAATATCCCCTTTCTGACGCTCGTCAAACCACGCCATGCCCTGCTGTTGAACGTGGTCAAACGTGTCCAGGCGCAGCTCGTGCTGAACGGTTTGTGCAAGGTTTCTCCACAACACGCCGTAGAAGTATTCGAACAACGATTCGAGGCCCCAAATGAGGAAGGTGAGAACGGAAAGAGCAACCAGTTGGTGCCACGGGTCAACAAGTCCAAAGGAAGCCATGGTTGAATCTTCTCTGAGCACCACCACGTCAACGGCAAGACCGATCAGCAACGGCGGGGCCAAGTCCCAAATCTTGTTCAAGACGGAACAAAAGGCTGCCAATCTGACGGTGCCTCTGTGTGGGCGCATGTAGGTGAGCAATCGCCGAAACGGTCCACCTTCGCCCATGACCCCCCGAGAGGACGAACCCTTGAGAACACTCCCCTTTCTTTTGCAACGGCGCAAGCCCTATGCCCTTTCCCCGCTGACCACAGGCCGAGCGCCATGAACGTCGGTGACCGAACCGTTCTCGAGAAGGTCTGCGAGCCTTCGTCGACCGCTCGCCACATCACGCTCATCGACCCAGCTAAACAATCGCCGGATGTCGCTGCTCAACGAGCCATGTTGGCGGTTGAGTGTGGCTCGCAGATGATCTTCGTGGGTGGTTCAACCGACACGCCCGACACGGTGGTTCATGCGACCTGTCTGGCCATTCAAGAAGCGTTTGAATTGCGAATGTTTGCATCAAGTCAAGACCCGGACGGTGAGGAGTCGAGATGGGACATCCCGGTGGTGTTGTTTCCGGGCGGAGCCCATGCGCTTTCGCCTGCTGCTGACGCCATCACGTTCATGATGCTGATGAACTCCACCAAGCGTGAATTCCTTGTTGGCGAACAAGTACGGGGGGCGCCGTATTTGGAGCAATTTGGTGTTGAGGCGCTGCCCACGGGGTATCTCGTGTGTGCGCCCGGTGGGCGCGTGGGCGAAGTGGGGGCAGCGGAACTGATTCAGCCTGGGGACACGGACCTGGTCCATGCTTATGCGCTGTGCGCCAAGATGTACGGGTTCTCGCTCCTGTACTTGGAGGCGGGAAGCGGAGCCTCTTCACCCGTTGATGAGGCCTTGATACAAAGCGCAGCTGGGGTGGAAGGTCTGACCCTTCTCGTGGGGGGCGGTCTGCGGACGGCTGCCGACGTGCAACGTGCCGTACGTGCTGGAGCCCATTGGATTGTCACGGGAACCATCACGGAAGATGCATCTTCAATGGACGAGTTGCGTGCACGGCTGACCGAACTGGTCCAAGCCTGCAACGGTTGAATCACTCGTTTTCGTCTTCGTCGAAGACCGCTGGGTCACCCGTGCCTCCGGGTGAAGGTGGGCGAACACCCTCCACTTCCATTCCCTGCTCGATCACGGTTTCCCCTTTCTCAAGTTCAACCTCGTCGCCTTCTGCGAGTTTGACCATGTCTTCTGTGGACGGAGCCTTGATCGTTCGTTCAACATCGGGGGCGTTGGCGTACAATTCTCGCTTTAACTCACGACTTTCGTGGCTTCGTACCAGCGATAACGAGTCAGCAAAGACTCGGCCAACCACCTCTCGGGTCCGTTCACTGCGTCGAGCGGAGTGGAGTTCGTGCTCCATGGAGCTTCGTTGCTCCTCCAACTCTCGCAATTCGGCGGTGCGGTCCTGAAGGGCGGCTTCCAAATCCGTCATGGTGAGGGTCATCTGTTGCAGACGTTCGTCGCGTTCGAACACGTCGTTGTGCAAGCGACGTTCACGTCGTCGAAGCGACTCATACTCTCGGTTTCGTTCAAGCAGGCGACGCTTCAATTCCTCAATTTGTTCAACGAGGTAATCGTGTTCTGCTGACACAGAGCGAGGTCCTTGCATCACGCGCTCGAGTTGTTCTTCCAACTCACCGAGGCGACGGTCTCGGGCATCGAGGAGGCCACGCAAACGGTCGGCGATGTCTCGCAAGCGCTGTCGCTCTTCCTCGAGCGCTTCCGAAGCAGCCTTTTCAACGTCCAATTGGCGTTGACGTTCGTCCACTTGCTGCTTGAGCAAACGAACTTCCTCTGCCGTTACCGAGGTCAGCCCGGCATCGGCCGCCTTTTCCAACGCCTCAACCATTTGTGAAATTCGACCCTCCATCTCACCGATCACTTCGTCTTGTTGTGTGGTGAGGTCGCGAAGTTGGGCAACTTCGTTTTCCATGGCACTTCGCTCTTCATGCGAAAGGGAGGATTGTTGTGCAGCAAGTTCTGCCTTGCTGTCTTCCAGCATTCGTTCCAAGTGAATGATTTTTGCATCGTTGTCCTTCATCGTTTGCTCAGCCTCGGCGAGTCGAGCGACTTCAGGAGCCACGTTGTCTTGGCGTTCAGCGAGGTCCAATTCAACCACGCGCAGGCGCTGCTTGACGGCGACCAGCTCATCGTTGCGTCGGCCCAATTCGTCCCAGGCGACCAGCACCTCATCGACGAGTTGTTCCACCGGGTAACCCTTGAGCATACCCTCGAGCGCAGCACGCTCATCGTTGGACGAGTTTCCTACCCGTCGACTGTCGCTCGGTGATGAACTCTCTACGGCCATACGACCAGCATCGCAGATTTACCACACTTGAACCTTCCCGCAGGTCATCGGTCCGTGAGGGCGTATTTTGCACCCTGTTTGGAACGCCGAATCAGTTGATGGCGGTGTACATGTCGTCGGGCATTTCGCTGGCGAGCTTCAATGCACCCGTAGCAACCGAGTTGATGGGGTCTTCCACGCACCAAACCTTGACGTCGCCGATGTCGGAGATCTCTTTGGCGATGCGCTCTGCACAGCCTTCAATCAGTGAACCGCCGCCGGAGAGAA
>JAYQAK010000111.1:0-4955 GCA_038136695.1 Candidatus Poseidonia sp.
GAACCTCCCCGCAGAAGACTTTGAGGCCGTTCAACAAGGGATTGACCAAACCATCACGGAAGGGACCCGAATCCGAAAGCGGCTGGCCAAGTTCTCCAATCAAGGGGCATACGACGCAGCGTGGGAAGTGGAGGCGGCGGTTGAGGCGCTTCATGTGTTCGGCTCGCGTTGGACCATCGAAATCCTCTCCACGCTCTACATCACCGGCCCGCGCCGATTTAACGAGATGAAGAACATGCTCACCGGTATCTCAAGTCGAACACTCTCGGACAAACTCCGTTTTCTGACCGATGAAGGCTTGGTGCTGCGAGTGGTCAACGACGGCCCACCGGTCAAGGTGAGCTACGAATTGAGCCCTCACGGACAGACGTGCGGGCGTCTCCTCTCCCCGCTGGTGGCCCACCTCAAAATCGTGGCAGGTTCGGTCAAGTCACGGTGATCAGGGTTCGACCCGTTCTTGGTGAACCACATCACCTGTTTGCAAATCAAACGCCGTCAAGTGATGCGCACCGTCTTGCCCGTGGAACAAACAGGTGTCCACCCCAATGGCTGCACTGCGTCCGTCCTCGAGAAGAACGGTGCTGTACCAGACCTTCCCCCAATCTTCGGTAGAAAACCCGGGCAACGCCGCTGTCGGCGTGTGACCAAAGATCACGGTGCGTTCAGCATCCACCGGTTCACTGGCCTCGTGAAACGGGCGGCGAATCCAGAGGTAGTCGTCATCGGTTTGGGCATCGGGCGACTGGCCGGGTCGGTATCCGGCGTGAACCAAACGCCATTTTTCCAGCACGATGTGACGTGGAAGCGTCGCCAACCACGCTCGGTCCTCGCCCACGCGTTCGTTCATGGCCATCTCATCCAATCCTTCGCCATCAAGTCCAAACGCACGCTCGTAGGAAAACACGGTTGAAGCCCCACCGTTTCTCCACCAAAGTGCAACGTCCATGTCGTGCGTTGCCAGCCGGTCAGCGTGAAATTGTTCCAGCATCATGGCTTCGTGATTGCCAAGCACGCTGGTCATGCAGGGATGCTCGCGTACGGTTTGAATGACGCCGAAACTGTTGGGTCCGCGGTCGATCAAATCGCCCAAAAACACCACCCAATCGTGCGCATCAAGGTTGAGTCTGTCGAGGAGAGCCCGCATGGTTTGATGGAATCCATGAACGTCCCCCACCACCCAGACGCGATGACCTTCATCGAGCGCCGTTTGCAGGTTCTCCTCAAGCGCAGTGTCCCGAAAAAATGTTGATTCGTCCATACACAGGAAAGGTCGTTTGACCGTATATGAACGCTCCAAGTTCGAGCTGCAGAAGACCCGCACGAAACGACGATGGTTTAAGGGAGGAGAAGCACAAGCCCACGCTATGCCTCTCTTGGCTCAGTGGACCCGTCAGCGGCCTTGGCTCGCAGCCGGCTTGGCCGGAGCGGCCAGCGGCGTGGCCGGTTTGGCCGGAGGGTTGGCCACGGTTGCTGGAACGATGGGGGCCATGGCGTTTGGTGGCATCTCGACCAAGCGGACAGCATCGTTGGAACATCCACTTCGTCGGCGCATCCTCAAAACACTCGAAGATCGACCTGGATTGTGTTACCGGGAGCTCCAAACCGTGATGAACACCGCCAACGGCACCCTGCGCCATCACCTCGATGTCCTTCAAACCCGTCAAGCGGTGACGGTCCTTCCCGTCAACGGGCGAACATGCTACTTTGCAGGCGGACCAAGCCAGGTTGAAGTGTTGCGGAGCACCGTGGTGGGTGAAGAGCGCATGGCACAACAACTGCCCATCGGCCTGTCCCTTGTTCAGCGCCAAATTTTGGAAAACATCGATCGAGAGGGCATCCCCCGTTCCCAAGCCGAATTGGCTCGGCGCCTCGGCCGAACACGTGCCACGGTTCACAGCGCTGTGAAGGTGTTGCGCCGACGAGGCATCCTCAGAGAAAGCAGCATTGAATTGATGCCGCACATCGATTTGGAAATTTACACCCGTCCCGCACGGGGCGTCGATTACGAGTTCATCGACGAGCGTCGAGCATCGTGACGGTTATCGCCTCACTCTCTCAAAATTCGTCATTCAGACAGGAATTAATGCACAGGGTTCAAAGCCTCTCGCCAACGGCTGTTCGCCATGTTCGCAGTCCGCTTGGTGGAACACCCGCTTCCCTCGGTGGACAGGGATGTTGACGCCCTGATTGAATGGATGATCGACACCTTGTCGTTGGTTCGCAAACGAGGCGACGCCACGGCCGACCTCGGACGTGCAGGGGTGGTCCACCGCTTGCTGCGCGACCATCTCTTCGGTGCACCCGGCCAAGCCTGGGACGCACAGATGCTGGCCGACGAACTCGCACAAATGCCAGCTGCGCTCAACCACCACCTCGGACGGTTGGTGGAAACGGGCCTCATCGGGACAACCAACGAAGGAAAAGGATGGAGGAAATACTACCTGCGCGGTGGTTCGCTCCAAAACGCCGTGGCTCATCTTCAACAGCACAGCAACCTCATCCTCAACCAGCGAATGGCAATGCTCAACGAGCGCTGGACTCGGACCGGTGAACCGCTTCCCGTCGAACTGCCCCAGGACGAATCGGCGCCGTTTTCCATCGGTTTGGTCGACCACCGACCCGTGCCCACCGATGCAGTGGGCGATGCTTTTTCACACTGGATGAACGATTTTGGCTTGCTCGGTGAACGTCCAGGCCAAGAGTTGGCCGAAGATTCGTTATCGGTGTCGCTGTTTGCGACCTTGTTGTCGCGTGACCTCCCGCTGTCCTTGGACGAGGCCGCTGAACTCCACGATGGACAGAAAGCCCGTGTGGGACGTATTCTCGACCGCTTTCGAGCCTCCGGAATGGTCGAGCGAGTACCGAGAACCGACCGTTTAAACAGCGCCCTGTGGACTGCCATGACCACCCAATACCAGCGAAGAGGTGAAGACTGGATGCTGAAGAAAGGCGGGTTTCAGCGGCTGTTGAACGAAAAGCAACAAGGAGCGCTTCTCAAATCGTTGACTGCGGGAGCGCTCTCGGTTGAAGCGGTTGAACAGCACCTCGCCGACGTTGAAGCGCGGGAACAGATGCTGCTGCTCAACCTGCTTGGAGGCCGATTGCCCATGGGCTACCGAATGGCAGGTTCAACGCCCTCCATCGTTCAGCGCCACGTTCAGGACCGACTTGACCGCGTGCTGCGCCGCATGGTGCGTGTGGCTGGCTTGTTGGACGAGGCCCTTGCTGAGCATCATCCATGATGGAGGGAGCAACGTGTCGGCATTCATCGGGGCCAAACGTGGGACATGGGAAGGCGAGGAGCGCCCGTTGTACCTGGCGCCGATGTCGGGGGTCACCGACCTGCCGTATCGATTGTTGGCCAAGGAATGCGGTGCTGATTTCACCATCACGGAATTCACCAACTCCACCGCATTGACGCGTGAAGCCGCGACGTCGTGGAGACGCATGGAAACCCACGAAACCGAGGTGCCGTTCATCCCCCAAATCTTTGGTGGCGACCCCGGCGACATGGCCACGGCTGCAGAAATGCTGGCCCCCAGTGCCGATATTATCGATTTGAACTTCGGGTGTCCGGCTCCAAAAGTTACCAACATTTGTGCCGGAGCTGCCTTGATGGGGGAACCCGACCGATTGGTCAGCATGGTGGAAACCATCGTCAACCGAATCGACATCCCGGTGACGGCCAAAATGCGGTTGGGCACCGGCAAGGGAGCGAACAACGCCAAGGATCTCTGCGTTCGACTCGAAGAGGTGGGCGCCCAGCGCCTGTGCATCCATGGACGCACACTGCGGCAACGCTATGCTGGACAAGCGGACTGGTCCAGCATCAAAGAGGCCGTTGAAGCCGTGAACGTCCCGGTGGTGGCCAACGGTGACGTGGTCGACGCGGCTTCGGCAGCTGCTTGTCTCAAGCACACCAACGCCTCGGGCCTCATGATTGGGCGTGGAGCCATCGGTCGTCCGAGCGTCTTTGCTGACATCAAAGTCGGTTTGGGTTGGATGGCGATGGAGTCCTTGCCTTGGGTCGTCGCCAACGACGACTGGGACGCACTTTCAGAGGTGGGCAGGTCTTTTGCCAGTCGGAAATGGTGCTGGGACCGGTACGTCGAACTCTCGCATGCTACCGTTGGACTTCAAGGGAAATGGATGCAACGCCACGCCATCGCGTTCACCAAAGGCTTGCCGGGAGCCAAACGGGTTCGAACCTTGATGCACGAACAAGACACGAACGAAGCCATGGCAGCAGCGATCAGCACCTTCCTTGAAGGACGGGTGTAATCCTCAGAAGGTGGATTCCCAATCTTCGAGGACGTTGGCCGCAGCCCAGTCCTCGTCGGTGGTTTCACCACGAACCTTGAGCACCTCTCGAGCCAAGAGCCAGTAGATGAGTGCGAGCGAACGGCGACCCTTGTTGTTGGCTGGGAGGGCAATGTCGACGTTGCGGAGGTGGTTGTTGGCATCGACGATACCGACGATGGGCAAGCCCGATGCAACCGCTTCGCGGAGGGCTTGCTGGTCGTTGGCCGGGTCGGTGACGAACAAGATGTCGGGTTCGATGTACGAGCGAAGCGCAGGGTTGGTCAAGGAACCGGGAATAAAGCGTCCAACGGCGGAGGTGGCGCCGATGGCTTCTGCGAAAAGGCGGGCAGGGCGTTGTCCGTATTGACGGGCACTGACCACCATGATGGCTTCCTTCTCGTAGGTGTTGAGCAGGGCAGCAATGGAGCGAATGCGAGCATCCGTGGTTGGGATGTCCAGCAGGTAGAGACCGTCTTCACGGACGCGGTCGATGAACCGGCTCATGTCCGAACTTTTCTGTTGGGTACCAATGTTGACGGCGTTCTCCTCATAGGTTTCAGCGGAGACCAGCAGGGATGTTTCGTCGGACATGGTGAACCACAGCAAGCCGCCCACAAACCCCCCATATTAAACCGCTTCGTCCGCCTTTGCCG
>JAYQAK010000112.1:0-4931 GCA_038136695.1 Candidatus Poseidonia sp.
CGCTTGCGGATGAGGTCGGAGCGTCGGTGGGCCACCCGGTCGGGCGTGCGTTGAGCCAACTTGATGCCGTTAAGACCCTCGATGACCTTCAGAATGGTCTCGTCATCGGGCAACTCAAATTGGGCCGGGGCTGGTGGAAGGGCTTCGATGATGCGAGCGATGAGTTCGTCTTTCTTGCCGGTTTTTGCCAAACCGTGTTGTTCGGCCAGGGCCACCAATTCCGGCTTTTTCATCGCCTTCAATTCCGCCTCGCTCGGTCCGCTGGGCGGCACCTCGATGGTGGTTTCCAGCGGCTTGGTTCGGTCAGCATCTCTGTCGCCCCGTCGTTGCCGTCGTCGTTTCTTGCTCCGGTTTTGGACGTCTTCCTTCGTCATGTCGACAGGCGCTGTCAACACCGCATATTCCGCCTCATTCATCGGCTCGAGCGTGAAACGGATGGTGTAGGATTTCTCAGCGGGCGTGTCCTTGATGCGAACCACTTCGCTACGCGTGGAGGCGCGCATTGACGACACTTGGACGGAACCATCGGCGGCTTCGTTGATGATCTCGGCGAGCTTTTCAGCGTTGAAAGCCCGCTTTTTGGGCTCTTTGATTTCCATCACAAACGGACGACCCCGTCCCAAACAGCGCACGTCGATGTCCTCACGACCCATGCCGTGGAAGGCGTGTTCGGTGCCTTCGAAAATTTCGAGCATGGGGTTGCCGATGAGGTCCTGCACACTGCGTTTGTACTGCAGGCCCGTTTGGTCGCACCGTTCGCAACCCCGACCTTTGCAGGCTCGACACGGCCAGCGCGTCTGAGGAATGCCTCGTTCCAGTTTGCGGTAGCGCCCGTAGACATAGACCGCACGAACATCGAGTTCAACGGTCAGGGTGAGCACGTCGATGAGGGCCAGGATATCGGGCTTGTCGTTCACGATGGTGACGTTGTCCAAGCGTTCGCTGAGTTGCTTTCCAATCACCTCCACCAGCGAGGATTTGAGGGCGTCAGACCCGCCTGCGCCGAAGCGTTTGCGAAGGTCATCCTCGGTTTCCATCTGGTCTTTTGGGAACCGAGCACCCAGTTGCAAACGACTCACGTCATAGGGTTGGATGGCGTCGTAGATGATGTCAGCGAGCACGTCAACCTCTTCGAAGAGGTTCTCGCAGAACGGGCACAACGGTTCGTCTTCACGTGCCTTCGCAAGGTGCTGGTCTCGCTCAATCACCGAGGCACGCACACCGGCACCGGCTTCCTCGAAACTCTGACCGTACATCCGCTTACCACCAACACGGCCCAAACAAGCATCGCACGTTCCCTGTCGAACGAGGTGCTTGTGACCAGCGGGTGAGGGCGCGCGAGGAATTTCCTCGACGTGCGTGCCCAACTGCATGGCCACTTCGATGGCATGATCTTCGTCGGCCTCCTCAACGGCTTCAACATCGTCCCACAGCGAATAATCGGTCTCCCCAAAACCGGCGGTGGCGTATTGCATCCAATCGTCGTCATCGTCCTCTTCATCAGGGCGCTTCGCGTCGTTTTCTGTCATGATGCTCACCACTCTCCTGGGGCCAACCCCGGGGACAGCAACCCCTCGGCGGGCTCAACCCTTCATGAAGTCACCGATGCCACAGCACCGTTCACTTTTCTTCGAGCAGGGTGATGACGCCGGCACCGATGGCCAAGAGACCAGCGAGCACGGACATCCACACGCCCATGCCGGCGCTGGTGTCGCTGTCCGTCTCGGGCAGAAGCACCCACCACACGATGACAGCGAGCAGCATCAACGCACCAGCAGCCATGCCCGCCCACTTGGCGTGTTGTTCGGCATTGGCGGGGAGGTTTCGTCCCATGACGCCCGCACCGAGCATCACGGCACCGAGCAGGGCGCCGAGCGTGCCAATCCAGAGGATGATGCCTCCCTTCGTGCCGGCGGCGGGAATGTCGAGGCAAGAATCACGGTTGTCGGCCAATTCCTTCATCGTCGCTTCGTCACCCATGGCAAACGCCGCTCCGAGTTTGTAGGTGTTTTCGCACACGTCTTCGATGTTGCCGACGATGACATCATCGATATCGTCGACCGTGATATCTTCCTCAGCCGCGGCCTCCATGTCCTCTGCATACAGCGAATAGGCCATGGCTTTGCACATGTCCACGGCTTCTTTTTTGGTCATGTTGAGTTGAGCATCGGCCTGCGCCATACCGCAGTCAACGCGAACGGTGCCGAGGCCGAAACTGCTTCCCTCGTTGTCGTTATCCACGATCCACGAATGACTGAACTGCCCCATGATGGACAGCAGCAGCGCCACCACGATACAACCCACCGCGGCCCACATCATCGGCGTGATGCCGCTGGAGGCTGGCACGGGTACCGGCATCGGGGCGTAGGCGTTCGGTGCCGCTGCCATGGGAGAGGCGACGGCTGCGGCGGGACCGGCCATGGATGGGGCTGGCGTGGCCGCAATCGGTGCTTGGGCCACCGGTTGTGGCGCCTGGACGGGGGCTTGAGAAAGAGGGGTTGGTGCTGGAGCAGGAATGGCTGCGGTTTCACCGGGCACGAAATCGGGGTAGTGCTGACGGGTGTAGGCGAGGGCGTTTTCTGGCGAATGGCCCATGCCCAGAACCTGATTGTAGTAGTCTTGTGCGGCTGACATGGACCGATGTTGAATCCGGCAAGGTATCATGCTTGCGCCGGCAGCGACTCCGTCAAGCGTGTACACAGCGAGAACTCACGGATTTTCGAAAGGTGGAGCCCGCAAAGGATTCTCTCCTTTGTCAAATCGATGTACCAAAAATCCTCTAAGTGCCGCTTCCCGAAGGAGGCACATGTGGAGCGATGAGCAACTGCTCGGGCAAGGATGGACCCAGGCCCAAATTGATCAATATCGAATTGAGCAAGCCATTGAAGAAACGCCGAAAGACGTTGGTTTGCCACAGGCCGTTTCCAGTGGCGACCAAATCGCCACCTCTTCTCCATCCACGGCTTCAAAGGGCGTTTTCACCTCGTTGCTGGCGGACAAAACGCAGACCGTCTTGGTGGTGTGCATGCTGATTCTGTTCCCGCTCTCGATGTACTCGACCTTGTTTGCAGAAGGACCTCAGGGCCCACAAGGCGATGCTGGAGAACAAGGAGCGAACGGAACGGCAGGCTCGAGCTTTGCGCTTGTTCTCAACGCAGGAGACCTGCCTCCATGCGACGCATCAATCCAAAATCAAATCTTCTTCATCGCCGATGAAGCAGGGTTCAAGGTCTGCCAGAACAACACGTGGAGCAGCATCAGCCTCACCGGCCCTCAAGGCACGTCTGGCCAAGACGGCGCCGATGGCCAAGACGGCGTCAACGGCACCGACGGTCAAGACGGAGCCGATGGCCAAGACGGCGTCAACGGCACCGACGGTCAAGACGGAGCTGACGGAGCAGCGGGCCAAGACGGGGCCGATGGCGAAAACGGATTGACGTCGCTCATCGTTTCGAGCGCTGAGCCAAGCGGTTCCAATTGTGCCAACGGTGGAACCCGAGTTGAGACGGGCATTGACGACGACCGTAATGGATTCCTCAGCCCGACTGAAGTTGACGCCGTCGTTTATGTCTGCAACGGACAGACAGGAGCAGACGGTGCGGATGGGGCCAACGGAAGTTCAACGACGACCATGATGGTGGCCAGTCTTTCGGTTGCACCCTCCTACCTTGGTTGCAACGGTACCGGCCAATTGCTCAAGCAAGGCTTGGACGATGGTTCGGGCAACGGCATTGCGCAAAACGGCGTGCTTGAATCGGGAGAGGTTCTGATGACCTCACTGATTTGCACGACGTTTGCAGTGGACCAAGTGCAGGACGTCAATGCAGGCTCAGGTAGCAGTGCCCCGACGGACTTTGTGACGTTGAATTCAACCTTGTACTTCACCACCACCAGCCCGAGCGGAGTGTGGTCGCTGGATGCCAACGACACCCTCACGTCCATTTATTCCGGGTTCGCCTCAAGCCTTCGCTCGGTGGGAACCCTCCTCATGTTCACGGGTGCGGACGCCACCAACGGCATCGAGCCGTGGGTGTACGACCCATCAACCGGTTCGGCAGGCATCGTTTCCGACATCAATCCAGGAACTTCGGGGAGTTTCGCAGGGGGCTATACTTTGCTTGGTACCACGGCGTATTTTGCAGCCCGAGATGGCGCCGGGAACTTCGACCTCTGGGCCTACGAGCATGCCAACACCAGCACCTGGAAAGTTGACGACGGCGTGAATCCGCAAGAATTGGTCGCGGTGGGTTCTCACCTTTACTATTCAACACCGGTTGAATTGCGCATGTGGAACACGACCTCAAACACCGCCTACGACATTGAAATCATGCCGGGCATCCTTGGGTCAAGCCCTTCGGATTTGGTCGTGCAAGGAACGCGCATCTACTTGGCTGCCAACGATGGAAGCGGCGGCGGCATTGAGTTGCAAGCCTACGAAACCACGAACAATTCGACCTGGCAAGTGGCCGATCCTCGACCCGGTTCAGCCACCAGTTTCCCGAGCGATTTCGCCTTCATCGGTACGCGAATCTACATGCACGCCACCGATGGAACGGACTTCGAACTGTGGGCCTACGACAGTACCAACCATTCCGTTTGGGAAGTCGCCGATATCAATCCGGGGGCGGGCAACAGTCGACCTGCCGACCTCACCGTCCATCAGAGCACCGTTTATTTCTCGGCGGATGACGGAACAACAGGCAAGGAATTGTGGGCGCACAACGCCATCAACGGCACCACCTGGCAGGTCATCGACCTCCATCCAAGCGGAGGAAACGTCGGCGATATCCATCTTCACGAAGGCAACGTGTACTTTGCTGGCGATGATGGAGTGGACGGGACGGAAGTGTGGCGCCTCATTTTTTCACGAACGGTGACCGTCGTTTGAGCACCCTTGCCTGTGCCAAGGCTTCCACTCAGGCTTCCTCATC
>JAYQAK010000113.1:0-4827 GCA_038136695.1 Candidatus Poseidonia sp.
AACAGCATCACGTTGGTCATGGCGAAGTAAATGATGAGCACAAAGGTGGTCGTCCACATCTTCTCGTTGAAACGAACGTGGCGCTCTGGTTTGGTGATGGTGGGGTAGACATCCACGAAGCGTCGGAGAGCGTAGAGGCGACTGCTGTCGTCCCCGCCCCACATGAAACAGGTCAAGATGGCAGCCGCACCAAAGCCAAGCAAAAGAATGCCGACCAAGAAGAAGCCGACACCTTCGTCGTAGCCGCCCCAAGCGCCTGGGCGCACGTAGTAAACGGCAATCGAGGCAAAGGCCAACCAACCGGTGAGTTTGCCATAGCGGCCGACGAACGGCATGTCCTTGAGTCCAGGGGGAAGGTCCCGCTGGAAACAAAGCATACAGTAAGCAAGGTAGGCAACGGAGAAAATCAAACCAAAGACGGCTGCATCGCGTGCTTGACCGGTGCTGTTGAGTTCATCCGACTGCCAGTAAATCAGCAACGCATAATAGAGGAAACCGGTCAAGGCAATGGCCCATGGAATTGGCTTGTGCTTCATGGTTGATCTCCCCTTTCAACGGTTCACTCTTCTTCGAATTCGCCCCATTCGTCGTCGTCACCGGACTCAACCGAGCCACCGGCGGCTTCGACCTTCTCAACGGCTCGAGCACTCGCTTCCTCAACGATGACGGTGAGGCCGGAGCGGATTTGACCGCTGCCGAGGAGTTTGTCAATGCCCATCGAGGTCAAATCGACCGTTGTCTCGCCGTTGGCGAGTTCGTCAAGTTGGCCAACGTTTGCCGTGACGTGCACGGTGCGAAGCGAGGGATGGCGGTTGAATCCGTGCATGCCCCAATGTTTGGGCATGTACTTGATGCGGGTCATGACGCGGTGCTTGTTCATTCCCGCGTTACCACGGCCACCACGCTTACCGGCACCACGGCCAGCTTTCTTTCCACGACCGTGGTAACGGTTTCGTCCACGGTGCTTGTTTGCTTTCGTACCCATCTTCATCACCTCAAATCATGCGTTCAACGAGTTCGCCAATGGCGTCACCACGTGCACCGAGAGCGCCACCAACAACGAAACTTCGCTTGATGCCGCCCCAGCCCTTGGTTCCTCGGGGTGGGTGAAGGCGGAACACCCGCTTCAGCCCTGGAATGTCTTTCACTTGTGCATCGCCGGCTGCGATGGCCTTGGCGAACTCACCGATGTTCTTGTAATCGGTGTGCTCGGCAACGATGTCGTCGGTCAAGGGGTGGTCACCGGACATTCGGCCGCGCTCGGTGAGCATACGCTCAACCATTCCAGCGTCGGCCTCACCCCACGTGATGTAGTCCTTGGCCTTCTGAAGCATGCCGCGGTGTTGCGGGTTGTCGGTGATGATCACGGCGTGATTGACACGGGTCAGGTTCATGTGACCCATGGTCTCACGAATGGACCGCTCAACTTTGACGTCGCTTCGAACTCGAACAACAATGTAACTCATGCCAGCTTCCTCCCGCTGTGAATGTGAAGTGTTTCACGCTGTGCGTTGGTCACTCGCGTCGTGTTGATGTTCTTCAATGCGTTGAAGGTTGCACCGGCGTAATTGATGGTTGTGCGGGTTTGTCCCTTGGTTCGAGACAGCACATCCTCAATACCTGCGAGTTCAAGCACACGCTTTCCGGTTTCACCAATGACCAAGCCTTTGCCTTGGGCGGCCGGCATCAGTGTCACGCGAGTGGAGGCGGCACGGCCGTTCACCTTGAAGGGGACCGTGTTACCTGGACCGGGAGAGGACTCCCAAGAACCGTTGCCTCGCTGAACAGAGATGAGGTTCAGTTTTGCAGCGGTGATGGCCTTGCGAATGGCGGTGGCGACTTCCTTGGCCTTGGCCATGCCCAAGCCGACGTAGCCGTCCCGGTTGCCGACGCAAGCCATGACATTGAATCGAACACGGCGACCGCTGTCGGTCATTCGCTGAACCATGTTGACCGAAATCACTTCGTCTTCGAGGTTTGGAATCAAGGCATCCACGATTTCAACTTCGCGAATGGGAAGGCCGGAGGCGAGCGCAGCCTCGTAGGTGATGATCTTGCCCGCCATCACAGCAGCACCCAAACGGGTGCGAGGCTCCCACTTTCGCAGGTTGGCAATGGGGTCGTCCTGATTTCGTCGTCGACGACGAGGATCGGGCATTTCATCGGCTTCTTCTGGAGCGTAGGCTTGAAGCAAGCCCGGCGCCATGGTTGGAACGTCTTCTTCACTCATCAATAGGCCCCCTCAATGCTTTTCTTTGCGGATTCAATTTCTTTGGCGAGCTTGTCGTCGATGTGAGCGCCGGTCAATCGGTCCTCATCGGGGTAGACATCTTCGCTGTGTGGAATGTCAAGGCCTGCGTCACACATGCCTTTGAGTGCAGCATACACTCGGCCACCACGGGTGTTGGCAGCCAAGCCAATGTCAAGCACGGCTTCGCTGGCACCGGAGGCCACGGCAGCTTTGCCCATGGCGTAGCCGACCAGGTACGAAGCCGGGACCGACTTCAACGAGCGACCCTCAGGCCATCCGTGCTTCTTGACCAAGTCCGAGCCGGTCATGTTGATGGAGACGAGGTCGCAATCTGCAGCCCAGGACACGAGTTGGCACGTGGTACGGGTGTTCGAGACACGAACAACGGCACGAGGCATTTGGCCTCGAAGCAACTTGAGGCGACGGCGGTAATCCGTCAAGCCAGCCTTGCGTCGTCGGAAGATGGAGCGTCGGTTGTTCCCTGCCATCATTCATCGCCTCCCTTGAACGTCACGCCTTCAAGCGCCATCTGAGAGCGCATGTGAGCGATGGAACGGTATGAGCCACCCTTGGCCTTGAGGTAGTAGCGACGGTACTGCGAGGGTTCGATGGTTTCGTCTTCTCGAAGTTCCTTGAGCACGCGGCGTTGGCTTCGAATCGTTCGCATCCAGCGGTGTTTGCGTGGGTTACGAGCGTTGGCTGAGCCGGCACGGGTACCTTGACCCTTGCGACGACCCTTGCGCTTCTGTTCCAAACGGGCACGGGCACGAACGCGGGAGGTGCCCTTGACGGGTTTGGCCTTGATCCAGCCTTCGTCAATGAACTCACGGATGTCGTCGGTTTGGACGGCCGAAGCCACTTGATCGACGTACAGTGGGTTGATCCACACTCGGTTCTCACCGCAGCCAAGCAGGCGTGCAGCGATTCGCTTTTGGTTGGTGATTTGCATCAAACATCCCTCCTTCGGTTCAACACACGAATGCCCAATTCATCGGCTCGTGAGTAAATGGTTTCTCGCTTGCGACCTCCGACGGTGCCGCCAACACGGGCTGCTTCCGTCTCGGGGTCAATGGCCTCGAGGTCCGCCACGTTGTGGACCATCACTTCTCGGAATCCCGAGGGGTGGAGGAATCGAGCAGCAGCCACCTTTCCGTGGCCGATGCGAACAAGGGATCCTCGGTACTTGAAATTGCGTCGTTGCTTGTTGTCCATACCGTGAGGAGCACGCCATCCTGAGCGAGACAATCGCTTGTAGCGGAACCATTCGGTTCGGCGGAAGGAAGGCGTCTTCTTCTTCTGAGCAGAACGTAGGGCAAGGGCTTGTTTCATTTCCTCGTCGAGAACGGGCTTTTGCTTCACCATGTAGATGTCCTCGCCGTCATCGTCCCAGTCTTCGTCGTCCCAACTGTCGCCGTCGTCGTCGACCTCAGCCTCCACGGGAGCTTCGTCTTCGACAACAGGTTCGTCGTTGCCACCGGCCGCCTCTTGGAGACGAGCGATAAGGTCGGACTTCTTCCCTGAAACGGGCAAGTCTTGTTCTTTGAGCAACTCTTTGAGTTGCGCAACGGTCATTGAATTGTAATCTTCTGCCATGTCCATCACTCCTTGCTCAGCAGGTAAATCCCATCCTGGAAGACTCGGCGGTCTCGCTTCTTCACGGTCGTGCAGCGCTCAATGTTGGCGGCGGTTTGACCGACCGATTCCTTGTCGATGCCGGAAACGGTGATCTCGACCTTGTTGGACACCTTGACATCCACATTATGCAGGATTTCAGCGGTCCGAGGAACACGTTCTCCGAAGTAGTTGTTGACGGTGAAGGTGTTGCCGTTCACGGCCAGCGTCATCGGGAAGTGAGAGTAGAACGCCTTCAGGTTGTAGGTGAAGCCTTCACTCACGCCCTTGACCATGTTGTTGAGGTGGGCGTTCCAGGTACCGGCCATCGCTCGTTGCTTTCGGCGAGGGAGGTCAACTCGGACCACAAGGCCTGCGCCATCTTGGAACAACTGGATGTAGCTGCTTTGGAACGTGCGGCTGAGGGAACCTTTCGGCCCGGTAATGGTCACGACGCCATCTTCGCTAATGGTGGCAGAGACACCCTCAGGGATGGTTACGGTGTGTTCGATTCTGTCGAGTTTTACCATGTTTTTCACCTCAGTACACATAGGCCAGCAGTTTGCCGCCAATTCGAGCGTCCTTGGCATCGTAGTGATGCATCACGCCAGAGTTGGTCGTCAAGATGAGGAGACCGAAGTCTCGAGCGGGAAGGTATCGACTCTCCCACTTGTCGTATTCTTGGCGACGAACGCTGTGGCGAGGCTTGACCGTACCACAGCGGTTGATTGTTCCACGCAGTTCGACGACGAAGGCATCGCCGCGGCCGTTCTCGACTCGCTCGATTTCGCCGACATAGCCGGAGGTCTGCATGATGTTCAGCACGTTGCCGAGCAACTTGGAAGCAGGCGTCAACTCAACGTTGAATTTTCCAGCTTGTTCGGCGTTGTAGATTTTGACAAGAGCGTCATTCAATGGATCAAATTGCATTCTTCACCCCTCCTCAATTCATTTTCTTGAAACCG
>JAYQAK010000114.1:0-4713 GCA_038136695.1 Candidatus Poseidonia sp.
GGCAAGAACGTCTTCGTCGCCGCCCACGGTAACTCGCTGCGCAGCATCATCATGCACTTGGACGGCTTGAGCGAAGAGGAAGTCCTCGGCTTGGAAGTGCCCACGGGCGTGCCCATTGTGTACGAGCGAACCGATGTTGGTTGGCAGCGAAAAGATGACCTCTGAGTTCAATCGGGGCCGCTAAGCCCTTAACCGAACCGTTTCAACCAGCCGTCATGGACAACGCACGAATCGGCACCCTTGCCATGCAGGTGAACCTCTGGGCTTCCCTCGGCTACGGCCTCACCTTGTTGCTCGTTCCCGATGTCTTCTGCGACCTGTTGAAGGCCGAGGCGGTCAACACCGCTTGGCTTCGCACCATCGGTGCAGCCCTCATCGGCACCAACGTCGTCGGCTGTTGGCTGTGGTTGAAATCGCCGTCCATCGACATGGGCAAGGTGCAGTTTGCGACCGCAGCGCTTGAAGCAGCCGCGATGGCGACCTCCTTGATGCTCGACGAATTTACGGCCCAAAACATCTGGATGGTTCAGGCCTCGGTCGTGCTCGCCGTGGTGGTTGCGGCGGGACTCTACCCAACGACTCAACACGCCATGTACGAAACGGCGTGAGCATGCGGTGGCTTTTTCGTGGTCCCCCTCAACCAAGAATCATGACCCACGCGTGGCGCTTTGACGGCTTCCCCGGTCGCGTGCTGTGGGTGGATTTGACCGCTGGAACCTGCGAGGCTCGGGACATCCCCCATGCGTGGTGCCTGCAACACATGGGCGGCAAAGCCCTCGCCACGAAATTGCTCGTTGAATGGGACACAACGGACTACGACGTCGCCTGTGCAAACCAGCATCCGATCACCGGGCGCATGGACACCGCCTCCCACCCCACCACGCCGCTGCTCTTCATGACCGGACCCTATCAGGGCTCCAAAGTTGGCTCGTCAGGGCGAGCTGTGGTCGTGACGCGCTCGCCGCTCACCGAGGTGTACATCGATACCTACATCGGCGGCAACATCGGTCACGACCTGCGCAAAGCGGGTTGGGACGGCCTGTTCATCACCGGTGCCAGCGAGACGTGGGTCCGCCTCGAAATCAACGACGCTTCCGCAAGCCTCCACCCCGCTGACGATCTGGTGGGGAAGACGACATGGGAGGTGGAACAAGCCCTCGACAACCTCGGCGAATGCTTGTCCATCGGTCCTGCTGGGGAGAACGGCATTCGCATCGCTTCGCCCATCACCGCAGGACGTCGCTCTGCGGGGCGCGGCGGCACCGGAGCGGCGTTTGGCTTCAAGCGGCTCAAGGCCGTGACCGTCAAGGCCAGCAAGGAAGCGGCGGCTGGCATGCGCTACGCCGAAGACTTCTCGCTGGCCGAAGCCATCAAGCAACAGCGAAGCGAGATGGGGCTTCGGCGAAAATCGGGCGATCCGTTCTACGCCTTTGGCACCAGCCGTGGGCCGCTCTATGCGGCAGAAAACGGTCGCATGCCCACGGCCAACTATTCCTCTACCGATGCACAAATTCCCGATCTGAGCGCCCTCAAGGTCGGTGGCGGTGCGGGCGGTCAAACACCGGCGGCGGTTGAAGCAGGGGCAACAGCGGTGCCCGTCGTGTCCTCCATGTCCACCCATGAACTCTCGGGGGAACACTGGCACGAGTCCCTGCCCGATGCCAAGCAATCGGGATGCTGTGCACCGTGTCCCATCGCGTGTGAAGCCGCCGACCGCCCGGTCGTGGACGGTGTCAAGATGCGGGGCCGACCGGTGCACGTCAACCGTGTCGACCGTCCCGAATACGAGACCCTCGCCATGCTCGGCTCCAACCTTGGTATCGGCTCGAGCCTTGACGTGATGGACGGCAACGATGCGTGCAACCGCCTTGGTATCGACACCATTTCGGGCGGTGCGGCCCTTTCACTGATGTGCGAAGTGGCCCAACGCGGCTGGCTTCCCGAAGGCTGGGCCGACCACTTCCACGCTCCCTTTGCCTTCGGCTCTTTCGGCGAAGGCGATGTCGTTCCGTGGGCCTTCGGCATTCCGGAATTGCCTCCACTCGCCCTCCATTTGCTCGCCCACGCCACGCCCGGTGACGGCTCGCTGTTCGGCACCTTGACCGCCGGTGCCGTGGCAGCCAGCGAACACATCGAAGCGGTGACCGGCCATCCCACCACCCATCTCACGGCGCACTGCAAGGGCCTGGATTTGCCAGCTTGGGACCCACGTGGAAAGCGGGGCAACGCCATGGCCTACATGACGGCCAACGTGGGAGCGTCGCACATGCGTGCGGGTTACAAAGAACCCACCGGACTTCCCGACCGTTCGGCCGTTGATTTGATGGAGGAACTCATCGAGAGTCAACACAGCATCGTGATTCGAGACTCGATGATCCTCTGTGCCTTTGCCAAGGGCGCCACGCCCGATTCGGTGATGCTGGAGGCGTGGAAAGCCTCGACCGGCGAGGACTGCACGTGGGACGACTTGATGGCCCGTGCTCGGATGCAGTGGGACCAAGCACGGCAGTGGAACGTGGAGCATTGGCAGCGCCAAGGCAAGTCCGCTGCTCAAGAGGACCTCTTGTCATGGCGACTTCGCAAGGAACCGATTCCCAGCGGTGTGGCAGCCGGCATGGTCTCCTTTGTGGACGACGACGACGAAGCGGCGTGCATGGCGGCGTACTACCGTCATCGCGGTTGGTCCGAACTCGGTCTTCCCCTCGAGGTGAAGTGAGTTGGCAGATTCATCGCCACGGTGGCGCAAGCCGCTGCTCGTCGTGATGCTGCTGGCATCACCGTGGCTGCTCGTTCAGGGCTGGATCCTGGTGGGTGCGCCAACGCCCGACCATCAACGCATGCCAGCGTGCGCTGACAGCACGCAGAATTGCGCCTTTCTCTCGTCGTCAACCTCCGTGCGCATGGACAGCGGTTTGACCACGGTCATTGAGGCCAACGTCAGCGAGGTGTGGGCGATGTGGGAGGCGTGGTCGGATGACGAGGGCTTGCGCACGGTGCATGAAACGGTGGACGAGAACGGAGAGCGGTTTTCCCATCGGGTTGCCATCACGCCGTTCTGGCGATTCCCCGATGATGTGGTGGTTCAGTTCACGCCCCAAGGCGACGACACGGCGATCACCTTGTACTCCGCATCCCGTTTAGGGCAAAGCGACCTTGGTGTGAACCCCGACCGGCTCGAGCAGTTGCACGAAGCCCTGCTGCTCGCTTAAGCAACCAGTTGCGCTGTGGCGCTGTCCCAGCCGTATGGGAACCCTTCGTCGTCCACGAACACGATGTTGACGCCCACGCCCGATTTGTGGAAGCCAATGAGTTGGATGTCATGGATGGAGTGACCGGTTGGAGCTCGTCCGAGGACGGGAAGGGCGTGGCGAGCGAAGAAGGATTTCTTGCGAGGTTTTGCCTCTTGGTTGGCGGCCAAGGAACGTCGCGTCCCTTCCACGTCATCAAACCAGGGCAGTGGGCCTTCGGGAGAGAATCGCAGGCCGAGAATCATGTCAATGCCGGCCGTTTCCTGAGCGGCATCGGCGTCGGCTCCGCTGGGGATGGCTGGAGCATTCGGGTGCGTATGGAGCCAGTGCGTGAACCGACCCGCTCGCGACCCACGATTGGCCGAGAACATGTCGTCGGTCCAGTCTTCGGGCAGGTGGTGAACCGAATAGGAGTCGCCTCGATTCACGATGTGCGCCTCCTTCACCACGTGCCCCTGTCCTTGGAACAGGTTGGTGTGAACCTCGTCGCCCTCGAAATAGGCCTGGATTTCCGGACGATGAGGTCGGTCCGGGTCCACGTCCATGCCCACGAGGATCTCGTCGGGCAAGGCTTGCAGCGCCCACCAGACCAGGGACTGGAACACCTCACCTGGCAAGTGAAGTTGGGTCAAGTAACCGTTGCGCTGGGCGTGGGAATCGCGGTTGTAGGTGGTCATCAAGTCGACCAGCCACGCCTCCACCATGCCCTTGGATTGTCCCGAACCTCAAAAGACCCGCGGAGGACAATCTTTGAAGAAGAGTGGAGTCAACGCCTCTTCATGGCGAAGAAGAAAGGTGGCTTTGGCCGCTTCATGGGTGCCATCACGGGAACGCCCTACGAGCGCTTGCTCAAGCAAGTGGACAAAGCGGTCGACCAATTCGAGGACGACGAGGACGAACTCGCCACCCAACTCGAAGCCTTGGTGGACGCCGCGGGCGATGCTTACGAGGAGGAAACCATCGATGAGGAGGAGCACGACCTCGTCATCGAGGCCATCGAAGAAGCCGATCCCGAAGGTCGAGTGTTCAGCAAACTTGGCAGCGAAGAAGACGCGTTCTACGCCGGTGATATTCCTGACGCCCCCGAACTCAAGCGAGAAAAGCGGGTCAATTTGGACGACTTGATGCGAGCCAAAGGCGACGAGTTCACCGGTAGTTTTGGACGGGATGAATTTGATGAATTCCGTGAGCGCATGACCGAAGAGTTCTACCAAGAATCGGACAACGCCATTCGTCAAGGTGACCACCAAGCCGAAATCCGAACCACGAACCGTGTGTTCGGTGGAGCTGAGAGCGACGTGGACGACGCCAAGCGTCGTATCGCTGAAGAATCGGGCATGGCCGACCCCAACGCCGTTCAAGAAGAACCTGAACCCGAGGAGGAGGAGGAGTATGACGGCAACTATTCCATCGACGAAGACGGTGTTGAATGGTTCGAAGACGAGGACGGCTACTGGTGGTACCG
>JAYQAK010000115.1:0-4688 GCA_038136695.1 Candidatus Poseidonia sp.
GGCATCGGCATGCAATTTGTCAACGGCAAAGAATGGGCCTTCGTCATCATCCTGATGAGTCAATTCATCGAGCCCATGGGGGGTGGTCTGTTGGGGATTTTCACCATCATCGCCATCACCCTCACGATGTGCTTGAGCGCCATGATCCTGTGGACCGTGGCTGGCGCCCGTCTCAACCACCTGTTCACAGAAGGCTCGGCTGGAAAGCGTATCTTCCAAGTGTGTGGCGTACTCCTTGGTTTGTTGTGGGTGGCCTTTTTCCTTCAGGGCCCAGCCACGGTGTGAAGGCGACGGTTTCAGTTGGCTGGCCAGGTTGAAGCCCAATCGAACAACGACTGCATCACCGGGCTGAGGCGTTGGCCGTGAGGCGTGAGTTGATAGGCCGATGTTGTGTTCAGTTCGGCCGCTTCATCCCGCATCACCAACCCGTTGTCCTCCAGTTCTTTCAAGCGACGAGAAACGGTCGTGGCCGATGCCTCCACGCCTGCTTTGATGTCAGAAAACCGCAGAGAATCCTTGGCACGGTCGAGCACCAGCAGAATGTGCAACGCCTTGGATTTGGTGATCAATTCGAGGACATCGTCCACACGTGCATACGTAGGGTCACATTCTTCCACCATGACGGCCACTTCGGCTCGTGGTTGGGGCTGGCAGCCGATAAGGCATGAGTTACAACACTGTAACTCCGACTTTCACCTCTGATACAACATCCTTATTCCCCTCAAGCGATTCGGTGGGGTATGCGACTTTGGTTGGTTGTGTCGTTGCTGATGGTCGCACTCTTGGCACCGCTTCAAGCACCCCCGCCGATGGAAGAGGGGGTCTCGGTCAATCCCACCTCCCACGGCGCCTCCGCCACGGTGTCGCCCGCTAACGGCTGGACCACCGGGGGCGAGGCCATCACCATCACCGGCTCGGGGTTCCTCGACATGGCGTTCAAGAACGTCACCAACGACGGTCAGCCCTACACGTGGACCACGAACACCATCAATTACGTCACGGGCGCAGGCTACTCGCCCAGCGTGGTCGTTGATTCAAACGGAACGATTCACATCGTTCACGTCATTTGGAGCGACGACGAATTGTGGCATTCCAAACTGACGGTCGGAAGCACGACGTGGAGCCACACCAAGATCATGGATTGCTACGGATGCCGGGAAACGGACATGACCATTGACAGCAACGACAACCTCCACATTGCCTTTTACCTCAAGCAAGACGGCACGACGGGCTACCTCTACTACGGAGTCTACAATGGCACTGAATGGACAACACAATCCCTGCAAAGCAACGTCTACAACAATCAGATTCGCATCGTGTTGGATGCTCACGACCGTCCCCATATCTCGTACGCCATGGCCGGCTACATCTGCAACGGTGCCATGCTCAAGTACCACGATGGCTCAAACTGGGTTACCCAAGCAATTGACACCACAACCACCTACGTCGGGTGCGATACCACCATCGCCATTGACCAAAACGGCCACGTTCACGTGGCCTACCGGCACCACAGCAACAGGGACCTCATGATCGGCTCCAACATCAGCGGGACGTGGCAACGCTTCACCGTTGACAACGGCAACGATGTGGGTTACTACAGCGACATGGTCGTGGACCACGACAACAACCTCCAGATTCTCTACCGAACCAATGCAGGCGGTGGCCAATACAAACACGCCACGGGTCTGTCCGCTTCAGCATGGAGCAACACGGCCTTCTCCGGCGGGTACAACGGTTTCCGCATGCAAACGGATGCGCTTGGCAACATCCACGCCTCCATGTACGATTCCGGTTCCGATGACGTGGCGTACGGCATGCTGGACCCCGATTCTGGGAATCCGTGGAGCTTTACGGCGGTGGACACCGGCGGTGATGTCGGTTTGGAAAACGACATCTTCGTCGACGAGAACAACATGATTCACATTGCGTACTACGACTCCAGCAATCAACGGCTCAAGTACGCCAACAAATCCAGCGGCATGTACCTCAAGCAGGAGATCACCGTTGACTTTGGCGCCTACGGCATGGTGACGGGCACCGTGGTCAACGACACGACCATCGTGGTGACCACACCCCCCGCCGGCAGCGTGGCCGAAACGGTGAACCTGAGCCTGTGGGGCGAGGACGGCACCGAGCACCCGCTGGGCGTGAGCTTCCTGTTCATTTCTCCAGACGACGTCGACATGGACGGTGTGCTCAACGTGGACGACGGCTGCCCCAATGTTGCCGGTGACTCAACCATCGACCAAAACGGATGCCCGGACGCCGACGGCGACGGTTACAGCGACGAGAACGACGCCTTCCCCAACAACCCGTACGAGTGGCAGGACACCGACTTTGACGGCGTGGGCGACAACAGCGACGCCTTCCCCAACGACACCAGCGAATGGATGGACAGTGACGGCGATGGGGTCGGTGACAACGGCGACGCCTTCCCGTACGACGCCAACGAAACGATGGACACGGACAACGACGGGTACGGCGACAACGTCGACATGTTTCCCAACAACGCCTTCGAGTACCTCGACAGCGACGGGGACGGGGTCGGCGACAACAGCGACGCCTTCCCCTTTGACGCCAATGAAACGATGGACACGGACAACGACGGCGTGGGCGACAACGCTGATGCCTTCCCCAACGACCCGAGCGAAACGATGGATTCCGATGGCGACGGCATCGGCGACAACAGCGACCCCTACCCCTTGCTCAACAACTTCCTCGACAGCGATGGTGACCAAATTCCCGACATCCAAGACGCCTTTCCGGCTGACTTGACACAGTGGGTGGACGCCGACGGTGACGGCTACGGTGACAACACCTCGGGCATCAATCCCGATGCCTTCCCGAACGTCGCGAGCCAATGGTCCGACCTTGACGGCGATGGTTACGGTGACAACTGGGGCAACGGCTCCTGGAACGATTCTCGAGCGAGTTCGGGCATCGGCCAGTACCTCACGGGTGCTGTGTTGGCTGACTATTGCCCGCAGGTGAACGGGAACTCCACGGCCAGCGGCTTCTTCGGATGCGCTGACGACGACGGTGACGGCATCGCCAACATGTTCGAGCAAGAAGAGGAGATTCTCGACGCTGATGGGGACGGTGTGCTCGACGAGGACGACGAGTGCCCCGGTACGCCATTGGGCACCGAAGTGGATTCACTTGGATGTGCAGTCACCGTACAGAACGAGGACGAAAACGTGGCCAGCGAAGAGGGTTTTCTGTCGAGTGATTTGGGTCAAGCCGTAGGGTTGGGTGCCATCATGTTGGCGTTGTTGACCCTCTTGCAGACCAACGCAGCCACCGCCGTTCTCCCAGAGGCGTTCCGATGGGTGCAAGTCTTCCGCAACAACTCGAAACTGACCAAAGAAGAGGAAAACGAACTGACCTATTTGCAATCGCTCGTGCAAGCCTACTTCCAGGAACCTGAAACGCTGGCGGAGGAGTTGCGAGGGCTCAAGGCCGACCTGACGGCTCGCTTCACCAACAACGAGATCAAAGCTGAGACGCGTGAGAAAATCAACGTGCTCATCAAGGACCTGTTGGCCAGCAGCCACGAAGACCTCGTTCACATCGCTCACAACGATGCCTACTTTGGACTGGTGGCTACGGTGGATGCCGCCGAGCGAACCGAGTTGCTTCAAGAGAAACTCGCCATGGCTGAAGACGGAAGCGAAGACGTGTTCAGCGAGGTCGCTCCGCCTCAGGAAGTCAACGGTCGCATCAACCCCAACGACGGGTACGAGTGGCTCGAATACCCTGAAGGCAGCGGTGTGCATTACCACCGGGCACAGAAGAAGGACGAGTGGACCAAGTGGCAGGGCGAACAAGGCCCATGAAGTTGAATAGGTCGCCCGACTGGCGGTGATTGTGACCAACGCTTCGCTCTCGACCCTGTCGTGGCACGCCCGCTTCTTGGGCGAGACCCCTGGCGACGACGTTGAGGGTGGCCGACCGCGGCAAGTTCCTGGCAAATGCTGGTCGAAGGTCACGCCCACGCCTGCACCCGAACCTCATCTCGCCCTGTGGTCCACCGAAATGGCCGAAATGTTGGGCCTTGAACGGTCCGAAGAGGCAGGGGTGGTGCTCGGCGGCGGTGCGCCTACCCCCGGCATGCAGCCCTACGCCCAGCGGTATGGCGGCCATCAGTTCGGCAACTGGGCCGGTCAGTTGGGCGACGGGCGAGCCATCACGCTGGGAGAGGTCGAAACGGAAGGCGGTTTCCTCGAATTGCAACTCAAAGGCGCCGGTCTCACGCCCTATTCGCGCACCGCCGATGGCAAAGCCGTGTTGCGCTCCTCGATTCGAGAATTCCTCTGCAGCGAGGCGATGCATCACCTCGGTGTGCCCACCACCCGTGCCCTGTCGCTCGTGACCACGGGCGAAGCGGTCGTACGAGACATCCTCTACAACGGCAATCCAGCGCCCGAGCCAGGAGCCGTTGTCTGCCGGGTCGCACCGAGTTTCATCCGTTTCGGCAGCTTCCAAATCCATGTCTCCGACGGCCATCACGAAACGCTTCGTACGCTGGTCGACCACACCGTTCGCCACCACTTCCCGCACCACGATGCCAGCACCGACGACGGCCTTGTGGCGTGGCTCACCGAGGTGGCTGAATCCACGGCGACCATGATCGCTCATTGGATGCGGGTCGGTTTCGTGCACGGCGTGATGAACACGGACAACATGTC
>JAYQAK010000116.1:0-4566 GCA_038136695.1 Candidatus Poseidonia sp.
CTGCACTGCACCAAGCGGTCGAGCATTTCTCCCGTTCCGGCAAGGGCGTTCACCCCGTCTTGGGCGCGCTGACCTCCACCGTCCCACATGCAAATCAGGGGAGCCTTGGCTCGTTCCGCCATTTCGACAACCTTGGCGATTTTCAGTGCGTGCATTTCGCCCATGCTTCCGCCGTGGACGCTGAAGTCTTGGGCAAAGCAGTAGACACGCCGCCCCTCGATGGTGCCTTGGCCGGCCACGACACCGTCGCCGAGGGTCTGGTGGAGAAACATGTTGTGGTCATCGGTTCGGTGGGTCACGAAGGTGTCCAGTTCAAGGAACGAGTCCTCATCAAGCAACATCCCGATACGGTCTCGAGCCGTACCTCGTCCGCTGGAACGGATGGCTTCTTGTCGCTTAAGACCGCCTCCCATACGGGCCGTTTCCCGCTTGGAGCGAAGGTCTTCAAGGCGATGGCCAGCGTTTCCTTCCACGATTCCTCCACTCCTTCTCGGTTCTTGATTCAAACGCCTATTCCAGGAGAACTTCGCGGTGTTCTCCACAAAGGTTCGCTTGCATGGCCTGTGCCACATCCATGTTCTGGGAGAGCACCCAGTGCAACTTGGCCACGGTCGCCTCGGGGGTTGAATTGATGCCGTGTCCGAGCATGCCCATGGACTGTTGGTTGCGTCCCTTGGAATAGACGTTCATGTCAACAGGGCCGTGAATGCATTGGTTGACAATCACCACCGGAAGTTCTCGATTCACACATCGCACAAGGCAGCGCCAAAGGTGTTGATTTTCGGGGGCGTCGTTTTGTGGGTCGTCAATGGGAAGGTGACCCAAACCGGTTCCGTGAACGATCACGCCTTGCACGCCCGTGTTCACGACCGCTTCGATGTGCTCAGCGTGAAGCCATGGACCAGCGATGAATTGTGCTATCCGTTGGCCGGTTTCAAAACCGGACGGCTGATGGCTCACAGGGCGGTTTGAACCGTCCTTCAAGGCGACATCGTACCAAGGCAAGAGCGCTGTTTCAAAGCCTGTTGGCGTGAGGGTGAGTCGTGCCAGCGGTTGAGCGTTGACCGACCTAAAGGCGTCACGACGAGAGGAATGCATCTTACGAACACCCAGACCGGAATGGATGGCCATCACGCCGTCGCTTGAGGTGTCGTGCATGACGACCACGACGTTGTCGCCGTCGTTGCCCGTCGGCGCTGGCCCGTGAGCCGCCCATTGGACGGCGGCGAGCAAATTCTCAGAAGCATCCGAAGAGCCACGGTCACTTGATCGCTGTGAGCCCACCATGGCGATGGGGCCGGAGGTACGGTGTCCTTTTCCTGCGAAAGCAAAACTCAGTGCGGCGGACGTGACGTGGAGCGTATCGGTGCCGTGCGCGATAACGACGCCTCTGCAACCGTCCTCAAAGGCTTGTGAACACGCCTTGGCCATGATGTTCCAGTGCTGAGGACGGATGTCGTCGCTGAACATGTTGCCGATTTTCACCGCATCAAGTTGCGCAATGTTGGCCAACTCAGGCAGCGCATCCAGCAACTCTTCCGGTTCAAACCGCGCTTCGACAGCGCCGGTGGCGTAGTCCACTTTCGAGGCGATGGTTCCTCCGGTGTGGATCAGGCGAACCCGGGGGAGGTCGGTGTTCGGGGCGGGCGAGTTCAATTCAGGAGCTTGCGTTGGCGCCGGTGTGTCAAGTTCAGTCCATTCTCCCAACGCCTCAAGCGGAAAACTGACGTTGTAACCGTTGTCAAGTTTTAGGGTAAGGTGTTTGGGGGCAGAAGGGGGCAACACAAGACCGGTGTGCTCAACTTCACCGTTGTGGCTGTTCAACATGGCCGTGATGCGAAGCCCTTCCTTCGGTGCCTCCACCATACGGTAAGGGTGGCCAAGTCGCTCCTTCAATCAATCGCTTCACTGAGAGAGGTCCTTGACTTTCTCAACCAAGTCCATTCGTCGCAGCCGCCAAATCCCGATGGGCGTCATTGCAACGGCGATCACAACGACGCCAGCCATCAACTGGTAGGCAACGCTTGGGACGATCACGATGGCGACAAAAAATTGCCAGGAGGAAAAGGAAGCGGCCAAACCGACGGCGCCGCCGTAGGCAAACGCCACACCCACCATTCCGCCGATGATGCCGATGAGCAGGCTCTCGAACAAGAGCATCAATCCCAGACTTCGAGTTGAAGCACCCAATACACGAAGCGTTGCGAGCTCGAAATCCCGTTCTGCCACGTTCATGATCATCGTGTTGAACATGACGGCAATCGTGAACAAGAGGCCCAGGTACATCATCGCCTGGAAGATTTGTGTTTGCTGGTCGATGAGGCTGTTCATGCCGTCAATGAGCGTTTGGCGTTCAACGACCCCCATGGAAATTTCCGCAAGGGAGGCGTCCACCTCAACACCCTCAGGTAGAGCGAGGTACATGGACGTCGCATTGACACCCAAGGCCTCGCCAAGGTCGGCCCGAAGGAAATACATGGTGCGGGCCAATTCTCCGCGTGTGACACCGACGATGGCGACCTCGTGTTCAGCCCCGTTCAGCAAGACGGTGTGTTTCTCGCCAACATTCCATCCGAGGAACGTCATGGCGCCTTCGTCCAGCATGACTTGAATGGCCCCTTCACTGGGCAAAGGTTGGTCGCCTTCGATGACGTTAACGCTCCGCATCCCCTCAGCAAAGGAATCGAAGCCCACCAAGGTGAACACGCGCTCCAAACCGTCGGCATCTTCCACAGACCCGAGTGGCATTTCGATAAGAGGTTCGTAGGTGGCTCCGCGTTCATCGGCCCATGCCACCACTTCTGCTTCTCCACCTTCGCGAATGTAGACCTGAGCGTCCCAAGATTGCTTCTCCTCAAGTCCGCCAACGATGGTGTCTTGCAAGCCTGCCGACATCATTTGCACCGAGCCAAACAGCATCAAGGAGATGCCAACGGCGAGGAAGGTCATCAGTAACCGAACCGGTTTTCGAACGCTGGAACGGATGGACAAGCCCAAGGTCGTTGGCATCCATGATGTGAGGCGACGCAGGAGGTTGGACCCCACGCGAATTTGGTCTTGGCCACTCAGCACCTGAAGCGGGTCAAGGCGGCTGGATTTCCACGCAGGAAATGCACCGGAGAGAAACACCACCAGCATCGTGGGAACCATGATGCTCGTGTACAACGAAAGAGGCACTTCACGTTCGGTGATGGGCAAACCGACGATGCCCTCGTAGAAATTGAGCATGCCATTGACGCCCCAGGGTCCCATCATGGCGCCCAGACCGCATCCCACGGCACCGATGACGAGAGGAGCGATGAGGTACCCCGTCATCAACGACGTCCGATCCACACCGAGCGTCCGAAGCACAGCGATTTCTTTGGCTTGGCTTTGCACCAAGCGTTGGAGACTCAAAACGATGGTAATGGAGGCGATGGCGGCGATCATGACCGTGAAGGGGACACTGGAACGTTTTGCACTTTCAAGGTCTTGACGCATGATTTCAACCGGTTCGTTTTGCCCTCTGTCCCGGATGCGACCGTCCATTTCAGCGATGTCCATCGCCTCTGACACAAGGGCTTTGACGGCGTCGATTTCCTCGCCTTCGTAGGCTTCGGTGTCAGGGAAGTCAAAGGAGGGCGTGCCTTCCACATCCAAGAGCAGGGTGTTGCTGTCGCCGAGGGAAGCGTTGGTCAAGCGCGCCATACCGCTGTCGGAAACATAGCCAACGACATAGTTGCCCGCTTCCGGTGGGAAAAGTGACCCCTCTGGAGCCATGAACACGTGGAGTGGATGATAGCCAATGCCAACGATGGTGAACGTTGCAGATGCACTGCCTGCGCCGATGGTCACGGTGTCGCCAAGCGACAGGTCGAGCGCCTCCACGACATGGGCGTCAATGACGATTTCATCAGCGCTCGAAGCCACTCGGCCTTCGGTATGGCCTGCTGGCATCCAAATTTTGTCGGCGTTGGCATCTTCAGGGATACCGTGCCACATTGAATTGATGATGTGCGTCCCTGTTTCGTTGGTGTGGAACATCGTGCCTTGAACGATGGTTCTGCCTTCGCAAGAATCGAGCGAGGCCATGTCGGTTGGCCAGGATGTTTTCAGGGCCGTACAAAACGTGCTTACTTGGTCAGAGGACCACGAAGCACTCCGGTTGTCAATCCACAGGTCGGCCAAGTTGGCGCCTTCTTCATCATCCGCTTGTAGGGTTTCGTACATACCCTCAACGTTATGTGAATACCCCCCAAAGGTGATGCCAGCAAACACGCCAACCGAAACCATCAGCACCACGGCCAACAGGCGTACCTTCGTACGCCAGAGGCTTCGTGCCAGTCGTTTGTTGAGGAGTGCGGACACGACCTCACCTCAGGCCTCTTCGTCGTGCCCTGTTGACTCGTCGGAAACGATTTTTCCGCTGTCGATACGAATCACACGGGTGGCGTACTTCACCAGCCCCTCGTCATGGGTGACGAACACGGAGGTGATGTTTTCTTGCTTGCATGCACTGACCAAGGCTTCCATGACTTTGTTGGACGTTTCCGTGTCGAGATTGCCTGTTAACTCATCACCCAGCAG
>JAYQAK010000117.1:0-4565 GCA_038136695.1 Candidatus Poseidonia sp.
CAAGGTGGCACGATTGCACCGCAAGCCGAAGAAGAGTGAACGGCGACGCGGCCTTCTTCAACCCCGAAGGGTTCGGAAGGGTGAACGGCATGGTTGACCGAACCGAATTGCAACGTTTGGCCCAAGAGGTTGAAGGGTTGCGAAAGCGCTTGGAAGAGATCAACATGCGCATCGAGCAGGTTGATACGGTCCTGGCCGAACACAGCATCACGGAAACCGTCCTCAACACCTTGCTGGCCCATGAAACCGGCTCGAGTATTTCGACCCACCTCCCCATTGGCTCCGGCGTGAGCCTCCCCTACCGTCATCAGGGCGAAGAAGAAGGTGTGGCGCTGGTTGATTTGGGCTCGGGAGTGTTTGGCGAACGGCCTTGGAGCGAAGCCAAGACGATCACCGAAGAGCGCCGTCAAGACATCCAACATCTTCGGGATGAATTGAAGCAACAATCCGACATCACCGAAACTTCTCTGGCCAAGGCCGCACAAACCTTCAACGGGCTTGCCGAGCAAATGAAGCAGGCCGTTCCAACACCGCCGCCGGCCGAAGCACCTCCAGCCACCGAAGAGGAACCCGCCCCTTCTTCACCGCGCCGACAACGAAAACGAGGGATGTTTGGTAACGACCTCACACTCGACGATTGAGGGAGAGCCATGGGGTTGTTCGATAAATTCCGAAAACGCATCCATGAAGTGGCCGATGAGGCTGACGGTGATGCGCTTTCGGTGGATGCCTCATCGCCCGAGGCCGAAACCATTGTTCCCGCGCCTGAACCACCGGCGCCCGAAGCCACAACCGACGACGAGTGGGACGACCTCGACGACCTGCCGGAACACGAACCCGAGGTGGCCGTTGAAGAAATGGACGACGAGTGGGAGACGTGGGATGACGACGAACCGATGTCGACCGCCCACCTCACCAAGAAAGAACGCAAGTTGCTGGAACGGCAACGACGTGAACAGGAACGTCAGGAGGCCAAGGCAAAGAAGGCCATGAAACGTCGAGGGGCCGTTGAAATCGCTCGCCCTCAAGGCTCCAAGGTGGACTTGGCCATGATGCGAACCACCACAGGGCGGCAACTGGTCGAAGTTCAACAGGCCCCACGCGGTTCATCCAAAACCACCTCCATCGAGGTCGAAGGCGGGACCACCATCGATGTTGATCTCGGTGGCGGTGTGGTCGCCGAGGGAGGGCGCATCATCAAGCCCGGCGAAGCCCTCGACAACCTCCTTGAGGAATTGGAATGGGTGTTGCTGGAATCCGATATTTCCCAGCAAGCCACCACGGCCATCATCGACAGTCTTCGCCACGCTCTTATCGGGGCTCGGTTGCGCAAAGGCGCCGAACTTTCGAAGGTGCTCGAAGCGGCGCTGAAGCGTGCTTTGCACGCCTTGCTCGAGGCCGGTTACTGGGACTTTGACGCAACGGTTCAGGGATTCTTGGACCAAGGCGATGTCCCCGTGGTCATCATGCTGGTGGGCGTGAACGGCACGGGGAAGACCACCACGGCGGCAAAAATCGCACAACGTTTGCTCAACAACGGCCACTCGGTCATCGCTGCAGCCGGGGACACCTTCCGAGCGGGCGCGATTCAACAACTCGAATCGCACTGCGAACGCCTCGGCATCCGTTGTGTTTCCAGCCAACGCGGCGGGGATTCGGCCGCTATCGCACGAGATGCCATCGATTCGGCGAAGGCAAAAGGCATCGATGTGGTGCTGGTTGATACGGCCGGACGCATGCAAAACAAAACCAACCTGATGAACGAATTGAACAAGGTTCGCAACGTCACCAACCCGCACCTGACGTTGTTCGTGGGCGATTCACTGGCCGGAAACGACGCCGTTGAACAGGCAAAAATGTTCCAGGACATCATGCGGTTTGACGGTGCCGTCCTGACCAAGATGGACACCGACGCCAAAGGCGGCGCAGGGCTTTCCATAGCGTATGCAACGGGGCGACCGATCGTGTTTGCTGGCGTGGGTCAAGGATACGAAGACCTGCTTCAATTCAACCCGCAATGGCTTTTGGGTCAATTGTTTGAATGAGCGTAGGGAAGAAAAACCCCCACCACCACCTCCGTGCATGGCCGATATGTTTGCCGACGAGGACGCTGCGAGGTTTTTCCAAGTGGTGCAGATGCTTCAACGTTCAACCATGTTGCACATGGGTTTTCTCCCCGACCACGAAGGCAAGGTCCACTACAACCTCATGGAGGCAAGGGAAGGCATTGAGGTACTGAGAATGTTCCAGAAAAAGACCCAAGGCAACCTGAGCGACCAAGAAACGCAGATGCTGCGAGCCGTGATCAGTGAACTGCAAATGTTCTTCACGAAAGCACCCGAAGCCAAGCGTACTCGTGATGAAGAACAAGCGCAAAGCGAAGTTGTTCGAGAAACCTTTACCCAACCGCGAGACGGTCCTGTCGAAGACCTCTCAAGTTCACCGTCCCAGGAAGAAGAATAGCGGTTGATTGATGAGCCAGCACCCGTTGCCTCGCCTCGATAGGCATGGGATTGGTCACGCAAGTTGATGACGAGGCGGCCCCAACCGTGCTCATTGTTGACAACAACCCCATGTCCACCATGCGGCTCTCCAACTTGTTCAAAACGCGTAATTTCGTGGTCCACGTGTGTGAGGACGGGGACCAAGCCGTCGACGAATACATTCGTCTCGACCCTGAGCTGGTGGTGCTTTCCCTTGACCTCCCCTCCCTTGACGGCCATCTTGCCGCCCTTGAAATGCGGGAGCACGGCGGCGAAGGGCGAATTGTGTTCATCGCTCCAGCAAGAATGGCGGACCTTGCTCGAAACGCCACGTTCTCAGCCGGGGCGGTCGCTTGGCTCCAAAAACCCGTCTCGGGCGAAAGCCTCGAAACCGTCTGGAACGATGTTCTCGGCCCCATTCCAGAGGCGCCAGGCCTCGCGGATCTCGACGAATTGTACCCCGACCGCGTCCAAATTGAAGCGGATGAAGGGCCTCTCCTCCCCGCACTCCCTGCTCTTCCCGGCCTCCCTTTGCCTCTGCCCGGAGCGCCCTTGCCCGAACTGGCGGTTGTTGCCCCTGTCCTAGAGGCAACCGCCGCCCCGAAAACCATGCGGAAAGGACGGTTGCTGCTCGTCCTTGTTGTGATCGTTGCAGCCGGGCTGGGAGTCGCTTACCAGCAAGGCATGCTTCCACTGTGAGTGTCAAAGCATTTTACCACGGCTCTGATAATTGACAACCTCGCCTCGTGGGGTATGCGAGGTGTTCTGCTGACACGCCTGCTGGTGCTGGTGTTTCTCTCCGGTGCTGTTTACGGTGCGTGCGGCGTGCAGAGCGATGCCCACGAGGGATTGGATGCCGAAACCACGCCGACTTCTGGGTTCGACCTCGCTGGAGCCGAAGAGAACAGCGGTGAGTCTGAAAGTGACGACGCAGAAAGCGACGGCGAAGCACCGGCGACGCGTGACGAATCGCTACCGGTGGAGGGCAGTGAGCAAAAGGCACTCGACGCCCCTGCGGAATCTTCTCAATTCATTCTCAACGGGAGCCTCGGAGGCCTTACCGTCCTGTTCATCTCGGGCGTGGTGTTTGAATTCATTCGAGTGGTGTTGTTGGTCGCTCTCGTGGTGCCCATGTTGGCGAGGCGAAGTGTCCACCGAGAGGACGACCTCACCAAGGGGCGCATTCTCGGGTACATCGAAGCCAACGCCGGCATTCATTTCTCTGCGTTGCGGGACGGTTTGGGCTTGGCCAACGGCGTGACGGCTTACCACACACACAACCTCGAATCGGAGGGGAGCATCTTCTCATGGAAAGATGGGAAACACCGCAGGTACGCCTCCGCCCTTCTTTCCAACCAAGACCGGGCCCGATTCCAAAACCCCCTTTCCGGCACCAGGCTGGCGGTCTTGGAGGTTCTCGCCGAAAGCGGACAGTTGGGGGCGACAGGCAAGGAACTTCGGGAGAAACTCGCGATCTCTCGTCAGTTGCTGAGCCATCACATTCGTGAACTTCAAGCGAACCAACTCATCGAACAAGACGGCGGAAAAAGGGCCAAACAATGGAAGATTTCGGGCTTGGGTCTTGAACAACTCGCCATCAGCAAGACGCTGCCTCAATAGGCAGGCGATGTAAAACCAATTTACCAACTCGTTAATATGAAGCGGATGCCCAAGCAACACCATGGAACGAACAAAATACGTGGCCGTTGCGCTCGTGATGAGCATGCTTATGTCGGGTTGCCTCTCTTACGAAGGCGATGTCGAAGTCCCTGACGTCATTCTACCGGACGACTGGATGACCGGGCCTTCTCGCACGATCTCCAGCCCACAATTGTACGCCTACGACGATTGCGAGGATTTGGAACAAGCGCTCAAGCAATCGCTGGAAGAAGAATACCGAACGCTTCTCTTGCAAGCGGTCGCAGAGCAATACTACTACGGCGGCGGCATGTGGTTGGAAGACGCAGAGATGGCCATGGACGATGCCAGCGCAAGCGATGGTTCAGCCAACAGCGGCCAAACCAAATCTGCTCCAACTCGCGTTGAAGGTGAGGATTTTTCGGGAACCAACAACCAAGAGGC
>JAYQAK010000118.1:0-4560 GCA_038136695.1 Candidatus Poseidonia sp.
GCCTCTTCTTCGGCTGCGTCTTCTGCGTCTTCGCCTTCAGCGTCGGGGTCGAGCATTTCGATCACGGTGTCTTCGGCGGTTTCTTTGGCCACCTCAGCGGCTGCAGCGACAGCGGCTTCTTCGGCCTTGGCAAGAATCTCTTCCTCGCCCATGCGCTCAGATGATGCTTCCTTGAGAATCATGGCTGCGGTGGCGGCCATCGAAGCGTCAACGTACGGGGCGGCTCTGTAGACGTATTGAGCATAGAGGCCCAGAGCACCCAGAACAGCGCCCGAAGCAATGACCCAACTGCTGTTGTTTCGCTGGAGGTCGTTGGGATCGATGTTCGTCTCGGTTCCCGTTTCGAAGATGGTGATGCCTTGCAGTCCGTGGAAGTAGGTGTTGCTGAACACCTCGATGACGGCCCAAACGGCGTAAAGAACCATCAGCATTGAACCTGCACTCATCCAAGAGCGATTCGAAAGAATGAACGCCATGAGTGGGTTTAGATTGGCTTCGGGGGGAGTGTGTTCATCTGACATAGAACGACCTCTTGTGGGCTGAGGTCGGGGGTTTTCCTCTTAAAGGATGCCCCATTATCTACCTGAAAACACCGTTCTGTCTTTTCATTGTGGTGCGCCTCAGCGGCGCGATTTTTTCTTGTTTTGGTGCTTTCGCCCTTGCCGTTGGTTTCTGCCTTGTCGGTCATCGTACCAAAACCGATTTGGCGTTTCCATGCCCTCTGGCATGTCGTCAAACGATTCGATGGTCAGCCGCAACCCACCGAGTTCGTTTTGCAACTGCTTGACGTTTTCTCCACCCCTTCCCACCAGCGTGGAAATCATGTTCGATGGAGCGTAGATGACGGCGGAGGCGTCGCCCGTGAAACGCACTTGGCATTCAACCCCGACCCACTGGCGAACGGTGGAGACGATCATGTCTTTCGCCATCGCCTTGACGGGCGACATGTCGGAAGTTCGGCCCTCAATCGGCACGACGGCGATTTCTGAGCCGAAGGCGAACATTTCGTGGGTGAGTTTCCCGCTTGGGAATTCGACCACTTCAATGACCGGGCGGGCCAATTCTTCCTGCATTCCGGTTGGTGGTTTGACCGTCATGCGCAGTTCCAATACCTGTTGTATGGCTCCGGACTCCACGTGCAGAATGGTGTCAAGTACCTGGCTGACGAGGCCCAATTCCACCTTTCCAATCAGCCGTTGAATGGCTTCGAGCGCCGAATTTGCGTGGGTCACACCGAGCAGTCCCACGCCGGCCAACCTCACGTCGGCAAAGATCTCAAAATCCCTTGCTCGACGAACTTCGTCAAAGATGACAAAGTCCGGACGTACGAGGAAAATGATTTCGGCGGTTTTCTCGAGGTCGCCCTCCAGGGGCGCATATTGCGTGATTCGGTCGGCCAGTTGAAGATCACGGGGCGCCTCCATCGTTTTCACCATGGCCCCAACATCCGTGTCGAGGTATTCAGCAATGGCTTGGGCCAGCGTGGTCTTTCCTGAACCAGGCCGTCCGCAAATGAACACCCCTCGGTGGTGGTTCCGTAAGCGTTCTATCAGCCGCTGGTCGAGGTCATAATCCCCCAAACTCAACTTTGCAACAGGGCGTACGACCGTGATTTCACGTGCGTCAGAAAAAGGCGGCCACGCTGACGTGATGCGCAAATCGCCGAGTTGAATCACGCGACAACCTTTTCGATCGATTTCCAGGAAACAATCGCTGCGACCGCGGTTTTCTTCCACGACGGTCATCAAATCCTCTTCAAGTTGCTCCAGTTGAAGGGTGTCCCACGCCGTACCATCGCCTTCAACCTCTATGAGTTTGAGTGATCCGATGGTGCCTTGCTTCACCCTCGGTGGACAATCGGCTTTGAGGAAAACCGTGTGAACGTCCTCGCCCAGCAGGGACTCAAGATGCGAGGGGAGCGGGGGGTGGTCGCCGTGGGTTGCCATCGCTCAATTGTCACCGCCGCCGGCCTTTGACACTTCGCTTGAAGGAAGGGTCAAGCGCTGTTGGGTTGCATCATGAATCCGGTCAGCCAAAACGAGCCAATGAAGGACAGCGAAAGCACATAGGCGCCAACGGTGGGGAAGGCCCACACGGAGATGGACAGCTGTGCGAACACCACGATGCTCACCACCACAGCCAACATGGTCCAAGGTCCAGTACCCGTCAGATGAAGCGAGGCGAACGTGGTTTCCCGTTCGGAAAGCGCCCAAACAAGGCCTGTCAAGGAACACAGAGCGATGAGGGTCAACATGCCGTCCATCATGGTTCCTTGCAGATACCACACGCCGAGAGCGGCCACGAGGCTGGCGGCGAGCATGCGTTGGACGACGGTGATGTCAAGGCCCATACCCAACCCCAGTCGCATGGGATTCTTGAAATCTCGCAAGGGTGCAGATGCTGAAGGGTGCATGTTCACCCGTTGGTGTTCATCCACAGGCTCTGGTCGAGCAGCTCGTGAACAGAGGGGCTGACCGCAGGCTGACCCGTCTTCACCATGTCAAGGAAGGCTCGCCATTCCTCCTCAAGGGCCTGGCCCGCGTATTCTTCCAACACCGGGTCTTGGTTGTCGTCATCCTTTGACCTCCAAGCCAACTGACCGCTTCCAAAATCCAAGGAGGCGTCAACGGACGGGGATTGCACGGCCACCGCCCGAATTTCGTCGTCTGCGCCCCAAGCCGCGTCGACAATGGCCATGCGGCCGGACGCATCGGCCAACCGAAGCAACACGGCATCGGATTGGCGGTCGATGAAGACGACGTCCATGTCCATCAACGGTTGGTCGAGCAGCCAAGAAACAGTGTCCAAGCCGTGAACGGCCAGCGTGGTCAATGCATCCAGGCCCTCCGGCCACGGACGCTGCGTTCTTCGAACATAGGCGACGGTTTCGATCTGAGAAACGGCCTTGTCCTCAATGGCGGATTTGATTCGCTTCAACCCGGGATGATGGCGTAGCAAATACCCCACCATCATCACGGTGTTCTTCGGCAGGTTCTCCAACACGTCATGCGTCGCTTGATGGTCATCGCTGAGCGGTTTTTCAACGAGCACCGGAATGTCGGCTTGGAGGGTTTGGCTCAGCAAATCGAGGTGGCTTTCCGGGGGTGTGACCAAAGCCACCGCGTCCAGCGTTTCCTGAGCAAGCAGGTTATCGATGTGCGTGTATACGGCGTCCACCTTCAAGCCAACGAGTTGGGTGGGGTCCACGTCGCAAACAGAAATACGTTGCACGACGCCTTCATTGTGCAATTTCTTGAGCACGTTCAGGTGGTTTCTCCCCCAACGCCCGCAGCCAACCAATCCAATGGAAAACATCGTTGATTCGCCTCGCCGGTTCACGTTTGAACATTGGTCGGCCCACGTCTGTACTTCCCCAGCGTTTGGTGGAAACCATCCGTTCGCTGAAAACCGATGAGGTGGGCCTCATCAATGCACACCTCGTGCGTCTGTTTTCGCCTTTCAGTCATCATTGAAGAGGTTTCATGTCGTTCACCCTGTCAGGAACGGGGAGACCACGACGACCGCGATCAGCAGCATGGAAACACCGATGGCCGCGTCGATGCGCTGCCAAGCTGCCGGGCTGGTGAGCCATTTCGAAAACGTGCGTGCGCCGTAACCGAGACCGAAGAAAAACAAACAGGAGGCGGTTGCGGCCCCCGCTGTAAAGGCAACAAGGTCGTTGCCGACAAACGAGGTGGACGCACTACCGATCAACAACAACGTGTCAAGATACACGTGAGGGTTCAACAACGTAAACCCAAGCGTTGCCATCAAGGTTGGGCCGAGAGGTTCAACGAGATCGTCGTTGATTTCGAGGCCCTGCGGCGTTAACGCAGAACGAAAACGAAGCAGGCCGTATCCTGCAATGAACGTGGCGGCGAACAAGGTCAAGGGCTTCTCAATCCATGCAGCGTTCTCCATCAACACGCCAGCGCCAAGAACCCCGCACAAAATCAAGAGGGTGTCGCACAGCGAACAAACCAAACACACGGCGAACACGTGCGAGCGTTGGAGACCTTGGCGGAGAACGAACACGTTTTGCGGCCCGATGGCAAGGATCAATCCCAAACTGAGGCCAAATCCAGCCAGCCCAGCCGTCGCTGCGCCCATCGGCTCGCCTCAAGCCTCGTCCGACTCGACCCTGTCGCTCTCGTCGCTTCCGGAAGACGATGCTTCGCCGTCGTCTTCAGGTTCGCCTTCAGCCTCGTCAGAAACCGCAACATCTTCACCGTAGTAGTCGTACCTGTACGCTGAACTGTAGGGAATGGTGAGGCTTGCTGTTTCCTCCATGGTGGTCAGGTTCGTCACCGTGACGCCTGCAGAGGAAATGGCGTAGATGAAATCGCCCATGAAAATGGAACGGCGGATGTTTCGGTCGTCCCACCAGCGTTGCTGATCCTCATCGCCATCGTAAAGGGATGAATGGTTCACTTCACCGTAAACATCGAGCGTTCCTTCTGTTTCGTTCACCTCAACGAGAACCAATTTCGAGATGTACTCGTACCTGTAGTGGTAACGACCGTTTTCATACCAGTCAACGCTGCGATAGGTGGACAATGG
>JAYQAK010000119.1:0-4337 GCA_038136695.1 Candidatus Poseidonia sp.
CATTTCAATCCCTCAATTTCGGGCCAGCCTCAAGGCTGGCGTCGTTGGCGAGTTGTGAACCCCTTTTCAAGATAGTGGAATCACAGGGAGAGCCATTGGGCCTCAGTCCTTCATTTCCAATCAAAAAAGGGCTCATCTGTGATTTAAAGGCATATCACCGAATGGCTCGGTGGGCGATGTCCTTACGAAAGTGGCCACCTTCGAGGCTGAGTTGTCCCATGAGTTCGTACGCCATGCGCTGGGTCGAAGCCAGGTCATCGCCCATGGCCGTTGCCGAGAGAACGCGTCCTCCAGACGCAATCAATTCTCCTTCTTGATTTCGCCCAACGCCGGCGAAATTCACCCAAGAGGTCCCGTACGAGGAGGTCTGTGCCAGCGCTTCGAGACCTCGGACGGGGCGGCCTTTGACAGGTGTTGCGGGGTACCCTTCCGACGCCAACACAACCGTCACCGCCGTGCTGTCATGCAACGCCAATTCAACGGTGTCAAGCGCATCGGACGCAGCGGCGTGAAGCAGGGTGTAGAGGTCGGTTTTGACCAGTGGCAGCGTAACTTGACATTCCGGGTCACCGAAACGGACGTTGAACTCAACCACGTAGGGGTCGCCGTGTTGGTCGATCATCAACCCGACAAACAACACGCCTCGGTAAGGAACGTCCTGCGAAGAGAGGTGGCGATGCATCGGTTCCACGATACGTTCAACGACGCGTTGGTGAACGGCTGGTGAAACAACGGGTGCTGGACAATACGCACCCATGCCTCCGGTGTTGGGGCCTTGATCGCCATCGTAGGCTCGCTTGTGATCCTGGCTGGCGGGAAGCGTCCGATAGGCGGTACCGTCCATGACCACCAGCATGCTCGCCTCTTCTCCTGCGAGGAACGCTTCGAGGAGCACAAAACCGTCGGATTCAATGGAACGCTCGATGAAGGTACGAGCCTCGTCCCTGTCTTCAGTGACCACGACGCCTTTTCCACCAGCCAACACATCCCGCTTCACGACCCAAGGGTCACCAGCAAAACGATCGAGGGCAGCCTCAACATCGGAAGCGGCGTCCAAGCGAAGATAGGATGCCGTTGGAACACCAGCCTTCTCCATGGTTTCCTTGGCATGCAATTTGGAGCCCTCGAGATGGGCGAGTGCCGCAACCGGGCCAAAACACGGGAGATGGTGCTCAGCGCAGGCATCAGCCAACCCGTCGCACAAGGGTGCTTCGGGTCCCACCACCACCAAGTCAGGTTTGAGGTCGAGCAAAAGGGGCACCAATTCGCTTGGGTGAATGGAAACCGAATGGTTGGTGGCCAGAAGGGCGGTCCCTGCGTTTCCAGGTATGCAATGGAGGTCGCCCACACGTGGTGATGCATCAAGCGCCAAACAGAAGGCATGTTCTCGCCCGCCACTGCCAATCACCACGACGGTCGCTTTTTCCATAATGTGCCGGTTCAATCGGCATTGAATAATTCCTTCGTGACCTGTTTTCGGGTGTTGCTGGAGGAAGAACGCTTATTCGCCTCGGTTCAATCAACACAACATGCGAACCACCTCTCGTATGGCCGCCCTGTTTGTCACCCTGCTCTTTTTGGCAGCCCCCCTAGCACATGCCGCCCCACCCAGCGGGGGTGAGTCCCTCACTGTCGACCAGACAGAAACATGGTCGGAGGACGGAACGTTTGACGGTCATGTGACCGTTCAAGACGGTGCAGTGTTGACCATCAACGCCAACATCACCATGGAAACGGGCTCATCCATCAACGTCGAACAGGGGGGACAATTGGTGTTGACCAACGGTGGACTCTACAGCGATGATCTGAATGCTGGAGTGATGATCAACAGCGTTCTCGCTGAACTCACCCTCAACTTCGGGGATTTGGCCGATGACGGTGTGCTGCAACTGAAGTTGGACCATGAAATTCCCGAGGATGTGTTGTTTAACATCACCTACGAGGAAACCACCATCAACGCGTCTGGGATGGACCTCGTCCAATTTGACGTGCCGCTCAACAACACCGATCTCTCCATCACCTTCACTTCGTATTATTTCACACCGACCTATGTGCTTTGGGCCAAAGCCATTCACAGTGGAGGAGACACCTCCACGTTGATGGCGCCCGACATTGAAGCCACCAATGCTCCGCTGTATTGGTTCCAATCGGCCTATGACCTCGTCGTGGACGGTGAGTTGAGCGTCACCAGCTCGGACATTGAAGGCGCCAACATTTCATGCTCCTCGCTGTGTGCCTTTGACTCGGCCGTGCTGACCGGAAGCGCCCCCGTTCACGCAAGTCCTACCGCCTCCATCACCGTGGTGGATTCCATCTTCGACGGCTCACGCACCGACGAGGACATCATCCTTCACGACCAAGCAGCCATCACTTACACCAACAGCCAAGGGACTGGCGGCACCACCGATGCCTGGATTCGTCTCTTGTCCCATCGGGAGTTGACCACCAACATCCCCAACGGAAGCCTGGACATATCCGGCATCGGATGGGGTGGAAGCAATTGGAACGACCTCACGGATGAAAACGGCTATGTCATGTTGGTTCCATCGGGCCAAACCAACGAGCACAAGCGTATCGTTGAGTGGATGGATGGAGAGGGCGTGGTCCATCAAGAAGACGCGACCATCACGCTGTCCATCAGCAGCAGTTGGGGGACGTTCGCCAACACCATCGCTGCACCCACCACCTCATCTGGTAGCATCGAACTTGCGCTCCCGTTCATCGCCGTCACGGACGTGACCATGGAAAGCGACGAAGCGATTGCCAACAAAAGCGTCTCGGGGATGGCCACGGTATCGAACACCGGCGACGTGGCCGCCTCGAGCGTAAGCGTGTGGTGTTATGTGGGCGAAGACGTTGCGGAAACCACCCAAATCACCGTGAGCCTGAACGCTGGAGAGACCAAACAAGTTCCCTTCACCTGGTACGCCTACGAGGCCGGGGACCAAGCCATCACGTGCAAGCCCCTTCTCCCAACCCTCCTCAACGAAATTTCCGACATGGTCGTCAACCTCGACGGCGCAACCTCTGCCGACATCGCCTGGGAGTACGCCGATGAGGAGGAGGATTCTCCCTTCATCATCTACCTCGTTCTCGTTCTCGGAATCGCAGGCTTTGTCCTGTTCACGGTGGCTCAAACACGTGGGAACCAGAAAACCTACCAGCACGACCATGCCGTGGAACCCCACGATGACGACGGCAGTGAATTCGACGAAAAGGGGGACGAGATGCTGGAGGAAACGGATTCGTCCGTCTACGATCTTGCCTCTCTCGAGCAAGACTAAGCAACCTAGGCATCCACCATCTGGGGAGGCCGTGCTAGGACGGCAACTGAACTCTTGAGTTCATGTCTCAATCAACAGGCAGGGTTTGATTTACGCTCATCTTCATCCGTGCTATCCCAGTTGATATCCCAGGAGTTTACGACGGTAAAGGACGTGGAGAAATCACGGACAGCGTGAAGTCATAGCAACCATTGCCATCAAAAAATTCCTCTTTTTCAACATACTCAAATCCGTCATTGTCGACGGCAGTCCCCGATAGAGGTAAGAATCCAAAAACAGCCGACGACTTTGCACCGGAATGATCCGACGTCCACTTGGCGACGTCACCATCAAGGGTCACCATTGGATGGGAATATTGCATACCATTGGGGGAGGTGATGGTGAGGGTGTATGTTTGTTGACCTACAAATCCCCGCATGTTGTTGCTCAGAGCAAAACTATGGGCTCCGTCATCCATGTGCTTTTCACCCTCGGCAAACAGTCCTACATACGCCTGAAGCCTCAAACCCTCAATTTCGGAAGAACCTCCGCCTGCACTCGAACCTGTATCGGTTGAAACATATGTGGTGAATTGAACGCCTCCATTTTGGGCTTGCCTCGTCAAAAATCGTGAATTGATATCGAGTTCTACGGTGTTGCCGTTTGATGACTTCGCCATGAGGGTGTATGTCTTGATGACCGTGCCGTCGTATGTTTCGGTGTTTCCATCAAAGAAGTCGTTGATTGGCACATTGAATCGTTTGATGTCGCTTGTCATATCAGCCGAACCGGTCCAAAGCACATCACCATCCGAAAGAATTTCCACGTCAACTGAATTGAAGTTCCCTCGTACTGCAAAATCCAACTCGTCATTTGCTTCGTCAATGGCAACATCTGTAACTGCAATGGTAGCTGTCGACGGGAAGGTCAGGATGACGATGTATGGTCCGGTGGCCACCAATAACGCCACAATGACACTTGCATACAGTTTGGGTTTACTCACACTTCCTCGCATTCGATCGGCTTGGACGATGGCACCAATACCTGCGACGAGCACAATGGAGACGACAATCA
>JAYQAK010000120.1:0-4241 GCA_038136695.1 Candidatus Poseidonia sp.
TTCCCTTGAGGGTCAAGGTCCACCAGAAGCACTTTTGCCGGGGGAAGCCCTTGCCTTCGGGAACCTTTGGCCAAGGCCGCTGCAACATTGACAGCGGTGGTGGTCTTGGCACAACCTCCCTTTTGGTTTGCTACAGCGATGACCATTTTGTAGGGATTCATGATGGTTCACCTCCGACGATTACGAGCAGGGAGGGCCTCCTCTTTGAATGCGAGCCTCGGAAGGACTCGAATCAAGCGGGTTGAATCACTGGAACAGGAACTTCAGAGAGAATCTTTCGGACGATGTGCATGCCCGTAATACCTCGAATCTTCGCTTCCGGTTTCATGTTGATTCTGTGTGAGATGATCTGCAAGGCGATGCCCTTGATGTCGTCGGGAATCACGTAATTTCGACCGGCCACGGCCGCAGCGGCACGCCCTGTCTTGAACAGGGCCTGGCTGGCACGGGGCGATGCTCCGTTGATGACGCGGTGGTCTTCACGGGTGCGCTGAACGATTTCGATGATGTACGAGAGGATGGCCGGGTCAACGTGAACCGTTTCCAAAGCCTTCTGCATGGCGACGACCTTCTTGGGGGAGGTGACCTGCTCGACGATGTGTTCGTCTTGTCCTCGCAACTTTCGACGGGCGAGGATGGCTTTTTCTTCGGCTCGGTCCGGATAACCCATGCTCATCTTCATCAAAAATCGGTCCATCTGTGCCTCAGGGAGCGGGTAGGTACCCTCCTGCTCAATCGGGTTCTGTGTGGCCAACACAACGAACGGTGCTGGAAGTTTGTGGGTGATACCTTCGATGGTCACCTGCTTTTCTTCCATGGCCTCGAGCAGAGCAGCTTGGGTCTTGGGCGGAGCGCGGTTGATCTCGTCAGCGAGCAGGATGTTGGAGAACAACGGACCAGCACGGAGTTTGAACTCGCCGGACTTTTGGTCGTACATGTACGTCCCCATGATGTCAGAAGGCAGCAGGTCAGGGGTGAATTGCACACGCTTGAACTTGCACCCTAGGGCACGGGCAAAGGTGTTGGCGAGCAACGTCTTGGCCAATCCAGGAAAATCTTCGAGCAACATGTTTCCGTTGGAAAGAATACCAACGGTCACACGGCGGAGGTTCTCGTTCTTGCCAATGATGACCTTGCTCACTTCGTTCATGAGGCTGTTGGAGATGGCCGAAACCGTGGCGATTAAATCTTGAGTGCGAGCGCCACCAGCGCCACCTTGCATGCTTGCTTCCATAACAGAACCTCCTAAGCAAATCGTTACTTTTTCCTTTCTTATATGAATGTGCGCGCTTCGTTCTCAAAAAATGCTCATGCGAGAGAGGCCTGCTTTGCCATCATCGGCCCCAGAAATGGTTCTCTTTACGATGGAGGGCGACAATCTCGTTGAGGATTTCTTCCTCGACCGGGGACAGGTCCGCTGAGCGAAGCCGCTTGACATGACGTTCGGGAACGTCGACGTAGAACTCGTCAAGTTCCTCGATGTGACGACCCACCGTCGGGCCCTGAACGGCCACGGCCACCTCCTCACCCTGCATGGCTTCACGTACATCTTCTGAAGAACGCGTTCGTAGACTCTTGATCTGACCAACCGGCGTCCCGTCCAATTTCATCAATCGCTGACCAACGTGGATTCTGCCTCCAAGCACACGCATGCCGACAATGGCCGGCCCTTTTGCCCGGAACGTGTGGTCTTTGAGATAGAGAACACGGCCGGGATACACCAGCGATTCGCGCTGTTCGTCCTCCATGGCAGCCTTGGTGGCCTCCTGCCATTCTTCGAATTCATCCATGATGTGATAGATGATGGGTCCGGAGATGAACTTGACTTCAGCATCATCGTCCTCAAGCTGTTGAGCCACCTCGGACGTGTTGGCCTTGGTGGAAAATCCGAGGATGACCTTCTGCAGAGGGTCGCTCGCCGTGCTGGCGAGCAGGACGTCTTTTTTGTTGACCGGACCTACCGTCGCCTGGCGAACCGGAATGTTTCGTTGATGGAGTTCAAACGCCAACGCTTCCAATCCTCCCACCGTATCGGCTTTGATGACAACACCCGTACGGTCTTCTTCTGCACCCCGACACTCACCGGAAGACGTGTGATCGTTGAAGGCAGAACGAGCAAAAATTTCGCTGCATGACGAGCACATCACCGGCATGGCGTTGAAGATGGCTCGCCATTCTTCGCGAATGGCTTCGCGTGCCGTTTCTTCTTCCTCCTTCGTGTTGGCACGGTGCAACGTCGTTCCTGCAATCGTGGACTCAAGGTGAGGCGCAACGATTTTCACACCGCATGCTGCATCAACCGACTCAAAATTGACCCACCGTTTCCCCGCATCTCGCATCTCAGCCATTCCCTGCGGGCGTTTCAGTCCCTTGATGTGAGTGGTGAACGGTCCGTCCTGTCCAGCGAGCATGATGGTATCGCCAACCTCCAATTCACCTCGATAGAGAATGACATCGATGGTTTTGCCCATGCCAACCTCATCCCGCATCTCCAACACGGTGCCTTGTGCGGCACCGAGCGTGTCGGTCAGGCGGTCCTCGAGGAAGCGTTCTGCCAGCCCGACGGTCACGGCCAACAAGTCCTGCAGACCTTCGCCTTCCTTCGCTGACATTGGAACAAGGGCGACGTTTTGGCGGAAATCTCGAATCTGGTCGTAACGCTCGAGGTTGAATCCATGCTCTGAAAATGTCCCCAGGAGTTTCCAATACCGGTCTTCAAACAACGACCGAACATCCTCCCGTTGGTCGTTGAACGATTCGATAAACGACCTCCCGGCTTCGCAACGCCAACCGTGAATGCGGTCCACTTTGTTGCCAGCGATGACGAACGGGGTACGCGTTTCCTTGAGGATGTTGAGCGATTCAATGGTTTGGGGTTGTAGGCCCTCCATGATGTCCACAACGAGGACAGCGATATCGGCTACGGACCCTCCTCGGTTTCGCAGGGAAGCAAAGGAATGGTGGCCCGGTGTATCGATAAACAGCAATCCGGGGGACTTGAACGTCTTCCCACCCAACATGGCAGCACAGGTCTCGTTCAACACATCGGCCGGCACTTCTGTGGCCCCGATGTGCTGGGTGATGCCCCCCGCTTCTCGATCCATCACGCTGGCTTGGCGTTGACTGCCGATGGAGCGAACCATGTCGAGAAGGCTGGTTTTGCCGTGGTCAACGTGCCCGAGAACCGAGACAATCGGTTGACGGTTGTGACCGCGTGCCTTAGGTTCGGCTTCATCGGTCGGTGTTGATTGGTCTTCGGTCATGGCAACACCTCAACGGTGAGGTGATATGAGGCTTCACTCGTACACCCATGCGCCGATGGTGTTCTCCCAAGACATCAAACCTTCTGGGAACCACAAGCCAAGCTCAAAGGCAGCGGTTTCTGGAGCATCGGAACCGTGAATCATGTTGAAACCCATGTCCATCCCAAAGTCACCACGAATGGTGCCGGGTTCTGCGTTTCGTCCGTTGGTGGCTCCAATCAGTTTTCGAGCAACTGCAATGGCTTCGACCCCTTCCCACGCCATGCATACGACCGGGCCAGAAGTCACGAATTTGATGAGGCCAGGGAAAAACGGGCGTTCTTTGTGAACGTCGTAGTGGGCTCGAGCGATGTCTTCAGAAGGCACCATGGCCTTGAGACCCACAAGTTTCAGCCCTTTTCGCTCAAATCGGCCGATGATTTCGCTCACAAGTCCACGTTGCACCCCGTCGGGTTTGATCATCACATAGGTCGTTTCCATGGTGTTCACCGTGTCATCCCAAAAGTGGCCTGTTTAAGGGCGTTGCTGTAAAGCCGTTGACCGATACAAAGCTCACTGGATGCCGCCCTTGACGTAATGGCGGGTCCACTTGACCTTGCGGGCGTTGCGCTTGAGGTTCAGCTGGTTCTTGCGAGCCTTGCTGTTTTTGAACCACAAGACACTGCCGTCCTTGCGAACAAACATCATGCCGGTACCAGGTTCGATTTCCTCGCCTGTGAAATTGCAAACTCTTCGCTCTGGCATTCAATCACCGCGCATTCAACTTTCGAGCCTCGCGACCCGTGTCCTTGAGCATCAAAATGTCGCCAACACGAATAGGTCCGACGACGTTTCGGCTGATGATACGGCCGACGTCCCGGGGATTGGGAGCATCGTTAACTCGCACCTTCACCTGCGTTGCTTCACCGGTCATTCCGGTTCGCCCGACGATTTCGACCACTTCTGCTGGCCATCCACCAAGTTCTTCACTCATGTTGA
>JAYQAK010000121.1:0-4113 GCA_038136695.1 Candidatus Poseidonia sp.
AAGGCCGCGTCGCCGTTCACTCTTCTTCGGCTTGCGGTGCAATCGTGCCACCTTGAGCAGTGATCTGCTCACGGAAATGGTTGAGCACGGCCGGCTCGGTGGATGTTCGTGGGTCGATTTCAGAAACGTTTGCGATCTTTACGGTCCGTCGCTTGATGCGGTGGCGGGAGCCAAGGATGGAAAGGGTGTAATCCGTTGCTGCATCGGCGTCTTCAGCAGGAATATCGTAAGAAAACTGCTGTCGTTGGGAGCCAAAGGGCGCTGTTCCACTCACTCTGTAGGCCTTCATCGGGGTGGGCGACTTGCCATTCATCCTTAAACGCGCTGGCGCGCCCCTCGCTGAACGAAGCACCGATAGATTGAGACAAAAACCGGCCTTGGTCGTGACATGCGGCGAGCAGGGTTGATGCTTCTCGTGTTGTTGGCGCCGCTGGTCTCTGGGCTCCATGTCCCGCCCCCCTCCCATTCGCCAAGTGTGCCACCGTTTGACGGTCAAGAGCGTTTGCTGGTGCTCGATGAAGGCCACTGGACTTCGGCCCATTGGACGGTGCTTGTTGACCACGGCCTTCAACCGCTTCGTTCCGTCGCTCCAGCGGCGTTGTTGGTCTGGGGCGACGGTCCACTTCCCCATTCCCTCGATGCGAAGGAGATGGCGTTTGACGATGCGAGGTACCTGCACCCGCTGAACGCTATCGGACCAGAGCAGTTGATGGTCAAGGTTGTGTTTGAGCCAAGACTGCCTTCCTCGGCCGTGCATCAAGTGCAAAACCGCGTCATGGCCTTGGGCGGACAGGTGGAAGAGGTCGGGGAGGGTGTTGGGTCCCTGCCCGGCTACGCAAGGGTTGCCCTACCGGATGCCGCGCTTGTGAACCGTCTGCTTGACCTGCCGGGCGTCTTGTGGATTGAACCGGTGCTCGTTGCCCAAGCTCGAAACGGGCCTTCCTCCTCCTCGCTCCAAAACGGCGACATCGTCACTGAACCCTTCTGGGCCTACGGAATCAACGGGTCCGGTGTCGTCTTGGGGGTTGCCGACAGCGGCATTGATGCGGACCATGCCTGCTTCCGAAATGCCACAAACGGCACCTCATCTCATGCCGAACAAGGGGCTGCGTTTCCGGCTGTCGGGACCTTTGGTGATGAGCATCGAAAAATCCTCCACCTCAACACAACCATCGACGACAACGACACGCCCGGTGACAGCGACTACCGTCACGGCACCCACGTCATCGGCTCGCTTGCCTGTCACGATGTGTTTGCCTATCGCAACGGAGAAGCACCGACCAACGGAACAACGTTGGCCCACGGTGCCAAACTGGTGATTCAAGACATCGTCTCTTCCGAGGGCTGGCAGCCTCCTGCCGTCGACGAATTGCTCTGGGAGGCTTCAGCCCACGGGGCGGTGATCCATTCAAATTCGTGGGGTGACGACACCACAGCGTATACGGAACGCACGGGAAGGTTTGACGGCTATGCACGTGCCATGCCATGGTCGTTAGCGCTCATCGCTCCTGGAAATTCGGGTGAGGGGGTTTTGGAGCCCGCCAATGGACGCAACGTCGTCGCCATCAGCGCATCATCGAACCATGCTGAGCCGGAGCGCTGGGGGGCAACCTCGTACGGCCCCACCGAAACAGGGACGGACGGAATTTTCCTGTTGGCTCCAGGAGCCTCGGTGTCCTCGGCCGCAGCGGATGGGTTTTGGAACACCAACAACAACAACTTGCGGACATCTTCGGGGACCAGCATGGCCACACCCCTAGCTTCGGGAGCGACGGCCATCATCCAGCAATTGTACGAAGAAGGTTGGATCGTTGGTCCCCGCGAAACACTCCAACCCGTCCTCGTTGACCAACCCGCTTGGGTGGAGGGACGAAATGCCGACACCTCACTTCTCGGGAGCGGTTTCACGCCCTCCGGCCCGCTGCTGCGCGCTTCGCTGGCACTGGCCGCCACGCCGTTGAACGAAACGGTTCGTAATGGTGGAGCGGGTGGACTTGATTTGCACAACCCCTACGACGGGTGGGGATTGCTCAACCTCAGTCGATTGATCAACATCGATGACCTCGCCAACGGGTCATCACCTTCTCCCTCGTTGTGGGTTCACGACAGTTACCGATTGGTTGACAGCGATGTCGGTGCTTGGTTTGAAGCCCATGCTTCGCAAACGAACAACCTCGCCGCTTTCGCCCAAGAACCCTGGAGTGGGGAAGGTGCTGCAGGGCCATTTTTGCAGACAGGTGATGTGTTTCGCCACCGATTCACGCCTCAAGCAAACGAGCATGTGCGCATCCGCCTCGCCTTTCCCGCCCAACCCGAACCGGCGCTCGTGGACGACCTGCAGCTGCGCGTGGTTCTCGAAGACGGTACCGTTCTGCTGCCCGACCGTCTTCAGGCGGACGGTTCGCCAACCCAATTCTATGCAGCGGTTGCGGAGTTGAACAACACCGAACAATTTCCTTCCACGAACGAAACCGTTGTTGGAATCGATGTCCCTGCCTCCTATCTCAACGGCTCATCGTGGTTTGATGTCAGTGTGGTGGCGCGCTACGTTCAACCCGGCGGCGTAGCGGGTTCGGTTGGATTGGACGGGGATGCTGTTGGCTTCGCACTCGTTGTTCAGGGCGTTGACCGGGATTCAGCAGACCACCTCGACGGTGACGGGGATGGTGTGGCCAACATCGACGACCTTTGCCCCCTCGAAGATGCTTCGCTGGCTGACGAAAACGGCGACGGTTGCCTTGATGATGACGATGATGACGGTGTCATCAACCCCCTTGATGCGTGTCCGCTTGTTGATGCCTCAGGTTACGACGCCAACGCTGACGGTTGTTTGGATGACAGCGACGGCGACGGGGTGACCGACGACATCGATGGGTGTGAAACACCGGACCTTGCTTGGCCCGTCAACAACACAGGATGCTATCCCCTGGACGACCGTCCAACGCTGACGATGACGGTTGTCCCTGAAAGCAACGGTTCCTTGGATGGAAGCATCAGCATCGAATGGATCGTAGAGGACGGTGATGGTGATGGAGTGAATGTCGTGTTTGCATGGGTGCTTCAAGAACAGCCCAACATCACCTTGGTCGCTTGTTCTCAAACCGTCATGCCTTCCGTGACACATGCATGTTCGTGGACCTTCCCCGACGACTTGCCCGCACTGTTTCGGCGCGGCGAAGCCTACGACCTTCGAGCAACCTTCGTGACGACCAATGCTTCTCCGGCGGCCTTTGACGAACCGACCGAACTTGAAATCGTCACCAATCGAACCATACCCCAGCTCGACATCGACGTCCCGGACGACGCACAACAGCCGAGTGGGGCCATTGACCTCCTTTCACTGGGCTTGATCGGTTTGCTTGTTGGGGTGGCATTCATGCGGTTTTACCGCTCCAAGATACCAGCGAACAAAGGCGAGAAGCCGCCACCTCCGTTCAGCGCTGACACTTTTGAAGAAGAAGGGTAGGTGCGACTCGGAAAAATCAGTTACTGCGTTCCATTTTATGCGGGTTACGAGCGCGAGGTGCGCCAAAATCGCGAGGTGAACCTTGAAGTCCAGTGCCATGCTCGGAGAACCATCCCACGTGGAAAAGGTGAACAAAATGAGCGACCGCCTGTATGTTGGAATTGACCTTGGAACCTATCAATCAACCATCGCCTCGAGCGCTGGAAAACTGCACACTGTTGAGACCGTTGTCGGTCGACCAAAAGACCCCGTTGCTCGCAACTTCCTCGGCAAAGATGTCTTGTTTGGCGATGACGCACTCAAGAACAAGCTCGCTTGCAACCTCTATCGCCCCATGGCGGCTGGTGTCACGCAAGACGACGAAGCCAACCTGGCCGCTGCCAAAGCCTTCGTTTCCCACCTGCTTGAGACCGTGGACCCCGAAGAATACGACGAAGTGCTCGGTGTCATCTGTTCGCCAAGCCACGTCTCGTTCACCGACAAGAGCAACCTTGTCGCCACCCTCCGCGGTCAAGTCAACGCCATCATGGTCGTGACCGAGCCCTTTGCCACCGCTTACGGTATTGATGAAATCGCTGGCTCCATCGTCGTCGACATCGGCGCAGGTACCACCGACATCGCTCGTGTCTACGGAACCTTCCCCACCG
>JAYQAK010000122.1:0-4061 GCA_038136695.1 Candidatus Poseidonia sp.
CCCTCAACGCGCATCCATTCGTGTTCTTTGGTGTAGTACAAGCCTTCTGGGACATCGCTCATGGTATCGCCTCTGTGTCCGTGGAGAGGACGAACGCTCATCAACCCACCGATGGGTGCGTTTCTCACTCTTCTTCGCCCAAGTCTTTCGTCAGCACCTTGGCCTCCAATTCAGCCCATTTGGCGTTGACGTCTTCGACCCGTTGAAGATCATCCACTTCGGTTTGAACGCGCTTGGCCATTTCTTCATCGGTTTCGTGTGAGAAGCGCTGAGCGAGTGGCCCGACACCGTTGGTCAGCGACCACGCTGCCCCCATCGCCAACAGGGCGACCGCCAACACCACGATGAGAAAAGGCGGCTGGTCTTGCACCGTATGGCCGCTTTGAAAGGCCAGCCCGGCACCGAGCAACAAGCCAACCCCGGTCCCGTAGAGCAAACGCGACGCTGCGGTGGCCGGTGGGTGCATGAAGCGATGCAGCAGGCCGCGACCCATCAAACAACCGATGCACTCAACCCACTCAGTAGGTCTCGCGCATCAGCTTGTGGATCTTGTACGGCAACAGCGCCCTGTTGACGGGGGTCACTTCGAGGATTCGGCCGTCATCTCGGCGGCGAATATCCTGCAACAACGGATGGCGGCTCTTCTTGTGCAGGGTGAGCAGGGTCGGCATGTCAACTTCCAGGGCACTTCGTACGGCCTGGACAAAGGCTTCGGATTCAACCGAGAACTTTCCAATCTCATCGATGACCAACACTTCGCAATGGTGCTGGGCGTAATCAATGGCAGGCAGAGCGACTCGGTCCAGTTCCTCTATGTCGATACCGTAGCCAAGCACGCGGAGGCGAGAATCGATGGCTTTGTGGGCGATGACGCCTTCTTCGCCCGTTACGATATCAATCACTTTGTAGCCGAGGCGCTCGCCGTTTTCAAGCAAAGGCTCGGTTCGCAATCCGCCGAGGATGGGTTTGTCACCACCGCCACGCATCGCAATCTCTCGCTGGCGCTCATCCAGCAACATCTCGAGGACTTTTTCCATCACCGCTGACTTTCCACTGCGCGGGAGGCCGGTGATGCCGATTTTAGGATGAATACCCATCTTTTTCCTATCCTCCAAACGAGTGAACGGCTCCTACCACTTAGGTGTTGGATATAAACACTAGGTCAACGGAGAGGTTCTTTCGGAAATAGAACCCTAACTTTCGGAAATTGAACCGTTCAATTTACCTGTTCAACGGGCGAGAGTGCTGAATTGTGGAAACGACTCCGGCAATTCAACGGGCAGCATCTCCAATTCGTAGTTGTTGACGTTGTTGTTTGCTGCCCAGGCTCGGGCCCACTCGTCGAGGTCGTTGTTGTTCAGGTGATCGCACAGCCACTGCAATCCAGATTCCATGGAGGTGTGGTCCATGGAAAGGCGGGTTTGAATGTCTTCATGCAGTTCAATGTGGTTGACACTGTTGCCCAGAACGCTACCTTCGGGGATGACGGCCCAGCGCAACCGACGATCTTGATGAGCGTTCACGATGGCTTGACACGCCAGACGCGGGCCGTACGTGGGGTGGTCTTCGCCCACCCACATGGCCAATTGACGTTCGCTGGCACGGGAAGGAATATCGGTTCGGAATGCTGGATGGCGAATGAAGACCTCACCTTGTTCGTTTTCGGAAAAGTGCACGCCTCGAATAAAGGGCCGACTTCGCTTGCCCTTCACCCAGGTTTCGATGTGTTTGGCGTGGGCCGTCTGGTCGATTTCACCGACTCGGACCCGAACCTGACGGTTGTTGGTGGTCAGTGGATGGTTCTCATCGCTTAGACGAGGTAGCGTTGCGAGACGGTCAAGCACCTCGAGGGTGTACTTGCGCTCGACACGGTCCCGAGGGAGTCGCGGAACCGCCCAGGTGTCACGCGACCAGGTCACCCAGCGAGCATGATCCAACTCAAAGACGGGCACCCGGGAAGACAACCCCTCACCGTCCCGTCGAAGATCCGAGCGGGCGATGGGCCCGTGTATGTTGAGGGGGCACGGTGCACCGTTGGCGGAAATACCGAGCACAACCACACCTTGGGTCATACCGGGGAAGAGGAGGTTGGCCTCTTCGATGGCCCAAGCATGGGTCCATGCATGGCGTTGAACCAAGAGTTCTCGCAACGGGTGAGAGGATTGTTCACGCAACAAACTGTCCGGGGCTACGATGCGCAAGCGCCCATCGGTTTGCAAAATTTGGAGTCCCCGCTCAATAAACAGGCGATACAGGTTCACGTTGCCCCTCATGGTGGAAAAACGAGGTTTCCCGTCGTCCATGATGGTTCGAAGTTGTTCGCCCAGTTCTTTGCGAAGTTGACTTCCGTCTTCCATGCCGCGGAAGCGGTCTTTGATGCGAAGCCATGGGGGGTTGGTGAGCATCAAAACAGGTGCTTGTTGCCACGGCCATCCGTCTTGGAGGGCGTCGCCTTGCATCACACCGGCATGCAGAAATTCTTCCATTTCCTGACGAGAAATCTTTCCGGGTGTTTCTGGCCCGAAACTGACCAACTCGTGCCTGATGGCCTCAAGCAGCAGACGCAGTTTGGTGCTTTCAACCACCAACGGGTCAATGTCAAGGAGTTGAATGCTTGAGAAAAACCGACGGGAATCTTCCTTTCGCACTTCGGGTGAGGAATCCTCGTGAGCGTCTGCATGGAGGCGGATCAAACGAGCATGGAACAAGCCACCCCCCGTCGCAGCGTCAGCGACGGGAAGAGGAATACCGCTCATGGTTCGCTCACCGTTCTCCATGGCTTTCTGTTCCAACTCGTTGTCGACCTCAGTTTCTTGCGACGCATTGGGCAAGTTGAGTTGTTGCACGTGTTGACGGAAGCCAGGAGGGAGGTTGCTCATCAAGAAATTTGAGGGTTGAACCGGCTTGGTTGGGTTGACCAAACTCTCGCGCATTTCAGAGGCGATGACCGCATCGGCAAGCCGTGGGGGTGTAGGGTGGGCCCCACGCGGCGAGCGACCGTCGGTTTCGGCGTCGTGGCGAGCGAGCAAATGGTCGAGCACATGACCGGGGTCGGTCAACAGGTTGGCAGGGAGGGTTGGCCAATCCTCGGGAAGAAGAGCGGCGATGGGCTGGAATGTTTTCAGCGATTTCTCCCAGGTGGTGAGCCATATATCGATCTGCTGTTTTCGGTCAGCGAGGCATCTGTCAAGTCGTGCATACCAACCGCTGACTCCGTTTTGCATCATCCCCACCAATCCGTCCGGACGACTTTCTCTCTTTGAAGGTGACTCTTCGGAAGAGGCTCCGATTTGTTCGGTTTTGGACCTTAATCATCCAAAATGTGTGAGGCTGAATCAAACCAGTTCCACCCTTCGGTCACCCAGTCCAACAAGGCCGAGAGTTGGGCGGTGGACACGCCAGCCGATTTGGCAATTTTTCGCAGGGCTCGGAGCTCTTTGTTGTCGTATTCGCCGTCCACGGCCGCCACCAATGCAGCGTCCCGCAAAATATACCGAACAAAACTTGGCTCAAGGTCAGCCAAGGATTGTTCGAGAGGAATGGGCTGCTCAAATCCAGCCCGAACGTTCACCCTTGACTCGGGATGGATCATCGCTCTGCCCATCATCGCTTCAATCACAGCAATTTCTTCGCGCACCAACGCGCCGTCAGCCGCTGCGATGTACACCAGCACTTCGGCGTAGCGCACGAGCTCCTGGGGAGAGCGATGGACCATCCCGTCAGGGAACATGCCCCTCATTCCTCAAGACTGTCGAGAAGTTCGTACCCTTCTTTCATCCATTTGTAGCCCTTGATGGTCCACTGAAGCAGTTCATCGACGGCCTCTTCTCGCAGTCCAAGGTGCTCGGAGATGTCTTCTAGGGCGTCACGTTCGTCTTCATCCACCGTTCCGTCGGCAGCCGCCATCAGGACAGCGTCACGAAGCGCAAGCCGTCCAGCCTCACCGGACAGATTTTCAAGGCACTCTTCCAAGGTTGGTGGATTCTTGAGCGCGGCGCGAATCATTTCTCGCTGGTTGGGTGAGAGCAAGGCGGTGCCGAGCCGTTGCTCAAACATGGCCA
>JAYQAK010000123.1:0-4042 GCA_038136695.1 Candidatus Poseidonia sp.
AGGCCAAACAGCACGAGGCAGCAGCCCACACCGGTGAAGAATCCGCTGCCTGAGGCCGCTGCGGACAGTTGCAGGTTGTGGGTCATGCGCCCGTTGGGCGTGTTGCGAAAGGTGTCGAGGTCGATGACGTGGGAGAAGTTCTCCCCTTGGAGTTGGAGGTAAATCTCCACCCCGTCGTCTTCCTCCTCCACTTCGATGGCGATCATGTATTGCCCGTTGGCGTCGGTGATGGCGCTGGTGCCTCGGTACTGGTAGCAATCCACTTCGCCTCGCGGGCATTCAACGAACACATCGCGGAGCATCACGGGCGTGTTGTCGCTGTAGGTGGCTTGCCCGCCAATGCGGTAGGTCTCGGCGCTTGCCACGGGCGTGAGCACCACCGTCAGCAAGAGCAACCACGGCAGGGCGCGCATGGGATGATGACGGAAGGGCGACTTATCAAGGCTTGATTTGGCCCAATGCTCTTTGACCGAACCCACCACCTTGGTTCATGGGCACCCTTGTCACCGGAACCGCCGCCACCTTCGTGGAAGAACTGCACATCAACACCAACAAACGCTACGAGATCGTCTGCATCACACGGGACGTTGAACGCGTGGTCGCTGAAAGCGGCATTCAGGACGGTTTGGTGTTGGTCAACCCGATGCACATCACCGCCTCGTGTTACGTCAACGACCTCGAGTACGGCTTGCACCACGATATCATGACGTGGCTCGAAAAACTGGCCCCGTTCTACGGCAGCGACGGTCGCCAAGGCGAGGAATACCACCACCACCGCACGGGGGAGGACAACGGAGACGCCCACCTCAAGCGGCAATTGCTGGGCCAGCAGGTCACGATGCCGGTGCGGGACGGACGCTTGCATTTGGGCACGTGGGAACAGATTCATTATGCAGAGTTTGACGGCCAGCGCAACAAACGCATCCTGGTGAAAGTGGTCGGGGTGATGAGCGAGTGACGCTTTCTTCGCCACCCGAACCAATCGGTTACATGGCCGACTTGGGCGTCGAGCGCACCTTGTGGACGCCCGGCCAATCCCGACTTGAGCTGACGCTGACCGAGGAGCACCTCAACAAGGGCGGCGTGGCACACGGTGGCATTCACATGATCCTCTTGGATTCGGCACTCGGCAGTGCGCTCGTCGCCTCACTCAAGGTGGAGGAGTGGTGTGCAACGGCTCAACTTTCGACCAGTTTTTTGGCACCGGCGCGGCCCGGAGAACGTTTGGTGGCGGAAGGGCGCGTGGTCAAACGAGGAAAGAACGTCGCGCATTTGGCGGGTGAGGTCAAGGTTGGTGACCGCTTGGTGGCCAGTGCGACCGGGACGTGGGCGATTTGGTCGAGTCGTCCGCCTTCGCTGACGAGCACTGCATCGGTCCAAGATGATGATTAACGTCCAACCCACAAGTCCTTTGGTTACCAAAACTTGGCTTCTTGGGTTGCTTCTTCGACCGTTGATTCCTCGGCCGTTGATTCGGGGGGAGTTTCGTCTTTCTCGGGTTTGGCGTCCTCTGGTTTGCTGTTGTCACCAGCCTCTTCAGAGGTCTGATTGGAACGCTCTTTCTGTTTGTTGCCTGGGTCCTCAATTCCCGACAGGCGCTGAATCTTGGCATAGACGAACCACACCGGGACGAAGACAAAGAGGTAGCCTCCAAGAAAGAGCCCTGTAAAGAAGACGGCCACATAAACTCCGTCCATCACACCGTCCCATCCTTGAAGGTGAACGGCCTGCGAAGGTTGGTCGGGATTCACATAGACCGTGACATTAGCCTTCTCAAGCCAGTGGTCAGCATCCCTCAACCAATCGTCGGATAACATGCTGTAGGCTTTCGTCTTGAAATTCCGATCTTCGTAACTGTAGGCGACGGTCACCGCTGTATAGGTGCTGCAGGAGGTTGTGCCCTCGCTATCGGTGGAGCAATCTTGTCCGTCGTAGGCGTCAACCACCTCGCCTTGGGTCTCTACCCAATTCTCAGAGTCAATCTGGGTCAAGATGGCACCGATGCTGACCACGGTTATCACCACCATGACGATCAAGGCGAAGCCTATGATGCCGCCCGCCGTTTGAGCGATATCACGAAGGCTTGGGTCCTTTACAGGGGTCCAGTTTGATGTTGCTTTGCGTTGTTTGGCACGAAATTTTCCTTCTCCAACAGGTTCGTAGTTTGCATGCAATTCATCCATTCTCTTTTCAGGATCCAAAAAAACCGCACCGAACGGGCCAGTCAATTCTTGCCCATCCTCGGTGCGTACAGTGAACTGCTCTGCATCCTCGTCGATGCTGATGATGGTGGCGATGTACATGAATTCGTCAACTTCGAATCCGACCACTCTGCCGATATCACGGTCCACCTTTTCCTTCACGCAACGTCCTTCACCGGCTTCTTGTTATCACTTTCTCCGTTATTCCAGTCACGAACAAACGCTTGGATGACCTTGGATTCACGCATCAAGCGTGGAGCGTACAACGGGAAGAAGCGTTTGAACAAAGGCATCGGAAGTCAACTCGTACCCGAGATTGGCCAGCGAGGTTGTCGTATCTGCGGCTAAGCCACAACCCGCTAACCCTTCCACACGACCCTCTGGTGTGTTCAGGTTGATGGAAAATCCGTGCCGGCTGACCCATCGCAGGAAGGAGAGACCAATGCTGGCCACCTTGCGTCCGTCCACCCAGACGCCTTGCATGCGTTCATCCCGCTCGCCCTTGATTCCAAAGGTGGCCAACGTGTCGATGAGCCACCCTTCGATGATGTGAATGATGTCGGCCACGGAGCCTTCGCCTTCTCGCTCGCCCCACTTGAAAATCGGGTAGCCCACAATTTGACCCGGTCCGTGCCATGTCAGGCCTCCGCCACGGTCAACCGCTACGGTTTCGTAATCGGATGGCGGGGCGATGCCGTCGTTGCGGGCGCGAGGGCCGACCGTCACGACTTCAGGGTGGGAGAGCACCAGCAATGTGTCGGGGATGACCCCTTCGATGCGTTGTTGCTGCAGGTCTTTCATGAGCTGCTGTGCTTCTTCGTAAGGGACGACCCCGAGTTCGCGGACGTCCACCATGCGTTCACCTCCTCGTGGTCAAAATTGACCTGACGAACCGAAACCACCCTCGCCTCGTTCGGTCTGCGTGAGTTCTTCCAACGTTGTCTCCACCAGCGTCACGAGAGGAACAGGTGCAAAGAGAAGTTGCGCCACACGTTCACCGGCTTTCACCGTGAACGAATCACCTTCACCGATCCACGTCGCCAGGACCTTCAGTTCGCCACGGTAATCCGAATCGATGGTGCCCAAGCCGTTGGGCATGATCATGCCCTTCTTTCCCAACGACGAGCGGCACCGAATTTGGCCCTCCCATCCTTCGGGGATGGCCGCAGCCCATCCGGTTGGGATGAGCACCGTGGACCCTTTGGGCACCACGGTGTCTTCAATGGCGTACAGGTCCCAGCCGGCGGCTTGGGCGGAGCCCTGGGTCGGGAGGACGGCGCGTTCGTCAAGTCGGGCGAACGGAACTTCCAGCGAAATTCTGTCCATGAGACCACTCAAGATACATCCCTTTTTGACTGTTGGGATAATGTAAGATTTTGCCAACATGGGGCTCCAGTGGAAAACAAGGTGATTTTATGCTATTTGAAGAAAATATAGGTGGAAATATAACACCGATTTGCGATACCGGAAACCGCAACACTGCGTACAAGTGTGAAACCCCTGTGAAGGGTCAGAAAATCGTTCAGTTTAATCTCGCCCTTGACGCATATATTATAGGCATCCGAGGAAGGCAAACAAAATCCAGCGCGTTGCGTAATACCCGGGGGAATTGAGATGGTCATCGAACACAGCAAAGACGACAACATGGACATCGATCTCTCCAGCGAGCACGTGGAACCCATGCTTCAGGAAAACCTCGACAGGTTCGTTCTGTTCCCCATTCAGCACGACGACATATGGGCCATGTACAAGCAGGAACAGGCGTCCTTCTGGACCGCCGAGGAGATCGATCTCGCTGAGGACCTCAAGGACTGGAAGAACCTCAACAAGGACGAGAAGCA
>JAYQAK010000124.1:0-4018 GCA_038136695.1 Candidatus Poseidonia sp.
TCAGCGGCCTCGCCGGTCCGTTTTCTGAAAGCGATGATGCCGACCGAAGCACCACGGCCTGTGATGTAACCACGGTGGTCGGCAGCATTCGGCCCAACACCGACTTGAACCGGTACGCTGGCGAAGGTCTTGGCGACTACACGCTCAACGGCACCCTCAACGAACTGCGAGAAGTGGATGCCCAGCTTCAGCAGGCTCCAGAGATGGTGGGCTCGCTGTCGATGGACGTCACGGTTGAAGTCAACAACCAAATCCCGATTGGGGGCGATACCGGTGAGACCGTGACGGTCACGCTGACCCTCCAGGTGTTCCAACCCGGCACGCTTACGCCGGTCACAGCGTGAACTGCATGCCCTGTTCACCCCCCGACCATCCCAACCGGTCGACCGTTTGCCGTTCTTGGGATTGGGCATCGTGCAGTGGGTTGGTGTGATTGAGGTGAATGAACACGACTTCAGGGTCGCCCGTCGTTCGTGGCCCCAAACGCTCCAGGGTTTCGCAGACCGGGGGGTGTGGCACCTCCATCTGTGACCGCCCTTGGAGTTCATCAGCACTCCAAAACGTCCCGTCAACAAGGGCGACGTCAATCTTCAACGAAGCCAACCAGTTACGGATGGTGGTGTGTCCGTGATGGGCGAGGGTGTCGTCCCACCGGTCGTGGTCGGGCAGGAAAAGCAAGGCTCGATTCGGTCCACGGACGACAAAAGCGTGCATGTCGGAAAGTTCTGCCCGGTGCGGCACCAGCACGGGTTCAATGGAGAGCGAAGGGGTGAGGGAAACGATATCGCCCTGTTGGGTCGTGTTGGTTTGAAAGACGCCTTGCTCGACCATCAGACGCCATTGGGGCGTTTGGTCGATCAGTGAAAACATGGAAGGTGAAGCGTAGAGGTCGAGTCCTGTTGCGTTGAGGGTTTCTCGGCCGAACAAGCCCAACCCGTCAACGTGACCAAAATGAGCATGGGTCAGGAAGACCGAAGCCAAGGGAGGATGGTCCCATATCTGCAGTTGTTGGCCGAGCGCGCGCGTGGCCTCCATCAAGTGTCCTTGTCCGGTTTCGTCGACAACGCCCAGACTCACCGGGTGACGAACCGCTTCGGGCGGGAGGTTCGTACAACATGGCCGCAGGCACCCAGGTTGCGGACGTCCGCCGTCTTGTGCGGTCCCGAGCAGGGTCGCCGTCACCATACCCATCCGTGGGCATCGCTGCACAAGAGGGCTTTTACGCGAAGGTCTCAAACGAACCCACCGGCCCGGATGGACGGGGAGCGACATGCCGGCACCGTCAAAAGTCGAATTTCCCGGGAAAAAAAAGCAACGTGTCCAAATGCGAGGGACCAAGCAGGCCAACGAAGCCACGGCCAAAAAATTGGCTCGGGATCTCGGTCGGTTTCTTGAAGACCCGCGAAGTCACTTGCCCGCCATGCTGTTTGATGGGAAACTGCGCTGGGGGCGAACCGACCCCGTCACGAAATCCCTGAAAGAAATTGAAGCCATTGTCCGAAAGAAAGACGACACCAAATGGCTGTCAAAGCGAATGATGGCCAAACGCGGTGACGACGTGGCCAAGGCCTTTGCAGGCTCCTTGCACGCGGCCCACGACGTGGAGTTCACCACGGTGGGGCACTTCAACTCCGGTTCGTTTGGAAGCGGGTCCTACATTCGTCGGGGAGATGGAAAACCCGGCTACTTGGCTGGCATTCAAAACTTCAACAACATCACGTTGCGCATGTTGCCGTGGGAAGACCATGCCAAGCGTGGCATGTTTTTCTTCAGCTGGGACGGTGGGTTTGTCTGCACGGGCCCCAAAGCCGACCCACCCAAGGAATGGCTAGAAGACGTCTTGAAGCGTTCCCGTTTTGACCTGTCCATCCACCATGTCAACGGCAAGGACTTCTGGGTCACCGCTGGGCTCGACCCCAACGTGGTTGAGCAAGCAGCATCGACAGAACTCGGCTACATCGCCCTTCGCTTCAACAGCGGCCCCACCGTGGCGCTGGGATTGGATGCGTTGCAGACCTTTTCCAAGAAAGACGCCTCGTTCATTCACCACCTTGCCCTGTCGATGCTGCCTCCCTTGCTCCCCTCAATTTTGTCCATCGACGCCCACTGGGCGCCAGAAGGATGGCCAGAAGACAAACCGTTGCCCTCGGCCAGCACCGAAGGTATTGACCGCATCTTGGATGCATGGCAAGGGCTGACCATGAACGAAGGAGCGGTTGGTCCCGGCATGAAGCAGGCCGTCATGGAAGGCATCGATGAAGGGGTGCTGGTCGGTGAAATCTGGATGGACGGAACGTCGTATGACGACCTCTTGGCTGGCATTGGAGACGTTGCAGGTTCCACTGAAGAACAGCAACTCACGGCTGAAATCATCCGTTTGGCCGTCACGCAACCTCATGACGACGTCGCTGGTTTGCGCATTGAAGCAAAGGGTTCCGCGGTGCAACGAGAAGAGCGTGGGTTGCGTATCATGGAAGGTGCCACGTGTGGCGATGTCCTCTCTGCGCTGTGGGAGACGCACGGACACCAAGCGCTCACGGTGGTCGGCCTTGAGGGAGATGAGGCTGAGACGATTTGGATGGAACAACTCGAGTCTCCCAAACCGTTTGGTAAATTCCTCAAAGGCCTTGACTCGGCCAAGGCCTTGGCCAAACAACGCGCTCGGTTCCCTTCGTGTCCTGAAGAAGGGACGCCTGCGGCGATGATTCACGGCTTTATCGTTCAAGGACTGACCCAAGGGATGGGTGGTGTGGAGCGAATGGCGACGGCTCGCCACGATGCCGTGGACGATGCGGCGGCCTCATGGGCGTGGCTGGTGGCCGTTGACCGATCAGGAGGGCAAGAATGGCACTTCGAACCCAACGCCCGAGACCGAGGTGGTGTCTGGGCGATTCCAACCAAGGCGCTCTGGCAACTCGGTCAAGACCTCCTCAAGGCGGATGAAAACGACCTCGATTCGCTTCAGGCTCAGTGGAACGATGCGTTCGCTGAATTGAAAATTCAGACCGGTTAGCGATCAGGCGACGACCAAATACACGGCCACGCCAATCAGGGCCAAACCAAAGACTTGGTTGAGCACCTTTCCTGAAGTGTCCGACGTAAAGATGGAACGCAAGTACGACCCGAAGGCGGCCCACGTGATGACAGCAGGCCACCCAAACGAAAGGTTGAGCAGCACCAGCAAGACCTTCGCGAACGCACCGCTTCCGAACACGCTACCAAAGGTGGTCATCAACACCAGAAAATGAATCCAAGCCTTTCCGTTCACCACCTGAAGCATGAAGCCGGTTTTGAAGCCGAGTTGTTGGTCGACATCCTCGGCTTTTACCCCTGAGCTTCTCATGACGGAGATGCCGATATAAGCGATGTACCCGGCCCCAACAAAGCCCAGCCAATTGAAGAAGGTCTCGTACTGTTCAATCGTCCCTGTTGCAAGACCGATCAACACACCGAGAATGGACCATCCGATGCCCATTCCAAGAATCATCGGCAGCGACGCTTTCACACCGTAGCGAGAGCCATGAGCTGCGCACAGGATGTTGTTTGGTCCCGGCGTAAAACACATCGGGATGATGAACGCCAAGGCTGCGATCAGCAATTCCGTGTCCATTCATCGGCCCCCTTCTCATGAAGAAAGCGCCTGGTCGATGTCGTCCCACAAATCTTCAACGTCTTCGATGCCGATGCTCATGCGGACGAAACCTGGAACCACGCCAGCGGCGACGCGAACGTCTTCGGGAACGGCTCCGTGACTGGAATTGAACGGACACTCGATGAGCGACTCAACGCCGCCGAGGCTGGTGGCTTCGTAGATGATGTTCAGTCCGCGCATGAACTTCAACGCGGCCGCGTCGCCGCCTTTCACGACGAAACCCACCATGCCTGAGCCCTTTGGAATCGTTCGTTGCGCCACTTCGTAATCGGGGTGGCTTTCCAATTGGGTGTGATACACGCGCTCAATGGCCGGATGGGATTCAAGCCGCTGGGCACTCGTGGCAGCGTTCTCGCAGATTCGAGG
>JAYQAK010000125.1:0-3929 GCA_038136695.1 Candidatus Poseidonia sp.
TTGACGTCGGCGAGGGTCGCTCCCCAAAGCACCCACAGGAACGGGATGTAGAGGAAGATGCTGTAGCGTCGAGCAACGGCCGAAAAGCGAGCGCTTGAAACACTCTTGTTGAACAAAACAGGAACGTCTTCTTGCGCCACCAGACCCTGTTCAACACCGCAACGAACGCAGACCTGCGTGTTTGGACCGTTGCCGTGAATGAAAAACTCACGTGGATAGGTGCTACTGCAGTGGCGGCAGGCTGGCATGGTGGTCCCTCATCTTGGCGAGCGTGAAGGGATTCTTCAACCATCCGATGAAATCCCAAGGAATGCACCGATGAGGTCCGTTCCATTGGGTGAACCAATGGATTCGGGGTGGGTTTGAACGCTGTGAATGTTCATTTCAGGATGGTGCAAGCCCATGTTGAGGTGCGTCCCTTGTTCGTAGGCGTTTTCCACCAAGGCGTGTTGACCGTCACCCTCGACGACCAATGAATTGTATCGCGTTAACGTCATCAAGTTTCCTTCCATGCCGGCAAAGAGCCCTGTTTGATCGTGTTGAATGGCAATGGGAACGCCATGGACTGGGCCATGGGGCGACGGGCGAACTCGCCACCCATCGGCACGGGCCAAGGCTTGGTGACCGAGGCAGATGCCCAGCACAGGGCATGGGATGCCGCCGGAAAGCGCCATTCGAGCCAAGGCCATGGTCACCGGACAGTCTTCTGGAGACCCCGGGCCCGGTCCGAGGATGAGATGCGACGGTTTGAGTTGAGCGAGCATGTTGCTCAAGGCTTCTTCATCGTGAAGATGGGTCGTGGACGGGGATCGGCCTTCCAACACCGTGACGTCGTGGCCTCGTTGAGCGATGGCGTCGGCGATGTTGTACGAAAACGAATCGAGGTTGTCCACAAACAACACACCGGTGGGGTGCTGGTCGTTGAGAACGTCGTCCATTGACCGGATGGTGCCAACCTTCGTTGAAGCATTGGGTGTGGTCATTGACTCAATTGGATGGATGCTTAACTTTCCGGTTGGAAGGGACACGTGCTCCTCCCTCATCCAGCCGGCGGCCACACGCAGCGCTGCACCTTTCCATGCTGCTTCCTCGACCTCTTTCTCCGGGTCCGATGCGATGGTGATACCGCCTCCTGCCCCCACCGATGCTCGCCACGTCGTGCCGTGACGATGCGCCTCAAGGGTGCGAATCAGAATGTTCCATGCAGCCAAGCCACGATGGACATCGATGTAACCGATTGAACCGGTCCAAAACGAACGGGGCATTTGTTCCAACTCATCGATGACAGCGCACACCACGGTTCGTGGGCATCCGGTGATGGAGCCGCCGGGGAACACCGATTGCAGCGCCGCAGCGGCCGTTGTATCCGGTGCGAGCGTGGCCGAAATATGACTGACAAGGTGCTGAACGTTGGCGTAGGCTTCAACATCAAATCGGTTGACGGTGATGCTTCCCGGCTGCGCAATTCGGGTGAGGTCGTTGCGCATCAAATCAACGAGCATTCGGTGCTCTGCCCGCTCCTTCTCATCGACGATCATCGCCTCTCGGAGGGATTGACTCTCCTCCATCGTTGCACCTTGCGGACAGGTGCCTTTGATCGGTGATGTCTGAACGGTGGTTCCGTCGCAGGCCAGCAAGGATTCGGGAGACGAACTCGCCAAGGCAAACCCAAGGTCTTCTCCTTCCACATAGGCAGAGAAGGGGGCCGGATTGATGCGAACCAACCGGTTGAACACGGCAAATGGATGGTCAATTTCCCCCTGCCAATGCTTTCCGATGTTGACCTGGTACACCTGGCCGTTCACGATACCTTGGCGGACCGTCTCGATGTTGTCTTGGTGGGTTTCGTCGGTGTGGGTGACCGATTCGCGTGCTTGGAAGGGTTGGTTGGATGGGGGCACGGTCGTGTTGTCGCGCAGAGCCAACCGAGCCTTGTTGCACCATGCCTCGTCGTTGCCGAACACGGTGAAGTTTCCGGACATCGTGTCAACCACCACGCCGCTGGTCACGTACCACAACACGGCCAGCAACGCACCTTCCTCGGGCGGGTGTTGAAGGCGAATCGGTTGCGTCCACTGCACCAAATCGTACGCCAGAGCGCCCGTCCAAAACGGACCCGGTGGAAGGCGGGTGTTGTGAGGTTCGGCAAAGGTCTCGGCGGAGGTTTGGTTGGTGAGTTTGTCAAACAGGTCCTCGAGGTTGCGAGCGCGCAGGGTCACGCTGTGGTACCACGAGCCGTGTTTCCATTCCTCGACTTCCGCCTTGAGGAGGGGGGCGTTGTCGACCAGACGGACTTCACCACTGATGGGCGAGTGCGGTGAGGCTTCGCCGAGCAGGTCGCGGGAGGGTTGGCGTACCACCACGCGCTTCTTGGCTGGGGCGCCAACCAGCGAACAGGAGGCGAGATGGGACGCCGGCCCGCCCGAAAGGAGGATGGTTTTGTCGGGCGAACCGTGACGAAGGGCCATCTTGCCGAGCAGACCCTGTGAGGTCAACTGTTCAACGACGGCCATGACTTCATCCGACACGGTCATGCCCCGTTGTCGACCACGTGCCCGCTTTGCTATAATGTTCCTCAAGCAGTCGACGGCATCGCTCAGAGAGGGTGGTTGAGGTTCCGACAGGCTCACCGTCCAGTGTGTTGACGCGACACACCCCCATCCCCGTTCCCACCAGGATGAGTTCAGCACATCGAGCTACCATTCGTTCGTTCAGTTTGCCTCTCACCACGGGCAAACCGAGGGCGGGGAGGTGTTCGGTCAGGATGGAGGCGGTAATACCGTCCACGCCTCCTTGTGAAGCATCAGCGATCCACACCGTTCCGTCTTCGTCCAGCACCATCGGTGTGGCTCGGTCACCGTCCACGATGCCGTGCTCGTGCACCATCAGGGCAGCATCGCAACCGGCCTCTTCGGCTGCTTGTTGTGCATTGGTGTAGGGCGACCAAGCACCGTGCTTGCAACCGTTGGTTCGTTGGTTCCAACGAGGCGCAGGTACGGTGATGGCTTCAATGTCCTCGTTGCGAAAGGCGATGTTACGAACGTCAATCGACCACTCGTTTTGCGAAGACCCAACGGCGATTCGAGCCAAACGCCACTCGGTTGAAGGTCCCAAGGCATCGTTGGCAGGGGAGGTTTGGGGAAGCGCAATACGAAGCCGTTGAGCGTGGTCCTGCAGGCGCCGTTCGTGCCGGTCCCAATCGGCTACACGACCTTCTTCGTTCAACAGCACCGTGGTGAACACTTCATCTCGGGGGCCGTTGGATGCCACGAGGTCACCTCACAGCAGGTCATCCAAGAACGATGTGTCGATCTCGGGCATCTTTGCTGGTTTCGGAGTGTCATCGAGCAGGCCATCGAGCAGTTCGGTGTTGACTTGAGGTTGCAACACCGGTTGCTGTGGCTGGTACACTGAGCGTCCAAACGAGTCGGTTTGGATTTGGTTGGCGGCAGCAAAGATGTCATCCGCTTGCTGCTGACTGATGCCGGGAGGTGGAGCGGGTGCTGGCACGGTTGGCGCTTCGAGAACACCACTTTCTGCGCCCCACGAAGGGTCTTGAATACCCCACGTGGCTTCTTGCAATTCCCAATTCTTGGAACGCTTCGAGGCGTTTCCTCGTGAACGGACGATAAGGACGAGCAGGAGCATGATGATCAGCATCATGCCCACAGCGATCAAGTTCGGTCCAGTGAGCAGGGACTCCAAGGAGAGTTGCCCGCCGTCGTCGTTGATTTGGTCGGTGGTTCCACTTCCGTCCAATGGATTCAATTTCACCGACTCCACCGTGGATTTGGCCACCGTTTCGTCATACGGTACGACGGCAACATACCAGGCACTTGCGTTGTCGAGGTCGTCAAACAAGGATGGTGTGATGAGGAAGGTGTTGGCCGAGATGGTTTCGCCCACCATCGTCGCTTCGCTGGTGTCGC
>JAYQAK010000126.1:0-1378 GCA_038136695.1 Candidatus Poseidonia sp.
ACAACAGCGGTTCCTACGACCTCGGCAGCGACGGATACATGGATGACGAATGCGAAGAGCTTGCTGATGGTCGCTGGGCCTGCGAGCACAGCGAAGACGACCATGACGATGAGGACATGACCGAGTATTACGAGATGATGTTCACGATGTTCGATGCCAACGAAGACGGCTCACTTGACATGGACGAATTGATGGCCCTTGCCGACATGATGGATGACGAGCACGAAGAAGGCGCTGGTTTCATCCACCTTCACGTTGAGCGCGAAGGTGATTACGGTATTGCGTTGCCTGAGGGCGTTTCCCTCCACGTGTTGACCGAAGAAGACCACGAAGGTCACGACCACGGTCACGACGAAGAAGAGGGCGACCACCACGACGAGGAGGACGACCACCAGGATGAGGAGGACGACCACCACGACGATCATGGCGATGAGGATGACCTGAACTTTGACCCGCACAGTTGGTTGAACCCCATGGCGTTCTCAGCGCAAATCGATGTGGTTCTGGACGTGTTGAGCACGGCCTTCCCAGACGGCGCAGAGGCATTCCAAGCCAACGCCAACGCCTACAAGGCTGAACTTCTCGCTCTCGATGGAGAATTTGAAGCAGCCTTTGGCAACAACGGCACCTGCAGCGCCAACACGGTTGCAGCCAACCACAACGCCTACGCCTACCTTGCCCAAGCCTACGACCTCGAGTTCGTGACCGTTTACGGCATTGACCCGGAAGGCGAACCTTCCGCCGAGGATATCGCTGAAGTGGTGGAGCGCGTGACTGAAGACGGCATCACCGTTCTCTTCGTTGAGGAATACACCGACCAGAGCGCCGTGGCGAGTTTGGTTGAACAAACGGTATCCGCCGACATGCCCGAGGGGTTGACCGTTCTGACGCTCTACACCATGGAACTTGTACCGATGGACAGCGAAGACGATTACATGTCGCTCATGACCAAGAACCTTGAGAACCTCAAGACCGGTCTTGGCTGTTGAGCCTTGGCGCATAGAACGGCCTCGCTGTGAACCAACATACGCTAGGCTGAAAGCGAGGAAATCACAGGGGGTTCTTGGATGCCATCTCAACAGCCGTTGCTTCTGGTGGACAACATCACCGTCCACAGGGGCGGCGTTCCAGTCATCGAGAACGTCAACTTGACCATGAACGCCGGTGAGTTTGTCGGCATTGTCGGCCCCAACGGCGGGGGGAAATCCACCTTTGTCCAGGCCATCTTGGGCGTTCTGAAGTGTCACAAGGGAAAGGTGCGCATCAACGGACAACCGCCGATGACCGATGGCGTGGTTGGAACAATGGCTTGGGTCTCGCAGGCCGCCGCCAATCTGCCAAAGAGCGTACGCCTGACCGTTCGTGAACTGGTGAGTCT
>JAYQAK010000126.1:1388-3921 GCA_038136695.1 Candidatus Poseidonia sp.
GTCTCGGCGTCTTAAACAAGCGAACGTGGTTTCACCCGAACCAAGGACGTTCCTCGGTCATTGACGAGGCCATTCGAATGGTTGGGTTGGAGGACGTTGCTGACCGCGACGTGAATCAACTGTCTGGCGGCCAGCGTCAACGGGCCGTGATCGCCCGTGCCTTGGCCAGCAAAGCGGATTTCCTCGTGCTCGACGAACCTTTGGTCGGCCTGGACCGAGCCTCACGAAACAGCTTGCTTCAACTGCTTGACGGGTTCTGCCACCACGACAACAAGACGATTCTGATGGTGTCCCACGACGTCACCGCCATGCGAAAAACGGCCCACCGTTTGGTCTATCTCGAAGACACCATTCGGTTTGACGGGCCTCCACCCGAATTCCCTTCGCTGGAGGATTTGGCCTCCTTGCGCGGCATCGTCGATGTTCACGGCGGACATCACCACGACCACAGCGAAGCTGAGTGCACCCACGACCACGGGACGCATGTCCACGTGGACATCCATCTCAAGGAGGCGGAATGATGGGTCTTGGCGAGTGGCTCTTGGAAGGGACGGCTCCGATCATGGAGATGCTTTCCTCAGCCGTTCCCGGCGAAACCTTCCCGTTTTTCTTCACCATGGAACTGTTTCAACGAGCCCTGCTGGCAGCGTTGGTCGTGACGGTGGTTTCGGCCGTCCTCGGGTGCTTTTTGCTGATTCGCAACATGGCCCTCATCGGTGACGGACTGGCTCACGTGTCCTTTGGCGGCGTGGCCGTCGGGGTGGTGCTCGGCGCCACATCTCCGCTGTGGTACGCCTTGGCGTTCAGCATCGTTGCTTCCGTGATCATTCATGAGTTGCAAGAGCGTGAAATCCTCACGGGTGATACTGCGATTGCGATTTTCCTAACGGGGATGCTCGCCTTTGGTTTGGTGGCGCTTCGTTTGTGGGGAGGCGGTATTCGAACCGACATCGAAGGCTATCTGTTCGGCAACCTGTTGCTCATCGATGCCGCCAGCCTTGACTTGATTTGCACCATCGGTTTGGGCGCGCTCGCCCTTCTCGCCTTGATGCGAGGGGGTCTCTTGGCCACTGCGGTCGACCCTGTTGCAGCACGCGTTCAGGGCATTCCTGTTCGCCAAATTGGTTTGGTGTTTAGCGTGCTCACCGCAGCCGTGGTCGTCAGCATGGTTCAGGTCATCGGGGTGTTGCTCGTCACGGCTTTGTTGGTCACGCCAGCGGCCACGGCCCAACTGGTCGGCCGGAGTTTCCGCTCGTGCATGGTATGGGCGCAGGTCTTTGGCTTGACATCGGTCATGGTGGGGCTCTACTTTTCCGCTGAACTTGGAACGGGAAGCGGTTCCATGATCGCCCTGGTTTCCGCTGTCCTGTTTGCTGCGGTGGGGACGGTGACAACGGTTCGCAAATCGGTCTTTCTTCGTGCCCAAAACATGAACTGAGCGTCCAGTGCTCGTTTGGACCTTTCATGCGGGCTTGAGCCAGTTGGTCAAGATCTGCAAGTGGTCACCTGCGAGGGTCAAATCACCGCTGAACACCGTTTCGATGGGCCAGAATTTGGCGTCAGCAGCGTCGTCGCCTTTGAAATTGGGGTCGGTAGTGACCATCATCGAGGTTTGGACCTCAAGGCGTGTTGTAAAGGCGGCCACGGCCATTGGCTCCGCTGTAGGTCTGTCCGTAGTATCCTTTTCCGTAACGTTGGGTGTGGCAATCACCAATTTTAACGCGGTGGCGGTTCGTAACGGTTCCACATTTTCGACATTTCATCAGGGTAGGGGGCAATCTTTGGCTCATTATGAGTGGTTAGGATTGCCGTTTGAAAATTCAAATCCTTTGCCAGGGGATTTGAATCAGCTGAGCCAGTTGGTCAAGATCTGCAAGTGGTCACCTGCGAGGGTCAATTCACCGCTGAACACGGTCTCAATGGGCCAGAATTTGGCGTCAGCAGCGTCGTCGCCCGCCGTGGGTATTTGGTCCTCGCTGACGTGAATCTCGTAGACCACGCTGACGATGTGCTTGCGTGGGTCACGGTCGGGGTCGCCCATCACCATGAGCAGCGTCGGGTCGCTTCCGACAAGTCCGGTTTCTTCCTTCAATTCCCTCACTGCAGCAAGAATCGGGTCCTCTCCTTGGTCCACAAAGCCACCGGGCAAGGCCCACGCCCCCTGCATCGGCGGGTGTTTACGTTGAATCAGCAACACGCTGTCACCACGGCGCACGGCGGCGTCGGCGGCTAGAGCAGGATTGAGCCAGCCGTTGCAGGCATCGCAGGTGGCCATGTCACTCACCGTAGCGGCGTCCGCGTTCCTGATAGGTTCGAATGGCTTTGAGCAAGTCCCTTTTTGCAAAGGAGGGCCAGTAGACATCGGTGAAGTACAACTCCGAATAGGCCATTTGCCAGAGCAGGAAGTTCGAGATGCGCTCTTCCCCACTGGTCCGAATCACGAGGTCGGGGTCGGGCATGTCGGCGGTGTAGAGCCGTTTGGAGACCGCCTCTTGGTCGATGTCGTCGAGGGGAAGTTCGCCCGAAGCGTGGT
>JAYQAK010000127.1:0-3853 GCA_038136695.1 Candidatus Poseidonia sp.
CAGTGCATGGACGGGATGGTCAAGAACAACGGCGTCATCACCGTGGCCACCACCAACCACTCTTCATCGATTGACCCGGCCATTGCAGACCGTCCTGGTCGCTTTGATCGCGTCATCGAAGTTGGGCTTCCAAACAAGGTCCAACGTCGTGGAATTTTGATCCAAATGCTGAACTCGCTCGACACCGATGCTTCGGTCATCCCTTCCTTCATCCAAAGCCTTGCTTCGCGGTCAGAAGGGCTCTCGGGTGCTTGGGTTGCAGAAATCGTCCAGTATGCGCAGATTCTTGCGTTTTCACGGAAAGAGCATACCATCACCGATCTTGACCTCGAAGACTCCCTGTCAGATGTGCTCGAGCGCCGTGGGCTCGCTTACCGAATCGACTCCATGGGTCGAGAGACTCCTCAAGATATCAGCGAACGGGGGGGCGACCTCCTCTTTGGTTAATGGATGTGGAGACGTGCGTGTTGATGAAGAGCCGGTTAAGTTGAACGAGACCGATCTTGAGAATGAGTTTGGTTTGGGCCTCATGATGTGGATTTCTGCAATTTACATATTTCTCATCGGTTTTGTGAACTGGTACCCGGACTTCTCATTCCAAGACTGGTGTCAACACCGATTCGCTGAATTTTGGGCGCAAGGTGTCGTCGTCAAGGCGTTCGCCGTTTACGGTGGCTTGATGTTGGCATCAAAGGGATGGTGGGCAGAGGTCTTCGAATTTCTCGTTCGTTTGCTACCGAGGTTGTTGATTCAGTTTCCAAAGCTCGTTATTTCCTTGACCGTGTTCTTTCTTGTTTCACTTGTGCACGGTTACTGGTGCATGTTTGCACCAAACGCTGTGGTTGACAACCCCGCCTTTTCTTACGAGCCTCCCCTCAAGAGGGTATGAGCAAACCGTTGGAACGACGTTTCACATCTTGATGTTGGGCAAGGTTGCAGCATCACCAAACGTGTAGGTTTTCATCCCAGCGTCCTGGTACATCTTGGGCATCTTGCCGTCCTTGCAAAAGCGGTAGAGGGCGACCACGGCCACCTGCTCGGCAGCGTTCATGGCGGCGATCAACAGACCGATGAGAATGGCGCCCACGAGGAGTCCGGCGGGGCCCATGGCGATGGAGAGTCCGATGGTGACGATGACCAGCGGAATGCCGATGAGGACGCCGATCAAGCCGATACCGAGGCCCGAGGTGATGTTCTCGCCCCACGTTTTGAAGAACATCGTTTTGCTTGATTTGAGGGACTCACCGAGTGGCTTGCCTTCCAAAATGAGGTGAGGCAGCATGAAGAAGGTCATGACCCACCAGGCCAGGGCGCCGATCAGGTGAACGATGGCGGCGAGGGCTTGGGCACCTGCGTTGTCGCTGCTTCGCACGGTGCCTTCGAGGAGTTTGAGCAACAACCCCACGGTACCGGCGATGACGCCCCAGAGGATGATGATGGGAAGGCGTTTCACCGCAGCGTTGATGCCGTCAGCAAACGAAGGGTCGCCGCCCGTCAAGCGAATGTTGGCGTTGGCGATGATGGCGCAATTCCAGAACACGACCACGATGCTCAAGAGCATGTAGGCGGCGAAGGTGAAGGAGAGGTAAGCGGGTGTGAAGGTACCGTCGGGGTTGACCGCCCATTCCATCTCGAGGAATTGAGGCAGCGCCATGCCGACCAAACACGCCAAACTCATCAAGCCTGCAATGATCATGTAGACCATCAACTCCGGGTCCTTGCGAACCACGCTCATGCTCAACTTGCTCATTTCCCATCCGCGGCCAATCGTGGCGAAGAATCCCATGGTGAGATGGTCGACAACGGGCGTTTATCTCAGTTTTCCCGTACTTGCCGCTGGCGGAGGGCTTCCACCGCCAACACGCTGACGGCCACTTGGAGGTTGTAAGAGGGCACGAACCCGTCCATCGGGAGTTTGACCACTGCATCGGCGGCCTCCAAGACGGGAGCGCTGACCCCGTCACGCTCAGCCCCGACCACGAGGATGACGTTGCCCGTCAAATCCTCGTCCCATGGCCCTCGCTCGCCGACGTCTTCGGCCACCACGAGGCGGACCCCGTGTTCGCTGGCGGCGGCGAGGATGGCTTCGGTGGTGGTGTAAATCACCGGAATGAAGCGGTCAGCGCGCATGCTGGCGCGGCGTATGGTCCGCCGTTCTTCGTGGGTTTTGTGCACGTTGAGCAGCACCGCATCGGCGCCCGAAACCTCGGCCGTGCGAATGGCGAAGCCGAGGTTGGTGGAGTATTCCACGCCGTCAAAGAACCAGATGCAACCGCCTTCCTTCATCACCTCGTCGAGCGTTTCGTGTTGGGCTCGGCCGGTGAGCGCAAGGGCGACTTGGGCGCCGTCGGCCGACATGCGCCACAGGTCGTTGGTCGACCCTTCTTCCAGTGGGATATCGGCGGCCTCGCACAGGGCGCGCAGGGCCGAAGTGTCGTGGTCACGGTCCACCAGCACCCGATCGATGGCCACGCCGTCCTCCAGCGCTTGGGTCACCGCCTCAAGGCCCGTGATCTGCCCTGCCATGCTGGCGGCTGGGGCGATGTGCTCAAGAGGCTAACCCATCTGCGAAATTCATGGCGAAGAAGCACAGCCCGAGGTTCCTCGCTATGGTTGAGGCCGCCCGCAGCGAAATCGGTGAGTGCGAAGCGCCTGACCTGCGTGCGATGATGGAAGATGGCTCGTCGCTGGTGGTCATCGACGTGCGTGAACGCCACGAGTTCGAAGCCGGCCATTTGGTGGGTGCTATCCACATCGGCAAGGGCGTGCTGGAGCGAGACATCGAGAAGCAAGGCTTCGCCGACGACGCTCGCTTGGTGCTGTATTGCGGGGGCGGTTTTCGAAGCGCCATCGCCGCCAAATCACTGCAGGACATGGGCTGGACCAACGTCATCTCGTTGTGGGGCGGTTGGCGAGGCATCCTCGCAGAAGGGTTGCCGGTGACCGAATCCTGAGGCCCCAAAGCGCGTGGGCAGGCTCATAAAGGGGAGATTGGTCGGCGTGATGCTGAGAAGCAGAGGTGAACACCATGGCACAAGGATTGTACCAACACGTTCGAGACACCTGGCGACGTCCAAAAGACGCACTGCCCCACATGTACCGTCAGCAACGCATGGCCCAGTGGCGCCGTGAACCCGTCAACTGCCGCATCGAGCGCCCAACCCGTCTCGACGCCGCACGCCGTCTTGGCTACAAGTCCAAGCAAGGCGTGGTGCTCATTCGCACCCGTGTTCGCCGTGGTGGTCTTCGCAAGGGCAAGATTCACATGAAGCGCAAGCCGTCCAAGGCCGGTATCTCCAAGATCACCATGGCCAAGAACACGCAGCGCATCGCTGAAGAGCGTGTCAACCGCCACTTCCCCAACCTTGAGGTTCTCAACTCCTACTGGGTTGGCCAAGATGGCAAGCACAAGTACTACGAGGTCATTCTCCTCGATACGCACCACCCTGCCATCGTCAACGACAAGCAGTTGGGTGTTTTCTCTCGAGCCAACGGCAAAACCTCCCACCGAGGACGTGCCTACCGTGGTAAGACCTCCGCTGGCAAGCGTGGTCGTGGTCTGCACAACAAGGGCAAGGGCGCTGAGAAGCTGCGACCTTCGCTGCGTGCCAACCTCAACCGCGGCAAGTGACGCCGACCTGTCAGCGTTCAACAACGCCGTTTTTCCGGTGAAAGAGGCGTTGTTTTATTGAGGGTCATGCACCCCACACCTTCATGGTCGTAGGAACCGAGGTCATGTCCAATTGGGCGGGGCTCGATGTTTACCTGCCCAACGGACGCAAACTTGGCGTCGTCTATGACGCCGTCATCGATGCAGACGGCCTCCAATGCACCCACCTGTTCGTGCGTGAAA
>JAYQAK010000128.1:0-3836 GCA_038136695.1 Candidatus Poseidonia sp.
TGGGCTCGGCCGGAATTGAACCGGCGATCTTCGCCATGTGAAGGCGACGTCATAACCCCTAGACCACGAGCCCCTAGGTAAACCGCCGACCCGCCTCGCGGGTATAAGCCATACCGTATCTAGCGGTGCTCGTTCAGATGCACCACGCCGACTTCAAGACGCTCGTGGGTTGGGTGGACTTCCACGAGCATCACGGGAACGCTGAGCACCTCTGCCAGGTCTTCGGCAAGCGAGAGTGGAAGTTCGATGCGTTGGTGGGCTGCATCGTAGCGAAGCCAACCCTCCGCCATGCCCAATTCCTCGCGCAATTCTGCCATGTCGTCACCTGCATCTTCGAGGGACGTGGGGATGGCTCCAAACAGGATGGTGTCGTCGTCGCTCAAGACCTCATAGGGACGAAGCGTGGCTTGACCACGTCGTTTGAAGCGGTTGCGAAGTTGCCCCGCGTCCTTGTATTTGGCCGTGCAGAACTTGAGGTGGTAGGGTTTGTCAGCGGCCGCTTCTTTCAGCCTCAACGCCAGTTCAGCCGACCCCTCAGCCGCTGCGGTGATGCCCCCGCTCAGGTTGAATCCACGAACGTCCATGTTCTCCTGATTGCCAACGGTGATTTCCAATTCGTTGAGATTGAGGAATGAAACGGGAACCGTCGTGAGGTCGTCCAGGAGCGCAACGAGTTGAGCCTCTTTGTCAGGTTCACACGGCAATTCCACACCGACTTCGATACCCGCATCGGCACAGGCTTCCATGGTTGCTCGGTATTTGGCCGTGGTGCCGTCGAGCAAATGGAAGCGAATCTCGTCGAGTCCTGCCTCACCAAAATCGATGGCCCGGGCAGGGTCAAAGGGAATGGACGTGTAGGCGTGAACGTGGTGTTCGGGACCGAAGGCTTGCTTGAGTTGGCGAACGGCTTCCAAGGTCTTTTCCAAATCCAGCATGGGATCACCGCCGGTGATGCCCGTCCCCGTGGCGTTCATCGCCCGGCCTTCCTCAATGACCTCCTCCCAAGAGGTGCAACGTCGTTCGTTGGCAAACATGTCCGGTGTTTCACGCCGGTTTTCCGAAAGCGGACAGTAGTCGCAACCCCAATGGCATTTTCCGGTGACGAACAAGACGAGTTTGCTGCCCTGCTGGCACTGCACACACCCTTCAGCCTCGCCCTCTTCGGCGGGCAAAACTTCGGTGGCCATGGGCAGACTTCGCATCACTTCGCCTCCTTGCTCGCTACAGCCTCGGTCAACAACCAACGATGAAAGCGTCGGTCCAACGTAAGTTCAGGATGGAACGTCACGCCCAAACGTTTGCCGTCAAGGACACCCACGATTTCCTCGCCCATCGTGGCCACCGTTGCACAGTGAACGTGCTCCCCGTCGAACCGAGGTGCACGGATGAACACCCCCGGGAAGCCTTCGTCGCTTGGTAAGGCCGCTTGGGAAGCCATCTCCAGCGGTTGATGAGAGAAACGATCTCGCTGAGCGGGAGCAACGGGCTGGTAGGTGGCTGGAGCCACATCGAGGTTGACCTTGACCGGGGCCTCGAACGAATCCCGTTGCCGCCCCCACGCGTTTCGAGCGATGCCCGCTGCCACGTACGGTGACCGGCCCCCGCCCGGATTTGCAAGAAGAATAGCGCCCGCACAGGTTCCCAATACGGGCCGTTGAGGATAATGGTCCATCCACTGGTACACGGCGTTGAGCAAGGAGGCGTGTTGGCTGGCGATTCGCATCGTGGTGGATTCGCCCCCCGGCAAGATCAATGCGTCAAGGGAGGGGCCAACATCGACATCACGCCGACATTCAACAACCTCGACCTCAACACCGAGTTCCTTGGAAGCCCCACGAAGCGCCTCCGCATGTTCGTGGCGAGCCCCTTGAAGCATCGCCAACCCAACACGGAGCATGGCCACGGCTCACCGCCCTTCCCTATCAGTCCAACGCTTCCCCCGTGCTCAAAAGGTGGGCTTGAATGCAAGCATTTCAAAGACCGTCGGGACCAGCCCGTATCATGCCCCACACCGGCGACTGCTTTCTTGTGCCCGGACCCGTTCGCATGAGCGACGCATGCCTGCAAGCGATGGCCACACCCGTGATGACGGCACGAGGACCGGAGTTCCGTCAGGTGATGGCTCACCTGAACTCTGGACTTCGATATGCGTTCAACCTCACGCCGTCGGCACCCGAGATGAAAACCCAGTCGTGGACCGGTGAGGACGGGTACAAAGTGGTCGTCGTCACCGGAAGCGGCACCGCCGCCATGGAGATGGTGATTGCCAATCGCTTCCGAAGCAACGACCTCGTGCTGGTGCCAACCAACGGGAAATTCGGGGAACGCGTGGCGGACATCTGCGAACGATTCTGCAACGTCAAGCACATTCGGTACGACTGGGGCCGCTCCTTTGACCTCTACGAGCTTGAACAACAACTGGAACGTGGATGCTACGAAGCCTTGCTGATCTGCCACAACGAAACCAGTGCCGGCATCACCCAAGACGCCGAAGCCATCGCTGAAATGTGCGAGCGACACGGCGTCTCCTTCATTCTTGACGGCATCACCTCCGTTGGTGGGATGCCGGTACACCCCGCCAAATGGAAAGCTGAAGCGGTCGTGATGGGGGCCCAGAAATGCACGGCTGGCCCGTCAGGCATCGCTGCCATCGCCGTGAGTGAACACTGCGTCGAGCGAATGGAAGCCATCGCAAAGCAAAACGAAACCGGCCCTCGCTACTACTTTGACATGATTTCAGCCCTGAAAAAAGGCGACGACGACCAGACGCCTTGGACCCCGGCCATCAACCTCGCCATGGGGTGGGGTGCAGCCCTGGAAGGCCTCAAGGAGGAAGGCAACGAACAGCGTTGGGCACGATGTGCGAACCTTGCCAAGGGCGTTCGCAACCTCTTCACGGACCTCGGATTCATGCTTCTGGCCGACGATGGTCAACGAAGCGACACCGTCACGGCCATCATGTACCCAGAAGGCATTGATGATGGTTGGCGTACGGCGCTCAAAGACACCTACCAGACGCAGGTCATCGGGGCGCAAGACCACCTGAAGGGCAAGATGTTCCGCGTCGGTTCCATGGGTGAGACGCCGGTGGAAGAAATGGTCGAAGGGTGCATTCGCATGCTGGCGTGTTTCAGGGATTTTGGATTGGACCTGCCCGAAGTGGACGTCGCATCCTATTTTTCCTGAGGTTAGCGACATGAAGCGGTGCATCGTTCTTGGACGGTTTCAGCCCTTTCACCTCGGCCATGCTGCTTTGATTGAAGCCGCCATTGAACACGCAGAGGGCGGGGAAACGGTGGTGGCCATCGGTTCCGCGCAAGCGGGATGGGAAGCCAACAACCCGTGGACCGTCGATGAACGTCAAGCCATGATCGAGGCTTGGGCCTCAGAAGCAAACCACACCCTCACCGTGGTCCACATCGAAGACATCAACGACCCGCCCAACTGGGTGGAACACGCCACCAACCACCACGGTGAAGGAACCTTGGTGACCTCCGACGGTCCAACAGCCGACCTCTACCGAGCCGCTGGTTGGGACGTTCACGACGTGGCGCTGTCACTACGAGAGACCCTCGAAGGATGGCGAGTGCGCCAAAGCGTGCGCATGCTCTCCACGGTGATGGACGACGAGGCGACTCGAACGGTGTTGGCGGCGAGTGTGCCTTCTGCCGTTGTTGAATGGCTCATCGAGAACGATGCGATGTTTCGTTGTTCGACCTTCGAGACGGATGTTCACGTAGGATAAACCTTGAAATGAAGAACGACATCTCTAGGTTGGAACGATGGAAAAAATAATACAACGAGGTTTCATAGTTTTCACATGGACAAACTAAGTG
>JAYQAK010000129.1:0-3637 GCA_038136695.1 Candidatus Poseidonia sp.
CCACGCTGATCCAGTCGCCCACCTTGAACGGACGGTCGAGCAGCACCGTGATGGCGCCAAAGAAATTGGAAATGGAATCCTTGGCGGCGAGTGCCAACGCCAGTCCTGAGATGCCCAAACCGGCGATGAGCGACGTGAGGTCGAAGCCCATTGAGTCGGCGACAAACACGGCCCCAACGAAGATGATAACAAAGCGAAGCGTGCTTTGAAGCGCCGAGATCAGGGTCTTCTCGGTGCCGTCCATTTGGTCGTCGGAATCAAACATCATCACGATGTCTTGGACGATGTTGACCAAGCGGAAGGCCCACACCACCAAGGCGATGGCGACGATGAATTGGAGAGCGCCTGGAAGGAACGACGCCATCAATTCCGGCATCATCACCGCGGAACCTTCACGTTCCATGTCGTCAATGAGCACGTTGAGCAGCAAGTAGGCCAAGCCAACCCCCACCGCTGTACCGAGCGCCTTGTCCGAATCTTGGACGGTTTTGGTCTTGATGGCCTCTGAACGGATGACGGTGCGAAGCAGGCTTGGTGCGAACTTCATGGTCACCAAGCGAACGATGAACACCATCAACAGCAAGCCAGCCAAAGCCAGCAGGGTGTAGTTCGTGAAGCCCAGCACTTCGTCGCGCAAGGCTGAATCGGCAGCCGGTTCCCAAAGACCGTTCATACCCCGGCCCACAAGGCATCATGAATTGAGGTTTTGGCTCGAGAAGGCATCGCTTCTCAGCCCTACGGGCTGCCTTTCCTTCCTTTCAGCGGCACGAACGCTTGAAGAGGTGAGACGGGTTCGCATGGCTGATAGCATGACGTCAGCCGCGCCCATTGCCTCACGCCATACTGCACCTCGCCCTTCGTTTGGCTTCCTGATTTGCCTTCCGTTGTTGCTTTCCTTTGCTGCACCGGTCGCCGAAAACGCCTACGCTCAGGAACCCGCCACCGGCGATGCACCGGAGGACATCTGGTCCGAGGATTACATCAACGACATCTTCCCGTGGGCATCAGAAAACGAGCGGCAGCTCCAGTTCAAGGAATACCACTCCTACGAGACGATGAAACTGCGCATGCAGCGTTTGGCCGAAGAAAACCCGGACATTTTTGAGTTCCATGAAGGCCTCAACGGTGGCACCAACGCTCGCGGTGAAGAGGTCACGGCCGACGCTTACGAAGGCTGGTATTACGGCCACGCCTCGCCTTGGTTGAAGATCACCGGCGACGTTCAGGGCGGCGACTACAACCCGTTCGTGGGCGACAACGGTAACTACCCTGACCGCCATGACGTGCTCATCGTGGGCAACCACCACGCCCGTGAGTGGATGTCCTACACCGTTCCCGTCATGCAAATGGAGGTCATTGCGTTCTCCTACAACAACATCGGTTACGACAACGACGGCGACGGCTTGGTCGACGAGGACACCTGGGGCGACGCCAACGGCGACGGCCAACTCGACGACGACGGCGATTGCCTTTCGCTCGCCGCTGAGTACCAAGATTCGAACGGCGACGGCACCAACTGCGGTCCTGGCGACAAGGGCGTGGACGAGGACTACTCGGAACAATGGATCACCGACCTCGTCAACTCCCGCGAGATCTACCTCGTCCCCATGCTCAACGTGGACGGCAACATCTACGACCGCGAAGTCTTCTGTCCCGCCCCTGCTTGGGAAACCTGCCCGAGCGGCGGATGGAGGAAGAACCTCCGCGACAACACCTTCACCGGCGTGACGCCGATTCCTGACCTCCAAGAAGAGGTGGACGAAGACTGCGACGGCGTTGACCTGAACCGAAACTATCAGTTCGAATGGGGCGCACCGCTCGGTGCCACCGGACCCTTGATTCCTGGGACGTGTTCACCGGCTGAGGGCGAGTTGGACGGTTCGAACAACGACGTGTACAACGGCCCAGTGGACGACCGTGACAACGACGGTGACGGGCAAGTCAACGAAGACCACGTCGACGGCAAGGACGACGACGCCGACGGTGTGACCGACGAAGACTGGTGGGGCGGCAACTCCGAACCGGAAACCAAGTTCATCCAAGATTTGACCGAAATGAACGACGATGTCGGTGACGGTGCCAGCGAATTCAAGGCGACCTTGACCCACCACTCCTACTCCGAACTCATCCTCTATCCGTGGGGACACTGCCAAGACTGCGAAAGTCCCGACCATGCGCAACTGCGCTACCACGGCCAAGTGATGGCGGACATGACCCAATACACCAACATGCAGTCCTCCGACCTCTACCCGACTTCGGGTGACTTCTGCGACTGGCACTACGGCGTTCACGGCTCCTACTGCTACACGTCCGAAATCGGTACGGCGTTCCACCAGCACGAGGACGACATCGACCACATCGCTGTCCGCAACCTCGGTACCGGCTTTTACATGGCAGAAATCGCCGACGCACCCCGTGAGCGAGCCGACCTCGAAATCGACAACATCTCCCAACAAAACTACCTCAAGGAACCCTTGATGGTCGACGTCCCCGATGAGGGCGACATCCCGATTGACCTCTGTCTGTCCTCGCAATTCCCCTACAGCGTCAAGGACACCATCGTCAAGTGGCGACAGGTCAAGCCAAGCCGCATGCAGAGCGATTTCGGTCCTCGTGAATGGTCCACCACGCCGTGGCAGAGCACCGGTGTTGAGAAGATCGAAGGCGGCTGTTCGCTGTCCGCCGGTAACGGTACGTTGCTGCGTGCGATGCTTCCGGTTTCGGAAACCGCCACCGGCGAAGTCCACTACAAGGCCACGGTGGCCACGCTCGGCGGTGCGGACCTCTACCAGTACCCCGCCGATGGTGACTACTTCGTGCTCGATGTGACCTACCGAGCTGCCTTTGGCAGCGTCATCGGGTCGCTCTTTACGTTCACCCTTGTGGCAAGTTTCGTCTGGGGCGGTCTTGCCGTCGCCCTTCGCATTATGCTCTCCGACGACGAAGACAAGGTGTACGAAGCCGAACTCCGGAGCGAGGACTGAGGTGGTCGCATGGCAGAAAGTGACCAATTCAACGGCCGTCTCGGTTTGATTTTCGCCTCCATCGGTGCCGCCATCGGTACGGGCAACATCTGGCGATTCCCCCGAATGGTCGGTGCGAACGGAGGAGGAACCTTCCTGATTCCGTGGCTGTTTTTCCTGTTCGTCTGGTCGATTCCGCTCGTCATCGCCGAATACGCCATGGGCAAGCGAAGCCGAACGGGAACCATTGGGACCTTCCGTATCTTTGCCGGTCGCAAGTTTGCGTGGATGGGTCTGTGGACAGCGTGGATTTCCACCGCCATCGGGTTCTACTACGCCGTGGTTTCGGGCTGGACGCTGAAGTACTTCCAACTCGGTATCACCGGGGCCCTCAACGGTGAAAAGGTGGACACCACCGAAGTGTGGAACAGCTTCCTTCAGTCGCCAGGCCAGGTCATTTTCTTCCAGTTCATCGTCATCCTGCTCGTGTTGGGTACGATTTGGAAAGGCGCCAAAGCCATTGAGAAAGTCAATTTCTACCTGATGATTTCCCTCTTCGTTCTGCTGTTCCTCACGCTCTTCCTCTCCCTGTGGATGGACCTCGATGACGGCAGCCTTGACGGGGCGCTGTTCATGTTCACCGTCGACTTCGACATGCTGTTCGAGCCCTCGGT
>JAYQAK010000130.1:0-3544 GCA_038136695.1 Candidatus Poseidonia sp.
GGTTCTGCCAGCCCGGGTTCAATTCCCGGCCACGGCCCCATTCACAAATCATCGTTGTTGATGTGATGGCCCATACGTTCGCCTTTGGTAGCGAGGTAGTCTCGATTGTGTTCGTTCACGCCGACGATGAGCGGTGTTCGCAGAGCGACGTCGATGCCATGTTGCCCCAACTGGGCGACTTTTTCTGGGTTGTTGGTCAGCAAATCAACCCTCGTCACGCCAAGAGAGGTGAGCATTTGTGCCGCAATGGCGTAGTCTCTCCCGTCGGCTGGAAGGCCCAGCATGAGGTTTGCATCCATGGTGTCGGCACCTTCATCCTGCAGGTGGTACGCCTGAATTTTCGCATGCAAACCGATGCCTCTTCCCTCTTGACGGAGGTAGAGAAGCACACCCCATCCTTTGGTGACGATGGCGTCGAGGGCTGCATGCAATTGAGGGCCACAATCGCACCTTGTGCTGGCCAACACGTCTCCAGTCAAACATTCCGAATGGATGCGTAGCAACACGGGGTCGGGCCCTTCCATGCTGCCCAGCGTGAGAGCGACATGATCCAGCCCCGTGGTTGATTCATGAAACACTTGAATGCGGAAATCGCCGTGCGTTGTCGGCAAAAAAGCCTCACTCGGTACATCTCGGGGCGTGATGGTCATGCTTTCACCTCAATCAAGAATCGAAACTCGCCGTCCTGTTCGTTGATATCAAGCAGAACATGGGGGCCTCGTCCGAGAAACATCGGCATGTCGTGCAGGGTTTCGGGGTCATCAGCGACCACTTCCAGAACGTTTCCTTGTGTCAACTCTTCCAGCGCCTGTCGAGTTTTCGCCACCGGCACGGGACAGTGGAACCCCAACACATCCAGCCGATGTGTGATGGAAGGAGGTTCCCGTGGTTCTCCCATGCATCGGCGAAGCCGGAGAGTGATTTGAACGCATGGTTGAGGTTCACAGAGCGAAGTTGAGGGTGCCATGGCTCGCAACATCTTTTCAACGAAGGGGTCTCTGTCTTGGCATGGCCACCGCCTCGTTGAACCGTCCAGAGGACGATATGACGTGGAAAGAGGTCGGTGAACTCGGGCTTCGGTACGGCCGAATTCCGCTGGCCTTGCTTTTGGTTGAGGCGTTCTATTGGTTTCTCACCTTGCCGTCCGATACCTTGGCTCCCATCCAGGTGACGGAGGCATGGATTTGGAATGAATTGACGAACATGATCTACGGCGAAGGGTCAGCTGTTCTTTCTCACCACAACGGATGGTTAACCCGAATTGATTTGCAACACGCAGCTTTTCCCGGGCCTTTTGATTCGGTTGGATTGTACGTGTCCGATGAATGCGCCGGCGTGCACGAGATGATTTTCCTCTCCACCTTGGTCATGATGACCGACGGTGTTCCACAACGTGACAAACTCAAGGCGGTGGCCGTGATGTGCGGTTTGGTCTATCTGTTGAACATTCTTCGCTTGGTGGTGTTCTACCCGATTGCAGTGAACTCATGCCTTGAATCACCCGATGTGCAAGCGTGCTTAACCCCGATGTGGCAGTATCACGAAGCGGTTTACACTTGGGGATTTTTGATGGTTCTTGTCGGGATGTGGCTGCTCTGGTTCCTTCGGTTTGGAGGCCCTGCTCGCACCCTTGACGCTTCAAAGAGCGACCCTTCTCCGTGGCGATTTGAGCGACGACGGCTTTGGGAGCGACGGCACATGGCCGTGCTGGGTGTTGCGGCCTTGATGTTCGTGTTGGCCATGACCAGCATGTTCACCGACCAAGAAGCCGTCAACGCTCGTGAGACGTTAACGGCGTGTCAATTCTCGAGCCTGCTCTCGTCGGAATGCAGCGACGCTCAACTTCGTTGGGACGATGCCATTGGTTACGCGTGGTCCTTTTCAGCGCTCGGCCTTGCCATGGTGGTTGGAACGATGGTGGTGATTCAACGTCCCCTTGAGGACGGCTCTTGGCCTTCCAAGACGAACGCTGGGTCAACTTCGGAAGAAACGATGCAGGCAGAGAAAAGCCATCACAAAAAACGAACCGGTTCTTGGAAGAACCGAGGCGAAGAGGAATGATCAGCCAACGATGCTTGCGCTCAGCGTCTGGCCGTTAAACGGTCGCTTTTCAATCACTTTCATGGCGGTGCTCAACTTGCTGCTGTGCAGGCTCACGAAGGTTGAGTCGTTTTCAAATCGGATTTCACCGATGGCCAATTCATCGCATTTGAGTTGCTCAACAAACCACGACGAGACGTGGTGGGTGGAACCTGCATCGTTTGGATGGAGGCTGAGTTGAAGCGTGACGTAGCCGAACACATCGGCCGATTCTCCGAAGTCATCTTGACGTCGAACAGGGTCACGTTCCACACCATCAGGGAGTTCGGGGGCTTCACTCGGTTGGATTTCGAGGCCGTAGGTTGCCATGATTTTGGACAGTTGAGGTTCGTCGTTGCGTGATATCAAACTCCATGCTTCGCCTGACCGGCCAATTCGACCGGTTCGACCTATGCGGTGAATGAAGGAATCCATGTCGTCGGGAATATCATAATTGACCACGAGGGTGATGCCGTCAACATCAATGCCGCGAGCTGCAACATCGGTGGCGATGATGGTGCGGACCTTGCCTTCTTTGAACGAATCGAGGATTCGCTCTCGCTGGTTTTGACTGAGGTCACCGTGCAATCCTTCGACCTCAAAGCGGTGCTTGCGAAGTCGCTCAACGGCCAAGTCCACCATGCGCTTGGTGTTGCAGAACACGATGGTTTGGTCCTGTTCAGACATGCGAGCCATCAATCGGCCAAGAACCCAAAGTTTGTTGGCACGGCCAATGCGTACGGAATAGAGGTCGATTGGAGGGATGTCAAGGTTTTCTGCGTTGGTGAGAACAAACTCCGGCTCGCTCATGAATTCATGGGCAGCGTCAACGATTTCTTGGGGGAAGGTGGCAGAGAACAACAGTGTTTGCCGGCGGGAGGTCATGCGCTCAACAACCCACATGATGTCAGGAAAGAACCCCATATCGAGCATTCGGTCTGCTTCATCAAGGCAAAACAGCGTGGGGTTGGCCAGGTCAATGTGACCTCGTTCGGTCATGTCCATCACTCGTCCAGGTGTTCCAACGATGATGTCAACACCGTTGGCGAGGGTTTTGGCTTGCTTTTCCAAGTCCGTGCCGCCGTACACGGTGAGGATGGTCAACCCGCTTTCGCCTTGGAGAATGTTCAGTTCCTCAGCGACTTGATTGGCCAGTTCACGAGTGGGTGCGAGGATGAGGGCTTGGAGCGTGCCCGTCGATTGACACTGTTCGACAATCGGGATGCCAAAAGCACCGGTCTTTCCTGAACCCGTGCGAGCCTGCCCGATCACGTCCAAACCTTGGCGGGCAAGCGGAATGGTGTCGCGCTGAACTTGCGTTGCGAATTCCCAACCGGCGTTGCTCAAGCCGTCGAGGAGCGATTGCGGTAAATCCCAAGCGTCGAGTCGTGTCTTTGTGAACATGTCTTTCACCTTTCGTCTCGGGGTTTCGTTCTCAGGCCGCCGAGACGGGGCGACCTCCACA
>JAYQAK010000131.1:0-3489 GCA_038136695.1 Candidatus Poseidonia sp.
CTCCTTGCCGGTCTCGGCCGTTGCATGGGTCACCAATTGAGGGGTGTTTGCGGTGAAGGCGACGTCGACTTCGACGCCCGCAGCCTCGAGTTGCCGCTGTACGTTTTCGGCGACGCTGCGGCCTTTCTTCTTGCCAGCATAGGGATTGACCAGAAGGTGAACTTTGCTTGGTGGCCCAAACGTTGTGCCCGGTTGGGTAAACACATCAGCAAACACCGGTCGGTGAGTCCCCTTTTTGCGGCGTGAACTTCCATCCTGTTCAAAGGTGAGCGGGGTGGGGAAGCCGTGTTGGGGCTCACCTGTCATGGTTGCGTCAAGGTTCTCAGGTGCTTGAAGCCTTCTCTAACAGGCTTGTTGAGCATTTATGCAATATGAATATTAATTGATTTATTCTGCATATTCTGCTGGTTTTTCAGCCGCACCGCATGAATCGCCCATACAAGAAGTCTTGAACTCCACGCGTCTGGGCGTGGTGTGAACCACGCATGGACCGAGGACGATGTTGCGTTCATGGAACGGGCGTTGTTGGTTGCCGAACGTGGCAGAGGAAAGGTCAGCCCAAACCCACTGGTCGGTTGCGTGCTGGTCAAGGACGGTCAAATCATCGCTGAAGGATGGCACGATCATCTCGGCGGCCTTCATGCCGAACAAATGGCCATTCACGATGCTGAAGAGAAGGGGCATTCACCCAACGGATCAACCGCCTACGTGACGCTCGAGCCATGCAACCATTACGGACGCACACCACCATGCACGGAAGCGTTGATGTGGGCGGGCGTCAAAGAAGTCGTGGTGGCCCACAGCGATCCAAATCCTACAGTACGTGGAGACGGATGCCGGGTGTTGAACGAAGCGGGCATCCCGACCCGTGTGGGCCTGATGCAGGTGGAAGCACACGAACAAATGAGAGCCTTCATGCATTGGTGCGAGCATCGGAAACCTCTGGTTACCGTGAAATTGGCCGTTGACCAGCAAGGTTCCGTGGATGATCGGTCTGAAGAAGCTCAGCGCTTCACCTCGGTCGGCTGCCTGGAAAAAGTGCATGAACTGCGTCGCGATTGCGATGCCATCCTGGTCGGGGTCGAGACCGTTAACCGTGACGACCCCCAACTCAACGTGCGTTTGGTCCCCTCGGACCGACAACCGTTGCGCTTGGTCATCGACCCCAACGGCCGGATCGATCCGTCATCCAAACTCGTCAACGATGGAGGCGAGACCCGTCTGCTCCAGAACGATTTCTCAGGCCTCCGTTCTTTGATGAATCGGTTGGGTGACCAAGAAATTCAACGGCTGCTCGTTGAAGGAGGACCGACCACCGTCCATCGTTTTCTCGACGAAGGTTTGGTGGACGAAGTGTTTCTCGTCCACGCCTCCATCAACCATGCAAATCCTGTGCTCTCCGGACTCGATGAAGATGTTTTGAAGGCTCAAGGCTTGGTAAAACACGCCGAATACGTGTGGGGCGAAGAGCGGGTGGAGCACTACCTGCGCCCGTCTACCGAAGCGTGAGAACGTCGTCCCAGCGATGGGAGGAGCCCTTTCTGAACAATTGTTCATGAAACGCTCGCTGCTGCATGTGAACGCAACGTGCCAAACGTCCCCGGTGGTTGTAGCATCCGTGACGCGTGTGCACGACAACAAGCAGGGCGTCAAGCGAGAGAAGCGGGCCCGTAGCCGGGGGAGGTGATGTGGACACACGTTCGACGGAGCCATCCCATTCAACGTCCCCCTGTCCGGGAGGTGTGAGGGTGCCGTGTTCGAAGCGAACGCTGCCCTCGCCCAATTTCACAGGGCGCCATGTTTGACGAACGCCGTTGTCCAACCATTCTCGAATCTGCTTCAACTGTTCCTTCGTCGCCAAGCCAACCGTTGAGAGCTCCCACCAGCCCGGTGTTCGAGCGAAGGTGACGTGATGGATGCCGGGATAGGCGTCGCGGGGATCCAATCCATCGGCCCAGGTGCGGCACAACCCTTCAAGGCGAACGGGAAGGAGAGGGAGAACATCCATGCCGATGTCCTGCAATCGATACGGGTTGGCAAGTTCCCCCTGCAGCAAAATCGGGCGGCGTTCCTCAAGAAGGGGAGCGCCTTCGGCCTTCAACAACGCATTGAGCGACACGCCGTTGCTGGCGTAGTGTTCTGCGTACGCTAGGATTCCCCCTCCATCGAGTTCATCTTCGTTCGAGGCCATCTCACCTGAAAATTCGAGGTCGATCACGGCCCGTGGCGGGTACAACATCGGTCGTTCCGGAAGAGGGAGGGGTGAGTTGTTGGCGGCGTAGGGCCAAAGCCGAGGGGAAGTGCCGTCCATGCCCTGCGCTTCATGCGGCTGTTCATCAACCTCGCCCTCAATGGGTGTAGGTGGTCTCAAACAGACAAGAAGGGCAGGTCACCTTGATGGGTCGGACGTCTGGAATCCCGAGGGCGACACCGCATGCAGCACACAGAATCGCTTGATTCACTTGCTCTCGGCGAGCTGCCGCTTCACGAGTCGGGTCGTATTCGAACCTGAATTGATCTTTATCGATGACATGTGGCGCAACCGGTCCGCTTGCGTCTTGGAGCGTTGGCACGTCTTTGTGCGAAGTGTCCCATGCGGTGGTGGGTTCAGAGATAGGCTGCTGCGTGGCCGAAGCAGCATGCTGAGCCAAGGCGGCTCGAACCGTGGCTTCATCGGTGTTGTAAACGCGACAGATTCGGTCGATTTCCAGCATTTGCTCGTAACCGTTCAAGGACTTCAAGGCCAACAGCGCCTCTTGAGGAAGGGTGGTCACGACATGACCATGCACCAGCGTGCTTTATTTGTTGAGGGTGAAGGTTTTGCCGACCACGGGAGATTTCCGGATTCCGGATATGTAATTACGGATATCGGAAGGGTTCAAAAGAGGTCGGCAGACGGACCGGCTTAGGGAAGACCATGGCATCACGCCCGTTCCAGCGCAAATCCGCCAAGCCTGCATCGGGGTCGCGAGGCGCACGAAGCGTTCTGTGCGGCCATGCCATGCACGCTCCGCACGCCGTGTTGGCAAGGGATTCGATGGCGGCGGTGCTCGAAGCCCTGACTCGAAACAACTGGGACCACGTGTTTGTTGTTGATGACGAAGGGGTGCCGCTCGGACGGATCCACGCTGTTGACCTCCTCAAACGAATCAGTAGGAAAACGGTGAATCGCGACGTTGCTTGGATGCATTCCATTCCCGCACAGCAAATCCTGACCAATCCACCGATGACCGTCCGCACCACAACGCCTCTGCTCAAAGCAGGCGCGTTGATGCTCACCCACGACCTCAACCAGCTGGGCGTTGTTGACGATGAAGGGGTTCTGGTTGGCGTGGTGGGCCACAACACCATGGCGAAGGTGTTGCCGCGGTTCATCTTGTGATCAGATGCCCCAGTAACGGTCCGCTTGGGCCTGCTTGGCTTGCAGGCTGCGTACGACGGTGGTGACCATCCACAACACCACGACCCAAATCAGCGGCGTGGTCAAGT
>JAYQAK010000132.1:0-3464 GCA_038136695.1 Candidatus Poseidonia sp.
GGGACACCGGATTTCAAATCCGGCGCAATACCAGGCTATGCGACGACTGCTTTGGGTCAACGGAGGGGCTTCCGTTTTTTCTCCTTTCCCTCATGCACTCATCGCTGTTGTTTCCTTGAGAAGAGGCCGACGGCTGCAGCAATGGCTGTCATGGACAACAACCACGGGAGACCCGGTGTGGTCTCGGTTTGGTGGCCACCCAACTGCTCCTTTTCCAGCAATTCTCGAACGTCGGCCGCCAGGTCTTCCGGTCGCCAATCATCGCCTGCCCAAGCAACGACCGGTTCCCGGTTTGAATTCAAAATGTAGGTGATGGTGGAGTGGCCGACGTTGTATTCTTCGGTGGTTTCAGGAACACACGTAAGTTGGTCCCCGTCGTCCCAGCCGTATCCTTCGTCGCACATGCAGTGCATGGCGGCACCGGTGCCCATGTGCCAGCCGTGGCCGTTGCATACGTTGGTGTCTGCGTTGGAAGCGAGCGGCGAAGGAACGGTGCTGGTGTTCACATAGGAGGGCGCCCACAAGATGTGGTCCGGCTCCAACAACTCATCCATGCCGACGATGGAGGATTCCCATACTTCCGTGCTGCCGTTCCATACATAGAGGTTCCACCACCACGAATAATCGTCGGGAGCCGATAGGTTGTCGATGGACGAGAGGTAGTGACCGTACGTCGAATCTTCGATAGTTGAATTCAGTGCAAGATGATCCAATGTTCCGTGGGTGATATGATAGCCTGACAGAGCGCTGATGTTCGTCTCGTCGATCGACCCGTTTGGCCAAGCAACCGTCATGCTCAACGCCTCGTTTTGTGGAGGTGCGGGAAGTTGCGTACGGTTGTTGGTGGTTGCCATCCAAGCGATGTGGGGATGAAGGTGAACATCGACCTCGTCCATGCCCACGTTGGCGGGTTGCCAGGCGTCTTGCGTTCTGTTCCACACATTCAGTTCCCAATACCACGACCAATCGTCAGGGGAATCAACGCCATTGATGCCGTGGAGCATTCGGCCCCATTCGCCTTCAGAAATGTTCAGTGCCCAGGTTCGTTCCTCTGCCAGCATCATCGTGGCAGCGGAGGCACTCAAGTGGGCCATGTGTTGGTTTGAGGTGGCGTTGCTGGTGGCCAACGTCAGCGAAGATTCACCGGGTTGGTACGCCATCGTGTGGGCATCGATCACGGCTTTTTGGACCACCAAACCGAACGTTGCCCACACCGGCTCCAAGGCGTCGGTTGAACCCGTGAGGTGGGGCCATTCAACGCCGTGCTGTTGGGTGTAGGCAGCAAGCACGTCCGGTGTGTCGCGTTCAGGGTCAACCGTGATGGAGACGAACGTCACGTCTTCGATTTCACGCTCTGACAGCTCGGAATGTGCGGTTTTGAGTGATTGTGTGATCACAGGGCATACATCGGGGCAGTGGGTGAAGATGAACGATGCCACGATCACACCTTGACTGTCAAGGTCAAAGGAATAGGTCTCGTTGTTCTGGTCGATGAGCGTGAAGTCATCAACCGGGCCGCGGGCCAGTTTGCTGCCTTTGTAGGCGCTGGCCGGTGCCATCAACAACACGGTTACGACGAGCAGGCCTACCAAGCGCTGGCGACTCATGGCGTTCGCCCTCAGCGGGTGGTGGCGTAGTCCCAGTTTGGCATGCACCATGAGGGCAATTCCGTCACCGCACCGGGGTTGGACAGGCCAATACCCCAGAGCATCAAGAGCACAAAGAGCACGGGGAAGAGTGCCGTTCGGGTGTAGATGCGTGGGTCGCCCTTCAAGTGCATGAAGTAGGCTGCGATGCCGTAGCCCTTGACGATGCCAACGCCGATCAAAATGAACCACACAACACTCAGGGTGATCTCGATGTCGGTTCCCGGGACCTTCTCAAAAAAGACAGCGCCGACCTCGAACACGGTGAAAATCATCAAGACGACGAAGTTCCAAAAGTAGATGTCGTAGTTACCAGGCAATTTTTCGACGAGCGATTCAAAGATTCCAGATGTTTCGTGTTCTCCCATAATCTCACCTCAATACAGATAGAAGGCTGGGAAGATGACCACCCATGCCAAGTCAACAAAGTGCCAGTACAGCCCGAAGTATTCGATGCCCTGTCCGTTCTTTTCATCGTAGCCAACGGTGTCGGCTTTGAAGATCAGGTACAGCATCACAAGCAAGCCAATGAAGACGTGCAAACCGTGAGCGCCCGTGGCGATGTAGAAGATTGAACCGGCTTGGGTGCCGATGGTGAAGCCTTCTGCAACCAAGTGGCTCCACTCAACCAACTTCAGGACGATAAACATCGAACCCAAGAGGAAGGTAGCGATCAGGTAGTTACGAACCGCTGCCTTCTTCGTTGGCATGAGTTTGCCCATCAGGCCTTCAGGTGCTTGCCAATCCTTGGACTTGGCCGTTTTCAAGGCCAGGACGATGGTGTAGGATGAGATGATGAGGGCGAAGGTGTTGATGGCGCCGGGAAGCAGCGTCATGAAATCACCTTGGCCACCCAATCCGTCAAGGGTTCCGCCGTTGGGCCGAAGGAAGTCGGAAGCGGTCAAGGTGTCAACGGCCGTACAGTTTTCGTTGCCCGCATTCACTTGCCATTGCGTACACCATTCGGTTCGCATCCGGAGGTAGGATGAGAAGAAGGTCGCGAACACCATCACTTCAGACATGATGAACACCCAAAGCCCAGCCTTACGGATGTGTTCGCCCGCAAACCATTCGTCGGTTTCGGTAGCAATTTGTTCGTTGTTACCGATGAACGGCAAGTCTTCACGCCACCAGTTCGCCACACCGGCCACGACGAGCATGAGGCCGAACATGCTCATGCCGAGGTCGCCAAGGCTCGCATCCACACCGGACAGCATGTTGCCGAGAGAGGCTTGGAAGGAGGGGAAGCCCATGAGGAAGAACATGATACCCAAGGCGAACACGATGGGGGAACCTGAGCCGTGGTGCTCGTGGTCGTCACCACCGTAGTGGTGGTCATCGTGTCCACTGTCCTCTGGGAAGATGGAATTGAGGAACCCGCCAACGCCAATAAACGAGGCGTAGGTGATGCACATCAACAAAATGGTAATGCCTGCTGTTCGCCATGTCAAGTAGGAAAGGTGGGCTTCGATCTCATGGTGGTGAGCCTCTTCCTTCTTTTCTTTGAGGGCCTCGATCTCACTTTCGCTGGCGTTGTTCGCCTTGGCTTCTTCGTACGCGTACTTGGCGTCCTCGTACTCGTGAATGGCTTCTTCGTAGGTGTGATGCTTCATGTTGGCCACGCCAACACCCATGGTGGCAAAGGCGAGGATACCGATGGTGAGGAACAGTCCACCCATCAAGACGGCGCGCATCCAGATGCTGTTCTCAACGTGAGCTTCTCCACCGCTCATTCTTCTCCCTCCACTGTACCAGCGACCACGCTTTTCGGTTCGGCTTTCAGCAGTTTGTCAACCAACGAGGGAGATTCCTTGTGGT
>JAYQAK010000133.1:0-3342 GCA_038136695.1 Candidatus Poseidonia sp.
CCGTGGCGCTGGCCAGAAGGTGTTGCCGGGCTTCAAGGTCGTTGAGGCACAACGCAGCGATGTTGTAGACCGAAGCGCGCTGGTCGCTGATTTGCTCTTCGCAGATGGTCGCCACCCAATCGTCGAGGACACCTCGGTCCACGTTCATTCTCGTCCCTGCACGGTGAATCAAGTTCGTGGTGATGGTGCGGAGGTAGTCTTGGTCGTCGTCTGAGACGGTTCCCTCCTCCTCAAGGTAGCGCACTTTGGCTGAAATGTACAAACGGTGGTGGGGCGCGTCGTCGGGGACCCGTTCGAGCAGCGAGTGAACGTCCGGGGCAATGCCGTCTTCGCTCAAATCAGCAATCGAGGGGTGGTTGAGGGGTGGCAGGGCGGGTTCGATGACTTCCTCAATGAAGAATCGGCGCCCGCCTGAAATGGTGATGAAGTGGTTCATCCCTTTCGTCTCGTGGTTCACGATGATGGCTTCACAACCGTGGCGGCGTGGCCCGTCCCATCCGTTGGTTGGTTCAAACGGGTCGTTGAGAACCAGTCCAAACGGGCGTTCGTCCAAAATGCAGGTATCGAGCATTTGGCGGTACCGAGGCTCGAACACACGGAGTTCCTGGAGTTCACCCGGGAACAACACCATTGGTAGGACAAACAGGGGAAGGTCCTCGTCGTCCATGGTAAGGACTCAACGGGGAGGCATTTGAAGATGTGTTCTCAGGGTTGCTGAACACAAATATTGGTCATTTCCGAGAAGAAACTCATCGACCACGCGCCGCCTTCACGCCCCACGCCGGATTGCTTGACGCCACCAAACGGTGTTCTCAAATCCCGGTTGAGCCACGTGTTCACCCAAACAATGCCGGTTTCGATGCGTTGGGCAAAGGCATGCCCACGTTCCACATCAGCGGTCCACACCGAGCCTGCGAGTCCGTACTCGGTGATGTTGGCCATGGCCACGGCCTCGTCTTCGGTGGTGAACGGGTGGAGGGTCACGACCGGCCCGAAGATTTCCTCGGTGGCCGTGCGCGAAGTTGGACTCAAACCCGTCAGGACGGTCGGACGAAGGAAGGCCCCTGCCGAGGGAACATCGTTCACGGGATTCATGTCGCTGGTTCCCCCGGTGAGGAGCACCCCACCTTCTTCCAAACCCAGATGAATGTAGGATTCCACCTTGGCCTTGTGGTCTTGCGAGATCACCGACCCCATGTCGGTGGTTTCCTGTTGCGGGTCGCCGACCTGAATGGCTTCAACAGCCGCCACGAACTTTTCGGTGAACGTTTCGTAAATCGAGGCGTCAACAAGAATGCGTGAGCCGCACAAACACACTTGTCCTGAATTCGTAAACGATGCCCGAACGAGCCCGTCCATGATCTCGTCAAGCGGCGCGTCGTCCAGCACGATGGTGGCGTTCTTTCCGCCCAACTCCAGCGAGAGTTTCTTGAACATCGGTGCAGCTGTTGCAGCCACGATTTTTCCTGTCGCTGTTCCACCCGTGAACGAGATGCCGCGGATGTCAGGGTGTTCCACCATCGCCTGTCCAACATCGGGCCCGTATCCGTTCACGAGGTTGAACACGCCCTTTGGCAAACCCACGGCGTCCAGGGTTTTGGCGAGGAAGTGGGCGGTGAGCGGCGTCAATTCGGAGGGCTTCGCCACGATGGTGTTGCCCATCAACAGGGCCGGAGCAACCTTCCAAGACAGAAGGTAGAGCGGGAGGTTCCAAGGCGTGATCAGGCCGACCACCCCCACCGGTGAACGGTGGACATAGTTGACCGCACCGTGATCTTCGAAGGTTTGCTGAGGCTGTTGGGTGGCGAACTCAGCAAAGAATCGGAAATTTGCGACGGAACGAGCAGCGTCCACTCGACGGGCCAACGCAATCGGTTTGCCGGTGTCCAACGATTCGAGTTGCGCAATGGTTTCTGCTTCGGCTTCCAATGCATCAGCGATGGTGTGCAACCATGCGATTCGCTCTTCCATCGATGTGCTGCCCCAGGATGCCCGAGCATCCATCGCTGCAGCCGTGGCTGATTGAACGTCGTTTGCATCGGATTGAGCGACCGTGGTGATGATGTCCCCCGTGGCTGGATTCACCGTGTTCAGTGTCTTGCCGGAACCAGCGGGAACAAATTCCCCGTTGATGTAATTCAACACGGGCTCCATCATTCCACCTCCGGATTGAAGTGCCAACGGTCTCGGTCCGGGTCCCACTCATCCCATGTAGGAACGGTTTCGAGAACATCCACGTACGATTCGGGCACGATGCCCGGGACGATGAAGGCCTTTTGTCGGTGAAGCGGGTAGGGGTTTCGCAAATTGATGCCCAGCACACCCAAGAGGGCCCGTGCCACGTACCAGGTGGCTTGCGAATTCCAGCCGTGAGCGATTTTCACCACGATGCCAAGGCCCTTGGGGTAGTCGGGATGCTCAATGGCCATGCCCAAGAGACCGTCTGCCCCTTCCTTGGCGATGACACGTCCTTCACCGGCCTTCAGAATGGTCGAATCAAGGCGATTGAACCCGCCCACCAAATCGGGGTGACGAACCATCGCTTCCCAAATCCAATCGTCGTCTTTGTCACGAACCAGGCCGGCATAGATTTGCGCCAGTTCTGAAACGGTGTTGGATACGGTGGGTAGACCGCAGCCATCCTTGGCGATGCGCAGGGGTTTCCATTCGGTGCCGAGGTAGGTTCTCAATTGCTCCATGTAAGCGTGAAAGACCTCGTGGGTGGGCAACGTGTACCCTGCCCTGTTCCAGCCTTTTTTTCGGCACCCTCGAAGGATGGCTGCGTGCTCTCCCGAGCAGGTGTGAAACCAACGTCGCGGTCGGCGAACTTGACGTCCAAATTGAATCAACGGGACATCGAGCGGCGTCAGCATCAACGGCCATTCCGACTCGCTCAACAGCGATTGGGCGGCAGCGACGTGTTCGGTGTCGCCGTTGTGGGATGCAACAGCGATCGCCTTCTGTTCCCACGAACAGTCCTTGAGTTCCTCGGTGAACGCCTTGAGCATGAAGGGCTTCATCATCGAGCGACCGTAACACAACACGTTACCCCCAAACGAATGGATGACTTCGTCGCCGTGCGCCCACGCCACCGCTCCGTGAATGGTGGTCTCGGAGACACCGTTGCGCCGATAGTCAACCAGAGGCTCCCATGCCACTTCACGCCCGGTCGGGATGCCTTCGACCTGCTCGCCAAGAGGTGATTGAGGGTACATGGCGGAACCGGGTTTGCCCGGTTGAACCGCCGAGTAGGTGTCGTGACGAATGCCCACCTTACACACCACCAAGCAGTTCCTCAACCCGAGGAGCGACCTGTTGCATGTAGGCGGTCATGTTGCGGCA
>JAYQAK010000134.1:0-3302 GCA_038136695.1 Candidatus Poseidonia sp.
GACGGGTCAGCGGCCATTCAACCGATTCCTTGAGTCGGTCTTTGACCTCGAGCAGTCCGCCCACTTCGTCCCAAGATACTTCGGGGACTTCAACATAGATTTCGCGAAGAGCCGACGGTTCAATGTCCCGGATGGCTTCCTTGAAGTCGTCCATGCAGACCTCCATTTTTTCGAGCACTTCGGGGGGTAGGGTTTCCTCGTCCAAATCAATTTCAGGGAGGTACCTTCGAAGGGCACGCATGGCGGCCTCTCGAACGAGAGCAGCCAAATCGGCGCCCACAAACCCGTAGGTATTGTCGAGCACCCATCCCACGTCGAAATCGTCGGCGATGGGCATCTGGCGCGTGTGAACATCCATGATTTCGTGGCGTCCTTCGCGGTCAGGAACGCCAATTTCGATCTCCCGGTCAAACCGGCCGGGTCGTCGCAAGGCCGGGTCAAGGGCGTCTCTTCGGTTGGTGGCACCGATCACGACAACGTTGTCACGACCTTGCATACCGTCCATCAGGGTCAGCATCTGCGCCACCACGCGACGCTCAACCTCGCCGGTGACGTCTTCGCGCTTAGGGCAGATGGAATCGATTTCATCAATGAACACAATACCGGGGGCGTTTTCAGCAGCCTCGTCAAAGATTTCGCGAAGTTGTTTCTCAGATTCCCCGTAGTACTTCGAGATGATTTCCGGGCCGTTGATGCTCTTGAAGTGGGCGTTGACCTCGGTCGCCACTGCTTTGGCAATCATGGTTTTCCCGGTGCCGGGTGGACCGTGGAGAAGCACACCCTTCGGAGGGTCGATGCCGAGGCGACGGAACAGTTCGGGGTGCTTGAGTGGAAGTTCGATCATTTCTCGCACTTTCTGGAGTTGTTGGCCGATGCCTCCCACGTCTTCGTAGGTAATGCCTTCAGTTTGACCCATGTCCTCCTCGGCTACCGCTTCGTTCTTGATGACAATCTCCGTGTCGGTGTTGACCACAACGATGCCTTTCGGCACGGTGGACATGACAGCAAACGGCAGGGCTTCGGTGAACAAGGTCATGCCCGGGATGAAAATCCGGTCGCCGGCCATGACCGGTCGCTTGGCAAGTCCGCGCTTGGCAAACCCTTCGATGCCGGGTCCAAACTTGACGGTCTGCTTGCTGGCCATGACCGGTGAGATGGTGAGCTTCGTACAAGGCTTGGCCTCGACTTTTCGAACCGTGACGCGGTCACCGAGACTGACACCGGCGTTTTTGCGGATGATGCCGTCCACACGGATGATGTCCATCTTGGCGTCTTCGGGGCGACTTCGCCAGTAAATGGCCGCAGTGGAGCGTTCCTCCCCGCTGATTTCTACAAAGTCACCCGGCTTGAGGTCTAGCCCCATTTCCGAGGAGATTCTGGCTCGACCAAATCCAACATCGGATGGGATGGCCTTGGATACGCGCAATTCAACGGTTTCGTCCTTATCTGCCATACTGCTCCCCTCTTTCTGTATCAACCAACGACGGTATTTAACGAATTATGACTCGATTCATGGACCGTTGCATCTCCCTTGTTCGCAAGGCTGTTCTTAAACCCCCTCACGATGGTTCTTAGAGGTCGGTGGGAGCGTGGCCGAAATTCCATCGCCATCACATTCAAGTGGCGAGTGAACCCCCACCGGAACATGGTTCACATTCTTGAAACCGGCCTTGAACACCTTCCGAGCGACAACCCAAACGGCAAACCCTCCATCAAGGGCTACAACATCATCAATGGCCAACTCACCTCAGCAAGCGACGGAGCGACCTTCGCGTCCACCAACCCGGCGTTGCTCGCTGATTGCTTGGGCGAGTTCCCCCTTTCCACCCGAGACGATGTTCGCAATGCCCTTCACGCTGCACGCCAAGCCTTCCCATCATGGGCCGCAACCCCTGCCCCCACCCGAGGGCAAATCATCGGCAACATGGGACGTTTGCTGATGGAGCACAAGGACGCCCTGGTGGCCCTTGAAACCCGAGAAATCGGAAAAACACTCAAAGAATCGGGCGGCGAAATCCAAGAAGCCATCGACACCTGTCTGTTCTTCCAGTCTGAAGGTCGTCGCCTCTACGGGCAAACCGTCAACTCGGAACTCCCCGATAAGGAGCTGTTCACGTACCGCCGCCCGCTCGGCGTGTGCGGCATCATCAACGCCTGCAATTTCCCATCCGCTGTTCCGTTTTGGAAGATGATTCCTGCCATCATGTGCGGCAACACCTGCGTGTGGAAGAGTCCGCAAGATGCTCCCCTCCTGTCCTTCGCCCTTGCCCGCATCATGCATCAGGCTGGTCTGCCCGACGGTGTGATCAACCTCGTCCACGGCAAAGGCAGCGGCGCTGGTCAATACCTCGTCGACGCCGTTGACGAAGGCCTGGTCAACAAAATCTCGTTCACCGGCTCCACGGAAGTCGGCAAGATGATCGGCGAAGTGTGTGGACGCAACTTGGTGTCGTGCTCCCTCGAACTCGGTGGAAAGAATCCGTTGGTCGTGATGCCCTCTGCCAACATCGAGAACGCTGTTGAAGGAGCGTATTGGGGCGGGTTTGGCACGGCAGGACAGCGCTGCACCAGCTTGGGCAACCTCATCCTTCATCAGGACATTTACGACGAATTCATGGAGAAATTCATGGCCAAGGTCAAGTCCACCCGAATCGGCAACTCACTGGTCCACAAGGATGTCTTGTACGGCCCAATGCTCTCTGAAAAATACGGGAAGGATTTCCTCGTCGGCATCGAAATGGCCAAGGCCAGCGGTGCCAAGCAGATTTGGGGCGAAGGAAACATCACCTCGGACAACGCTCCAGAAAACTTCCTCGGCGACGCCAGCGAAGGCGTGTTCATGTGGCCGCACGTCTTTGTCGATGTCACCGAGGACATGGCGTGCTTCCACGAGGAAATTTTTGGACCCGTTGTCACGGTGGTCAAAGCCAAGGACTTCGACCATGCGCTTCATCTGGCCAACGCCAGCCCTTACGGACTGTCCTCGGCCATTTACACCAACGACCGTTTGGAAGCCTACCGATTCAAGACCGGCATCAAGGCTGGCATGACCGGCATCAACAACTCAACCACCGGCGCCGAAGCACATCTGCCCTTCGGCGGCGTCAAAGGGTCGGGCAACGGGACGCGTGAATCGGGCATTTGGGTGATTGAAGCCTACTCGTACTGGCACGCCGTCAACGACGAATTGTCCGGTAAACTCCAACTCGCACAAATGGACGTCGATGAAATTGAAATGGTTGAGGCCGAAGTGAATTGGTCTGAATTGGCTTGATTTTCTTTCAAAAAGGGCCTGTGGGCCA
>JAYQAK010000135.1:0-3052 GCA_038136695.1 Candidatus Poseidonia sp.
AAGTCGACGCCACCACCGAGAGTTTCACCTACACCATCCCCGCCAATTCCCCTGTGGTTCCTGCAGGCAAGTTGGTCTTGATGGGCGGTGAACTCGCTCAGGCCAGCATCCCCGACGCTTCGGTGAGCGGTTTCAGCGCAACGGCCCAAAAGGGCGGTGCTATCGCCCTCGCTTGGGACATCACCGGTACCCTGCTCTCCTCGGACAGCATCACCGTCAAGATTTGTGAAGGCGCTGCAGATTGTGCAACGCCGTTCACGCAAGCCGTGGCTGACGAAGACCGCAGTTACACCTACAGTGGTTCCCAAACCACCCACGGTGAAACCTACCACATCGACGTGGCTGTCTGCAACGAGCAAGGCTGTTCCACGCCCGGTTTGGCGACCGTTGTCGCTGACAAGCAGGTTGACGGTGACTACACCGTGACCCTCACCGTTGGTGTTGCTGCTGACGCCGTGAGCTGGGACCTTTCATGGTCCGTGACCGGTGACACCAGCGACGTCGACACGTGGCACGTGTGTTGGATGTCCGAAGACTTCACCGCTGCTGAAATGCCATCGCCTTGTCCTGACGCTGCCCCAATGGACGCCACGACGGCCAACGTTGCCATGCCAGAAAGCATTCGCAACGGTCAGTCCTACTACTTCACCGTGGTTGCCATGGACGACAAAGGCAACATGGATGCCTCTGCTTCGCTGAACGAAGCACAGGACACCCGAACGGCCGATACCAGCAACGACGATGACGGCAACGGTACCATCGGTGACAACGGCGACGATGCGTCTGCCGGCGTTCCAACGTGGACCTGGGGCCTGATTGGCGGTGTCGTCATCGTGGCGTTCATCGCTGGCGCATTCATCCTCTCCCGCGGAGACGGTGAAGGCGGCGAAGGCAAAGACTGGGATTACTGATCTCCGTTGACAGCCAACACCCTCCACCCCTTTGGGGTGTACAACGCCGGAGGGGTCGCTACGGTGGCCCCTCTGGCCTTTTCATCTCTCTTCACCTCATGCAGCGTGCTTCGGCACGAGCTACTCGAAGGCCTTCTGAACCATTTCGTCCGAAGAATGGTTCTCGATCGCTTGCTTACCTAACGCCTCCATCAAACCTTCAGCGCACTGAGGGGTCTCCGAGGAAAAAGGAACGGGACATGTTTGATGAAGTGAATTCAACGTTCCATCAGAGGAACAGAGAAACGGTTGATTTCAAGCAGCACCAACTCCTGATATTTTTTTTCATAAAATAGTCAAAATTTAGAGGAAAGGGGACAATTGTTTCGTCTGAACATCACACCGCCTTGTCGGCACTCGCTTGGATTTTCAAACATTTTGCACCCCAATCAATATAAAGGGTGTAAGGCGTGGGATGCTCTGCATACAGTCCGTATGGGGTGAATGACACATGTTGGGAAACAAGAAAAAACAGAAGAAGACCGTCTTCGGCGGTATTGGGGTTGCGCTGTTGTTGTGCGCGTTGATGGTGCTCATGCCAATGAGCGGCTACGTGGACAATGGCGACAGCACAACCGTTGAACTTGTGGAAGCAAGTTCGACTGAGTCTGATGATTACTTCAGACTCCCCGATAAGATCGCTGAAGCAGATTATGAATACGACCCATCGCTTGAACTTCAAGGGATGCGAGACCAAACCACGAAAGCCTTCCTCAACGAGGACGGCACCATCACGCAGATGAAGACCAGTGATCCCATTCACTACCAATCTGCCGATGGCACGTGGGAAAACATCGACCTGAACATCCAGGCTTACCCAGAGGGTTGGGGCGTGACTGAAAACACCTTCAGCACGACCTTTGCTCCTGAAGTGGCCAACGGAATCACCGTCCAGGTCAATGAATTCGTGGACCCTGTGGTCTCGGGATTGAACCCCATGCTCGTCACGCTTGACGAGTCGGGATCTGCTCCTGAGCCCTTCATCGCACCTCCTGCCTCCAACGGCATCGAAGTCGGTGGCAACGTCATTCGTTACCCCCTCGCAGAGGGCTTTGACCTTGACTACACCGTCGAGGCCAACGAAGTGAAGCAAAATCTCGTTCTCCGAGAAGCTCCTGTCTTGCCAGCCGCAGCCAAGTGGTTCGGCCTCTCCGAAGGCGTCCGCATGCCTGCTGGCTATGCGCTCTACGCCGGCGAGACCATGCTCGGCGAGGACCTCTTCCAGACGCAGGAAGCGCTCCAAATTCGCCACATTGAGTCGGGCCAACTCCTCGTTGAGATTCCTGCTCCAATGATCATCGAACCCGAGTCAACCGAGCCTTACACCGGAACGTTCTTCGTTCAGGTCTACGGTCCTCAAATCTTGTTGACCACGGTGGTCGATGTTGAGTGGTTGTTGGATGAAGACCGCCAATTCCCATTGGCCCTTGACCCAAGCATTCGAGTCAACTCGAACGCTGGCGGTTACTGTTACATTTACTACAACTACTGTTACTCCAGCAGCTACCGCTACCACTACCGCTACTACAGTTACTACTACTACCTGCCATGGCACAAGTACACCTTCACTTCCTCCAACCAACTCCCCTCCGGAGCCACCATCGACAAGATCGAGTGGAAGAAGTACATGAGCTACGCCTACGGCTCCTCCATCACGTTCACGATGAGCGTTCTGGAAGGCTGTGGTTTGGATGCCCGATACAACTACGGCATCACCTCACGCTCCTGTAACGGTAGCCCCATTTCTGCCTCTTACTTGACCTCCAACTACGGCGGTACCGCCGCACGTAGCGTGGTTTCCGCAGCCGGCAACTCGCCTGCTGCTGCCACGACGGGCAGTCGAGGAACGGGATGGAAGACCCTGACCATGTGCAACTCTGCAACCGCTTGTGCCGCTACCTCGGGTGGCGTCTACCACGTGGCCAATGCCGCGTCCAACGGTGCGGGTACACTCGGTGTTGGTGAGCGCAGCACGCAAAGCGCCTACGTCTACACCTATGCCTACTCGTCAGGAAGTCGCCAATCCCACTTCTTGATCACCTACTCTGGTGGTACGGACGCCGACCCCCCAACGGCGGATTACGTCCCGTACACCGGTATTG
>JAYQAK010000136.1:0-3038 GCA_038136695.1 Candidatus Poseidonia sp.
GCCGTGGCCATCGGTTGCATGACCGTCGGTGCGGCCTCTGCGGGCGCAGCCTCTGTGGAAGCGGTCGGTTCAACGGGTTCCTGTGCGGGCCAGATGGTTTGAGGTTGAGGGGGCGTTGATTCCTCCATGCGAGAGCCTGCTTTCTGTGCTATCTAACGGTTCTCCCGGTTTCGAAAATGATGGTGGTTTTTTATTGTAGTCAAAACAACGGGTTTATATTGACTACATTCTTCGCCCGATTCATGCCACGGGTCGTCGCCGAACAGTGTGATTGCGGCTGCAAGATGAAACGCCTCTACACCCGTGCTGACGGCGGCAAGGGCTGGGACAGCGTGGGCTGGCTGTGCACCTGTGGGTGTGGCTGCGTCACCCTCGACGACGGGAGCTGGCAACTGATGGAATGCTGCGCAAGCACAGGTGAATGACATGGAGGAGACCACCCTTTCCCTGAGCGTCACGGGCATGACCTGTGCGGCTTGCGTCGCCTCGGTTGAGCGGGTGCTCGGTGAGGTGGACGGTGTGGCCAGCGTCAGCGTGAATTTACCGTTGGAGAAGGCCGTGATTTCGCTGACCGGTCTGGTGGATGACGGCGATCGAGGCCGGTGCATCGCCGCCGTCGAACGGGCTGGTTTTGGTGCCACGCCGTTGGTTCCCGCGTTGCAGACGCGACGCAACAACGAGGACCATGTGGCTCAGTTGGGTCGTCAAGTCGCCCTCGCCTTCACCCTGACCTTGCCCGTTTTCGTGCTCTCGATGGTGCTCAATGACCTCGGTTCATGGGGGGTGTTGGACGCCCGGCTCACGGCAGCCATGCTCGCTGCGCTCCCCGTTTACGCCTATTGCGGTGCTGCATTTCATCGAAAAGCCTGGGTGTCCCTTCGTCAAGGCACCGCGAACATGGACGTGCTGGTTCATCTCGGCACCACCGTCGCCATGGTGTGGTCAAGCCTCGTGACCCTCTCGCCCGTGCTGGCCTTTCTGCCGGCCTTTGTCGGTGAGGCCGACCATGTGTTCTTCGACGGTGCGGCCTTCATCATCGCCTTCGTCCTGCTTGGCAACTACCTCGAAGCCAAGGCCAAATTGAAGGCCACGGATGCCGTTCACAGCTTGATGCGGTTGCAACCCAAGGAAGCCTGGGTGGTGGTGGATGAAGGCACGGTGGCCACGCCGGTGGACGAGATTGGACGGGACACCTTGCTCAAGGTTCGTGCCGGTGAAACGGTGCCCTTGGACGGTACGGTGGAAGGTGGAACGGCACTGATGGACGAATCCATGATGACCGGTGAATCGTTTCCGGTTCGCAAGAACATTGGCGACACCGTCACGGCCGGAACAGTGGTGATGGACAGCACCCTGCTGGTGCGCACCACGGCGCTGGTGGGCGACACCATGCTGGCGAAGGTGATTCGCTTGGTGGACGAAGCCCAAATGGGGAAGGCGCCGATTCAACGTCTGGTCGACCGCATCGCGAGCGTCTTTGTTCCCGTGGTCGTCGTCGCTGCTCTCATCGCCTCAGCCATCTGGTGGTTCATGGCCGACACCCTTGCACCGGACGGCATGATGTCTTCCAGCGAAATGGCGGTCATGGTGCTGGTGAGCACCTTGGTCATCGCCTGTCCCTGCGCCTTGGGGTTGGCGACGCCGACCGCCTTGGTGGTCGGCACGGGACGCGGGGCTCGGTTTGGTCTGCTCATCAAAGGCATCGAAGCCCTCGAACAAACGCACGCCACGTCCACCGTGGTGCTTGACAAAACCGGAACCATCACCGCCGGCGCACCCAGGGTGAGCCACATTGAACTCTTGGACGGTGACGTGCAGGAACTCGTTTGCTTGGCCTCGGCGCTCGAAGTTGAATCCACCCACCCCATCGCTAGCGCAGTCCACACGGCTTGGGAGAACCTCGGCTACTCGCGCCCCGACCTCAAGGACATTCGTACCCTGCCCGGGCTGGGCATGGTCGGCTCGCTGGACGGCGAGGCCGTGGCCGTGGGAAACCTCGATTTGATGGCCAACCTGCTCAACACCCTGCCCGACGATATGGACGCCAAGGTGGCGCAACGAGCAAAGCGAGGCGTGACCGTCGTGCTGGTGGCCAAAGGTCAGCGATTGCTCGGTTGGATGGAGATCAGTGACCGAATCCGTGAAACAAGTCATGCCGCCGTCAAGCGGCTCAAACAGGCCGGCATCGACGTGGTGATGCTGACCGGCGACCGTGAGGAAGTAGCGCGATCCGTCGGCGACGCCGTCGGTATCACGAACATCGTCGCCGGCGTGAAGCCAGACGAAAAGGCCGAACACATCCAACGCCTGCAGGAAGGGGGGGTCGTGGCGATGATCGGCGACGGTATCAACGACGCTGCTGCGTTGACACTGGCCAACGTTGGCATCGCCATGGGGGCTGGAAGTGAAATCGCCTTGGAGAGCGCCGACATTGTGCTCGTGCGAAACGACCTCGCGGATGCCGTTGCTGCGCTTGAACTCGGTCGGGCGACGATGACGCGCATCCGTACCAACCTCGCTTGGGCCTTCGTCTACAACCTCATCGGCCTACCCCTTGCGATGGGCCTGTTGTTCCCTTGGACGGGGTGGCTGCTCCCTCCTGCCTTCGCAGCCGCCGCCATGTCGCTCTCTTCAGTGAGCGTGGTGAGCAATTCGCTCTTGTTGCGTTGGTGGCAACCTTCGGCAATGTTGCGCTCGGGCGATGTTTGATATGGGAGCGACGGTAGGCAAATCCATGAGCGAAGTCACCCACACCCTCACCATCAACGGCATGACCTGCGGAGGATGCTCGGGTCGCGTGACCCGAGTTCTGGAAGCCACCGAAGGCGTCATCAGCGCTGAGATCTCCCATCAAAACAACGCTGGCGTCATCGTCACCACCGAAGCCCTCAGCACCGACGACGTGGTCGCCATCGTGAAAACGACCGGTTTCGATGTCCACGCATGAGCCGGTTCAAGCGGCGGATTGAAAGGCCATTTGCCGCACCCACGGGTTGCGCGGGGGTCGCCCAGCTTGGTCAACGGCGGTGGGTTTAGGT
>JAYQAK010000137.1:0-3033 GCA_038136695.1 Candidatus Poseidonia sp.
GGGAAAAGTCCCTATAATGGGGAGTGGTGTAAGGGATGAGTCCCATGCGTAGCCTATCTCTCAATCGTCCGCGAGCATCTGCACTTTTGATTGTCATCATGTTTCTCTTCGCCGACATGGCCCTCCCTCACACGATGGATGGTTGGTCGGCATTGGACGAGGAAACCAATGTCCAGCGCGTGGTGTCCTCGCACGCCGTTCACGCGGACACCTACATCACCGCAGGCGATGCGACCACGACGCACAACACCTCGACCACCGGGACGCTGGCCGAGGGATTGTTGAGCGAATCGAGGTTGTTGCTACGGTTTCCGATGAACTACACCTCCAGCGACACCATCCACGAAGCGAGCATCGATCTCTACTGCACCACCGATGATATCGGCACCACCCGAATGGTTGCCTATGTGGCGGAAATGAATCGCATGTGGAACGGTTCCTTTGCCAATTGGCTGGCCTACGCCAACAACCTTCCATGGGCCACCTTGGGCGCTGAAGGCGACGCTGACCGTGGTGCGTGGGAGCCACCGGTCGAACTCACTTCCAACGGGACACTTTCCCTCAACGTCACATCGCTCGCACAATCGGCTGCGCGCTCCAACAGCAATTACCTGTCCGTTGTGGTGGCCTCCTTCGGAGCCACCTACGACTGTGACCTTTCGGAATCCTCGAACTCTTCTCGCCATCCAGCCTTGGTGCTGGACACCTCGAGTGGAGCGGCCACCTCCGGCGGCACGGTGAGTCCCGATCTTCCCATCGACGACGGTGCGCCTTGGATGGAAAGCGATTTCCTCCTCACGCCGGTCACGACCCCTTCGTTGACCTATGCCTCCAACACCGGTACCGATGTTGAAATGCAATTGAGCAACGCCGAAGATTGGCGTTCCTCCACCGATAAAGACTGGCATTTCTCAACGCTTTGGTCGTCCTTTTCCTCCACCGGGACCACAGGTTCCTACATGCTCCCCGCTTCCTTGGCGTTGCTCAACGGGACGACGATGCACATGCGTGTTCGTTCCATCGACGCCAACGACCAGTGGGGTCCTTGGGAGCAGACTTCGTTCCTGCTCCCCACCCTCGACGTTGTTGACAACGGTGACGGAACGGCAACGATGACCTTCAGTCCGAGCGACACCGGTCTCGAGGACGATTTCATCCAAGACGCGACCGTCAATGAAGTCAGCAAAACCATCACCTACGGCGAGGAAGCCACCCTCGAGTCCAGCATGACCTCGTCGAAGGAACGTTTGATTCACCTTCGGACCTCGCTCAACCAACTTGGCCTTCACGACAACCTTACCATCCTGAACGCCGAACTTGAACTGACCCGTTCATCCTACTCCGGCGACCCGGTGGTGTCCGTTCACACCATGGAAGAATCGGGGCTGTGGGTCGAAAACGAAATCACCTGGAACGTCATGTCGGCTGGCGGCGTGCAATGGTACGACGGCGGCCGTTCAAACGGTACGGCCACCGTTGCCCTTGCGAACGGCAACCAAACGAGCAACACCTTCACCTTTGACATGGACCATGCCGTGCAAAACTACCTCGATGGTGGAGATGCCGATCCGCTTGATTTGCTCATTGCCGTGCGTGGAAAGTTCGAATCCTACACCAACGGTGAAGGCATCGTTTTCCACTCGGCCGAGGCCGCATCAGCCAACGATGCTCCGACGTTTACCATCACCTACGAATGGGGAAGTGGAACACCACCCGCATCGGTCAACCTCACGGCCCCGGCCGACGGTTTGGCGATTTGGAACCAGACGGGGCACAACCTCTCGGGCAACACCCAACCTTCGCTGAACTGGACAGCTCCCTCTTCGGGCGACGAGATCGTGTTTGAACTTGCGAAGGACGAGGACTTCCGTCTCCGCGAGATGCGGGTCGACACACGCGTGGACAACGATTTCGCTCCCAGCGACGGTATCCTCAACATGACGGGTGCGAACACCTTGGAAGTTGGAAACATGTACTTCTGGCGCATGGCGACGGTGAACAGCGACGGCCACTACGGGTCTTGGGTCAGTTCCAGTTTCTTGGTCTCTCAGCTTCAAAGCACGTGGTTGGGTGGAGACCGTTACGAATTCCGCCTTCGACACGGCAACGGTTCACTCGACAACCAGTACCCGGCGTGCATGGACACCTACATCGACAGTTCCTCTCCCAACGACAACTTCGACGGCGACTCGGAGATGACAATCGACTACAACGCCTTTGGAGAAATCACCGCCTTGATGGGGTGCAATCTGGTTTCCAACCTCCTGCCGAACGGATACGCTGTTGAATCGGCGCACCTCAAGATGACCTTGACTTCGAGCACGTTTGGCAGCCCCACCGTTGCGGTATGGGAAAGCACGGAAAACGATTGGAACGCTGAAGACGCCACGTGGTCGAGTTATGACGGTTCCAACGCATGGGACACCGCCGGTGCCAAGGGCAGCGAGCGCAGTTCACTGCTCGACAGTGTTTCCATCGGTTCATCCTACAATGAAGGTGATTCGGTTGACTGGAACGTGACGTTGGCGATTCAAAACGCCATGCGGGAAGACCGCCGTGTCGACTTCATTGTCGGCATGCTTGGCGTCGGTTCCGGTGCATCCCGTACGGCCTACTTCAGCACCGCTGAAGACTCCGCTGCCAACCGTCCTCAACTGACGTTTGTGTACGTTCCCGGGTCCGATGCCGTCCCCAACAACCCAACGCCGGTCACCCCACTCAACGGTTCATGGTCCATCGGCTCCGGTGTCGACCTCACACCCATCACCCAACCTGAACTCCAGTGGAACTTCAGCGGCAGCATGTCCATCGCAGGGTATTTGGTTCAACTTGACAAACAATCGGACTTTGCGTCTGTGGACGCAGAAACCTATGCGTCCTGGAACGATGCTGGTTTTGATTTGACGAACTCCACGTTCACCCCTTCCACCGAACTCGATACCGGTGAGACCTGGTACTGGCGCGTGCGAGCCATTTCCTCCACCAACCAAATCGGCAACTGGTCCAACACCTTCCATTTCCTCTTGCCGGATT
>JAYQAK010000138.1:0-3015 GCA_038136695.1 Candidatus Poseidonia sp.
GTCACCAAATCGGCAATGAACTCGTGACCGTGGTCGACGACCCGACGATGATGGGTGGTTACGGTGCCTACCCGGTGGACGACGAAGGCGTCAACACGCGGGAGAAGGTTCTGATCAAGAACGGGGTGTTGACCGAATACCTCAACCACCGGGAGACGGCTCACCACTTCGGCGTTGATCCCAACGGTGGCGCTCGGGCCCAAGACGGGCTTCATCACCCGCTTGTTCGGATGTCGAACACGATGATTCAAGGTGGCAAGCACGCCGATATGGACGAGTTGATGGAGGACATCCAGTACGGCGTTTATGCCTGCGGCACCCGTGGCGGTCAAGTGGACACGGGTCGAGGCTCCTTCCAATTCGCAGCCCAAGAAGCGTGGCTCATTGAAAACGGTGAATTGACCCGTCCACTCAAGGACGTGAGCGTCAGTGGCCTCACCCTTCAGATTCTCAAAAATGTCGACGGCCTCACCCGAGATGCCGCCCTAGCGTCGCCAGGCTTCTGTGGCAAAGGCCAGACGGTGCCGGTTGGTGACGGTGGACCCGTGATGCGGATCCGTGAAGCCTTGGTGGGATGATCGTGCTACCTGAAGGCGCTGAAGACCGTTTGTTGGCGAACGCCAACATCATCGCTGACGCCTGCCGGGCGAGCGGTGTGGAACAGTGGGATTTGGTCGGGTTCCAGTCGTACGGCCACGAACTCGATATCGAGGCAGGAAAAATCACCATGGCCGGCGGAGGTGGCGAAGGTGGATTCGGGGTTCGTGTCGTCGATCAAGGCAGGTTTGGATTTGCTCACTTGGTCGATGTGAGTGGCGCCGAGCGTGCCGTTCAGCAAGCCTTGGCCATCGCCAAAAAATCCCCCTCGGTCAAAGGCTTCGTCCTTCCCTCAGAACAACCCGCCGAGCAAGTTGGTGGGCGCTTTGACAAACGCCTCTTGGATGTCGGGCCGGAAACCTTGCTCGAACAAGCCGACGGCATTCTTTCGGAAGTCCAAAGTTTGGACGAACGCGCTGTGGTCACCGGTGGCGGTGTCGGTGTTTCTGCGACCGCTGGATGCTTGATGAACAGCGAAGGAATTGTTTCGATTGGCATGACCACCTCGCACGGTGTTGGCTTGCAAGTGACGATCGATGTCGACGGTGAGCTGACCAGCTCGTATCAAGGGGCCTCCAGTCGCACCTGCTTGCCCGATGTCCCTGATTGCGTTCAGCGAGCCGTGCACTGGGCACAAATCACGCAAAACCCCATCGAGGTGGAGAGCGAAGCCGTGGACACACCGGTGGTGTTGACCAGCGAGGGGTTCTCGCCGTTGTTTTCGATGGTGGTTCCTCCTGCCATGACCGGAGAAAAAATGGTTCGCAAAGAATCGTTCTGGTCGGACAAATTTGGTCAAAAAGTCATCAACGAGGCCCTCAGCATTACCGATAACGGCCTGCTCGAAGGCGGTATGTCATCGGGCTCACGTGACGCCGAGGGGGTGCCTCGAAGGCAGCAGACCCTCATTGAACAAGGACGCCTTTCCACCATGTTGTGGTCAACGCGAGATGCAGCGCAACAAGTCGCTGAAGGGCGTATCAAACAAGCCTCCTCCACCGGATCTGCTTCGGCGGGTGGGCACCAATCACCACCTTCCACCGGATGCACCGAGTTGTTCCTGACCAGCCAGCAAGCCTCGCACGATTGGGACGGCTTGTTGGCCACCATGGACAATGGATACGTGGTGAACAGTGTCATGGGAGCGCACACGGCCAACCCGAGCAGCGGCGATTTTTCGGTGACCACCAGTTCCAGTCTTCGCGTCCAAGACGGCGAAGTGGTGGGTGCGCTCAAGCAAGCCGGGCTCTCGGGGAACCTTGCCAAAGCGCTGGCGGGCGAGGTGGTGCTCGGCAACGATGTCCGCCGTCAGGGGTCGTATTCCTCCGGAAGCATGCACCTCCCGGACGTGCTTCTTCTGAGCGGGCTTCGGGTCAATCCCGCTTGAGCCTTCATCGAGAGCTGAGGCATTCTTTATGACCTGTCGTCATGGGTGAGGTGTCCCATGGAGGTCAAGGGAGTGTCCAATCTTAACCAACCCGCACGAAAGCCCGCCGCCTGTACTCCAAACAGGCCACGAACACACACGCCTGTTGGAGGGTCGTTGCATGGCTGATGACAAGTATGGAGATTACGTGAAGGCCATTCTTGCCGAGTGCCCGGATGCGGACGAAGGAGAAATCAGCGAGGCGTTTGCCAAGTACGAGAAGGAGTTTTACATTCCACCTCAGGATGCCATGCGTTCCGTTCTGCGTCGTTTCAAGAGCGGGACGTCGCCTGCGCCAACCAACACCGGGGATCGCATCCCTCGACAAACAAAGAAAGTCGCTGTTCTCTCGGAACTCTCAGGGTCCGAAAGGGACGTTGAAATCGAAGTCGCCATCATCACCCACAACGTTCGCGACCAGACGATACGAGGGGAAGAGAAGCAAATCGCCTTCGGCATGCTCGAAGACAATCCCTGGGAGGAAAACGGTCAACGCACTCGCTGGGACTACAAGGACTGGGGCCCGCATGCCAACCTGGCTGCAGGGAGCATCGTTCGAATTGAAGGCGGGAGCGTCAACGAATACAACGGGAAGATGTCCCTCAACATCAACCAGTCCACACGCATCGTTGTCCTCAAAGAAGGGGTTGCGACGGTTCCAGCGTCCAGCGACCCGATCGACATCGACCAGCTTCCCTCCGACGGATACGCCTGTGTTGTTGGTCGCGTGCTGGCCTCTCGTCCGGACCAAATTCACCGAAAGGACGGATCGGGCTCCATCGATGTGGTTCGAGGACGCCTTGCGGACGGTTCAGGGACCATCGGTTTCCTTTCCTGGGAGCCGTTTGACCACGAGGTGGGCACCTTGCTGAAAATCGATGGTGCGCAAATCCGTAGTTTCCGAAACACGCCTGAATTGAACTTCGGTCGCACCACCCGCATCGAGGTGTTTCACGATGCGAACTTTGCTGACCTTGAAACCCTCGCAGAAC
>JAYQAK010000139.1:0-2984 GCA_038136695.1 Candidatus Poseidonia sp.
CATGACGATGAAGGCCATCCTTGTTGCGGGTGGCCATGGCTCTCGACTCGCTCCGTTCACCGCTTACACGCAAAAGACACTCCTTCCCCTCTACAATCGGCCCGTCATTGACTATGCGCTCGGAACCATTCGCCGAGCAGGCATTCAAGACATTACCATCGTGGCCAATCAATTTGTAGGCCAAATTGCAGGGCACGTCGGGCAAGGCCTCCCGGGGGAACGGATTCACTACGTCCTCGAAGAAGAGCCGTTGGGTGTCGCTCACGCTCTTTCGCTGGCCCGACCCTACAACGAGAAGGCGAGATTGATGATTTACTTCTCTGACAACATCACCACCATTGAATTTGAACAGCATGTCAAGTCCTTCCTCGAGGCTGATGACCCGCCCGGTTGTCTGCTTCTCGCCCGTGAGGAGGACCATCCAGAAGCGTTTGGTGTAGCTGTTCTTGATGAACAGGGAACCATATGCGACATCGTCGAGAAGCCAACGCACCCACCTTCCAATCTTGCGATTGGAGGCATTTACATGTTCGATGAAGACTTTTGGGAACATTTTGATGCAACCGTTGAGGAAAAAGGCTCGCAATTCTCAATTTCCGATATCAATCGAATCTATGTTCAACAAGGGAAAGCAACCGTTGTTTCTGTTGGGAAAGAAACCTGGCTTGATTGCGGCACGCCCGAATCGCTCCTGCAAGCCTCAATCATGGCACGGGATGGAAAATTAAACCCCAATCCACACAGGTGAGCGCATGAAAGTTGGAATCATCGGAGCAGGCATGGTGGGCGGTGCGATTGAGCATTGTTTTGCAGACGCTCACGAATTGTTCGTTCACGACCCTGCTCGTGGAACCAGCCTCAACGACGTCGTTGACCACGTGGACATGGCCTACATCGCCGTGCCAACACCGCCTCATCCGGAGACGGGTGCCTGCGACACGAGCATTGTGGAGGGCATCCTCGACGCTTTGCCGGATGGATTTACAGCTGTGATCAAAAGCACGGTGGTCCCCGGGACCACGCAGCGATACCACGAGGCGTACCCGCATCTCAAAATCGCTTACTCGCCCGAGTTTTTGGTCGAGCGCCAGCGATTGGAGGACTTTGCGAACCAAGACATTCTCGTGGTCGGAACCCATCACGCCGAGGTGGCCGAACGCGTCTTCCAGCAGCACAGAGAAGCCGGTGTTCTTCGTCGTGAGCAGGTCTTCACCGTAACGCCCACACAGGCAGAACTTGTCAAATACACAAAAAACACCTTCTATGCGCTCAAGGTAACGTTTGCCAACCAACTCTACGACATCTGTCAAGCGATGGGCGAGGACTGGTACACCATCCGCGAGATCATCACTGCAGAACAGGCACAGCCCATCGGACCTTCGCATCTCGACCCCATCTTTGGACTGCGACGTGGGTTTGGGGGCAAGTGTTTGCCCAAGGACAGTTTGGCTCTCGGTGTGCTGGCCGAAGAATTGGGCGTCAAGTACGCCTTCATGGACGCCATGCAAACCGATAATGCCATGCTGCGCTCAACCCTCACTGGAAAACCGAGCGATGTGGTCACGAATGACGACTGACCATCGCGTATTTGCGGCTGCCAAGCGCCTCGCTCCTCGAGGCTCGTTGATCAGGTTCGGATTGGCGGGGGGCTTCAACAGCACCGTGTTTTTTGGTGCCTGGACGGTGAGCATGTGGCTCTTGCCATCGACGGACATCCGCTTGTTGTGGGGTGTGTTGTGGGGCTTGACGGGGATCGCTGCTCACTTTGTCCACCGAATCTTCACGTTTGACGACCACAAGCCGGTTGCGTGGACCCTTCCAACCTCCATTCCAGTCTACATTGGAAGCATGGTCGGCTCAAGCCTCACCATCGGCTGGCTTTCCAATCAATTTCCAGCGTCCATTTACTGGATGGGGGTGGCCAACCTCTTGGCTTGGGGCGTCGTGATTTGGTTCATCATGCGAACGCTGGTGTTCCAGTACTCCGATGTCAAAGAGCATGGGTCTCCAACACATCAAGCGGAATGATGTCGAGTGCTCGCTGATGGGTGGATTCCAAATCCACCGGGCACGCCTTTCCTTGATTGACTGCAGCCAGCCATGTGGCAGCACACACACACCAAGAATCGCCGGGTTTGAGCCCCGGGAAGTTGAATTGCGGCGCAGGCGTGACGAGATCGTTGCCCTGTTCCTTGGCGAACGTAAGGAAGTCCTCGTTGACCACGCAACACACGGTGTGCGACCCTCGGTCGCTGGCATCGGTGTTGCAACACCCGTCGCGATACCAGCCTGTCAGCGGGTCGTTTGAGCACGGTTCCAATTCTGTACCGAGGACATTCACGCTGGGGTGCATACAGAAACCTCTGCTCTGTCCCCTATCAAGGGTTGCTTTGAACTTCTTCACAGACCAAACCAACGAAGGAAACGTTGGAGTGGAGAGCGTTGAGGCAACGCCTCGGCTCTGCCAAGAAGCACATCCAATTCGCCTGATTTCTCCAAATTCACCAGGTCATCAAACCCCCCAACATGAACGTCACCGATGAAAATTTGTGGAACGGTGCGAGCCCCTCCGGTTGCGCGTGCGAAGGCTCGTTGGGTTGAGCCGTCTTGTTTGAGTCGTCTCTCGGTGAAGGTGACCTCCTTTCGGCTGAGGAATTGTTTGGCTCGAACACACGCACCACAGCCTCGCCCGGTCCACAAAACAACGTCCACATCTTTGGGCGCAGCCATGCCTCGTGGCTTGGAAATGCTCGTATCAAGATTGGGGTTTCATGGCGGGTTGCCACCGCTGGGTTCATGGGGAAGAACCGCGCGAACACCTCCATGCTGCCCGACACCGTGCACAAACTCCCCCGAGAAGAGCGATTTGCCTACGCCAAGTTGCTGGCCTTCATGGCACGCATTGACAACGAACTCACCGTGGACGAGATGGCCATGTTTGAGCAACGGCTCGGCACCGCCTTGCTCTCACCCAACCAGCGAGA
>JAYQAK010000140.1:0-2983 GCA_038136695.1 Candidatus Poseidonia sp.
CTGTTGAGCATCTCGGTGACGCCGGTGATGGACCGGACCAGCAATTCATCGCCAACACGGAAGGCGCTGGCAATGGGCAAATCTTTGACCCCTTCGATTTCCAACAGACGTTCGTTGGGGATGACGAGGATGGTGTCGCAATGCTCTCGAAGTCGCTCAAGGCCCCATTCTGCGTTTTGCTTTCGCAGCGAACCTTCGGACTTGAACGGATAGGTGACCACCGCAATGGTCAGTGCGCCTTGGGCCTTTGCCATGCGGGCGATGTGGCCCGCAGCTCCCGTTCCCGAACCACCGCCCATACCGGCCGTGATGATGGCCAGTTGGGTGTCGTTGGTGATGCGTCGCAGAACCATTTCCGATTCCAAGGCTGCAGCCTCGCCCTTCGTCGGGTCGCCACCTGCTCCCCGCCCTCGGGCGGTTCGTCCAATGAGCACCTTTTCCTTGAGCGGTGATTGGAGCAGAGCTTGCGCATCGGTGTTGATCGCATATCCTGTGACATAGGACGATTCAAAGAGTTCTTCTTCGAACAAGCGGTTGACGGCGTTGCAGCCTGCACCGCCAACGCCATAGACGCGAATTCGTGGCTGGAGCGATTCCAAAAGTGCTCTCAATTCTTCATCGCTTCCGGTGTCGGGGGCTTGCTGGTGGGGAACAACCCGCTGCTCTTCCTCCGTGAGTTCCAACACACGTTCAATCAAATGGCGCATGGGCACAGTTGGCTTGTGGACATTTTCAACCTGCCGCAACGGGCAAGGCTGCGCAGTGCGGTTTGGAGGCCCCTTTTCCGGAGCCGAATCAGTCACGGAGACCTTCTTCGGTCACCTGGTAGACGCACTCACCGTCAGGCAGGTTGGGCGAATCGACCAAGCGTGCGATCCTGCGACCGCCCTTGGCCTTCCGGAGGTAGAGTCGGAAGGTGCTGGCGTGAGCGAGAATGTGGCCACCGATGGGCTTCGTTGGGTCGCCCCACATGGCATCGGGCTTGGAGTGAACCTGATTGGTCACCAGCACCAAGGCGTTGTTGACGTCAGCCAACTGCTTGAGATCTTTGAGGTGGCTGTTGAGCTTTTGTTGGCGACGAGCGAGCATGCCTCGACCGATGAACTCGGCTCGGAAGTGGCTGGTCAAGGAATCAACGATGATCATCTTCACGTTCAAGCCCTTGCTCATGCGCTTGATCTCGTCAGCCAGCAACATTTGGTGAGCGGAATTGTAGGCCCGAGCCACGTGGATGCGGGAGAGAACGTATTCCGGGTCAAGACCGTGGCCGCGGGCCATCTGCGTGATGCGCTCGGGGCGGAACGTGTCTTCCGTGTCGATGTAGAACACATCGCCGTCGAGACCGCCTTGGTCAATGGGCAAGGTGCAGTTCACGGCCAGTTGGTGCCCGATCTGGGTTTTTCCACTCCCGAATTCACCGTACACTTCAACGAGAGCCTGGGTTTCAAATCCTCCACCGAGCAGGTCGTCGATGGACTGCACCTTGGACTGGAGCTTCTGGACTTCTCGACGTCGCTCGAGCAAGGCATCGCCCGAAACGAATCCACCGATGTTGGCCATCTTCTTGGCAGCGGCGATGATCTTGGCCGACACGGCTTCACCGAGTTCGGCTTCTTCAGCCAAGTCACCGGGTGACATCACGGCGAGCGCAAGCAATTCCTCAAATCCGGCTTCACGGAGTTTTTCTGCCGTCGCTGGACCCACGCCAGGTAGGTCTTCGATGGTCAGTTGGACCTCCTCCTCTTCCGTCATCAAAGGAACTTCTTCTTCCTCCGGTGCTTCATTCTTTTCAACTTCAATGCTGACATTTTTCTTCGATTTTGCTGGCATGGTTCATCCCTTCATCCCATGTGAATGCGCTTCCCTATATGAACGAACGAAGGAGGGTGGTGGGTCCAAGCACCACCAAAACGAGCCCTCAAGCGGAGTGAACCCTCCGCAGCACCACGAAAATTCACTTTTTGTTTTGATTTTTCAAAAGTGAAAGTGAAGACGTGTTCTCTTGAGGTGGTTCCATCGCAAGGGGGTTGGGTTCCGATTCCACTTCTTCGTAAAGAATACGAACCACGTGATGGATATTGATCGAATCGTTTCCTGCATCGATGGTGACGTCGAGGCTCCAATCACCGCTGCCCACATTGTACTGACTGTGCGTCCACGAAGCCTCTTGACCGTCACCGATTTGCTCGTTGTGAAAGGCTTGCTCCTCCCCTTCTGGGTCGTTGAGATGCCAGGTGACCGTCACTTGTGTGCCTGGGACCAGTTCGTTGGGGTTGGTGATGGTGGATTCAAGACTGATTTTTTCAGGCGAATCGCACTCGCAATCGGGCAACGTCGAAATGGTCATGGGGGTGGGTTCATCGGTGTTCGTTTGGGTCCAATCGATCTCTTTGTCTATACGGATGAGGAGGCTCATTGAGGCCTCGTTTCCTTGCTCGTCGGTGGCTGAGAGGAGGGCGGTGAAGAGACCGTGTGTCAGGTAGGTGTAGGTGATTTCAGCCTCTTCGTTTGCATTCACCGTCACGGCGTTTGAGCCGTCATCGTCGTCGCCGGGGTCAAGCGAGAAGGTTTCCATCATACCGGCATTTGAAACCACTCGGGCGAAATCAAACGACAGTTCCACGCCGGTTTGCGAGAGCACGGCGTTGTTTTGGATACGCTCGGTGATGGTGCCCGAGGTTTCGGGATAATGCACGTTCATCGTGATGGGGTTCTTGTCTTCATCAGCACCTTCGGTTCCAAGGCACCCAGCGATGCTGGAAAGCAAGAGCAAGGCGAGCAACAGAACCGTGGTGCTGGAGGTTCCTCGCATGGTAAACCGTAACCCGTTCCACCTCATCAATTCACCCTCGCGGCGGTGTTGAGGGGAACGGTGGTTTGAAAACGGTAAACCGTGGCGGTTGAATCAGCGAGGTGGGGTAGTCTGGATATCCCGTCGGGCTCATAACCCGGAGATCGATGGTTCAAATCCATCCCTCGCTAC
>JAYQAK010000141.1:0-2972 GCA_038136695.1 Candidatus Poseidonia sp.
CAAATTCGGCGGGAGTGAACACCCCTTTTAGGCCCTTCTGTAGCGAGTGGAGGTGGCCCTTGTCACCCAAGGTGATGTGGATTCGCTCGTCACCGCCCAATTCTTCTTCCTCTGAAGCGTCGAGTACAAATCGACCACCGACTCGGGTAAAGGACGCCATGATCGGCGTGCCATTGACCTGAAGCGTGTGGTCTTCGCCGACATCAAAACGCTCGGCAGGAACGATCGCTGTGCGCAAGGCTGCGATGGCAGCCAGGCCACATGCATCGAAGATGTTGCCTTGGTCGGACATCACGTGGATATCAATCATCACGCCCCAGACCTTCTCGCCGGGAACGATGCACAAACTCTCCATGTCAATGCAGCCCGATTCACGGATGCCGCGGTCAACCACTCGGCCAAGTTCAATGGACTCGGGGGAAGGAGGACCTGGTTCGTATTTGCGGCCGGCCACCGGTCGAAGTTCAGCACCGCACATGAGGGAGCCTTGGGTTGGACGGTCGGGCCAGGGTGTTCGAAGTTCAAACTTCACACCGGCGTAGACGACCGTGCCGCCCATAACCACCTTGGCAGAGCCTTCGGCGTTGTACAGACAGTTGGTTTCAAGCGTCACGTCGCGAGACTCCCATTGCTCACGTCCGTCAAGTCGCTTACCTTCTTCGGCAAGGCGAGCGAGTTCTTGTCGCAACAAGGCGGGAACGAGTTCGACCATCAGGCCTCACCTCCTTCGTAACGTCGACGCAAGGCGTCAACCATGACCTCGTGGATTTCTTTTGCAGCCTTGAAGTTGTATTCCATGGCGAGGTTGAATTCCTCAGGTGAAAGGTCACCATCCATTTGGAGGAAGGCGATTTCGCCCGTGTTAGGAAGGATACCGACTGGCAAGTCGGCTTGACCGTAGTTGTCTTCTGCTTTGTCGAGATCGAGCACCACCGTGTCTTCGACTTTGCCGGATGCGACACCAACGATGAGGTCCCGCATGGGAATGCCAGCATCGGCGAGAGCGACAGCGGCAGCGGTGATTCCAGCACAGCGGGTACCGGCTTCAGCAGCCAAAATCTCAATTTCAACACGGATCTTGGAGCGAGGGTATCGCTCGACGAGCACCACGGATTCAAGAGCTTCAGCCGTGACCTTGGAAATTTCTCGCGAACGGCGGTTGAATCCGGGACGGATTCGGTCCGAGGTTGAGAACGGCGCCATGTTGTAGCGGACGTCAATAACGGCACGGTCTTGTCGCTGAATCTTTCGAGGGTGTGCCTCCATGGGCCCGTAGACAGCGGCCACAGCGACGTTGAGGCCGTGGGTCACCATGGCTGAACCGTCGGCAGCAGGCAACACGCCTGCCTCGATGGTCACCGGTCGCATTTCATCGATCTTGCGACCGTCAAGTCGCAAACCGTCATCTCTTAGAAGTTGTACATCTCCATATCCACCCATCATGCATCACCTTTTATTTCATGTTCCAAATTGTCAAGAATCGTTTGAATGTCTGTCCGATGACCTTCTGCGGTCAATTCATGAACGCCTTTTCGAGCCCAAGCAATACCTTCTGATGAACCGTCAATCCAGACGCGTCCGTTTTCGCCGACCATGATGCGACAGTCCGTCAAGTCTCGTAGCCGCTGAAGGTTTTCGTTGTTGGTTCCGCGAAGGCGGTCGATGTGTTGAACGGGGACGTTCTCCACAGCACCTTGATTCAAACGGCGCAATCCGACACCCTTCATGGTCAACACGACGTTGTGACACTCGTCAACTTCTTGCACCCGTGCAAGGACGACATCACCGATGTCCATGTGCTGGCGTGCTGCGCCAAACTCCACTTTCCAAGGTGCGAGCGACATGGGCAACAAGCCTTGGAAGGACCCGTTGATGTCCATGAACCAGAGGTTGTTTCGAACTTCGGCAACGATGCCGACAATCAAATCCCCTGAACGCGGCATGTAGGCCGAGTAGATGGGGTCAACCGACACCGTGTTGTTGAATTCTTTGAGCCAACCCACACGGGTGGCGATGAAGTTGTCATCAGCAGCGATGATTCCGCTGCCTGCACGCTTCCCGGCGGATGGCCCAATGGCCATTCCCGGGGTCACCAGGCGCTGCTCGGCGCCGCTTTGACCTTGGGACATTCTTTTCTCTCCGGTTGCGGCCAGCCGCCAACCCATGATAAAGGCCACCCTATGGCGGGGCAACAGCAATTCACAGTTCTTTGATTTCAACATCGGAACTGCGACGCATGACTTGGCCGATGAGTTCCCCTTTCATGCCCGCAGGAAGTTCAACCACACACGCCCACGAACCGTCCTCAAGCCAGCCTTCTTTCTGCTGATAGGCTCGCAGCAATTGACCAACGCTACCGTAAGCGGAACCGGGCACTTTGAAGGCCAAGCGCACGGTCTCAAACGAGAGTGGAATCAACGGCTTCAGGCGAGCGATGGCGTCCTTGACTTGTTCTTCCAGACGCTTGAACGGGTCAACGGAATATCGCGATTCCTCAAGAGCCAGTTCCAGCCGCGTTTTTGGGTGAGGTGCCTTGGTTTTTGGATCAACGGCCTGGGTGTGAATGTGATGGATGATCTTCTGTCGCATGGCTTCGACCATTGCTTTTCGTTGAGCGGTGGTCAGTTGAATGGAACCTTTGTCCAAGATGATGCTGGTAATCACGGCGATGTCTTGCGTATCAAACGTGTTTTGAATGGCGTCCTCGGTTGGTCGCTCCCCACCACGAGCATCGTGGAACACCTCATCCATGGCCAAAAAATCGTTGATGTCAACGCTCTCGGGGTCTTCTTTGAACGCCTCAACCAAACCCGGGTCTACGAGCACTTCGTACCTTTTTCCACCCTTTTCCATTCGAGCGAGCACGGCATCATCAAGACTGACCATCGGTTCACCTCAAGCCTCCATTCGTGGAGCAGGGTTTGAAGGTAACTCAATCCTCAAGCGGTTTGAGACGATCGATTTGCTTGTTG
>JAYQAK010000142.1:0-2939 GCA_038136695.1 Candidatus Poseidonia sp.
GTGCAACAGCGGGCTCGGGCGTTGGAATCCCATCTCGCTGCAGGCCCAAGCGCCCCTGCTCAATCCCCGGTTCGGTTGTTGGTCGAGGAGAACATCAAGGGTGCAGCGCATCATCTTGACGCCACCCATCAATGCCAGCGAAAGTATTGGCTGGAGCACATCAAGGGTTGGCCGACCGAACCTTTCCGATTCCCTCGACAAGACGGGGAACCGCCGGCGTTGGAGCCTTGGCCAAAGGCCACCGACTTTGGCTTGATGATGCACCGTGTCCTCGAAATCGGGTTGCGCAACCCGTTGAAGTTCCATGAAGATACGCCGGAACTGGACCCGTCGTGGGCGCACCCAAGCGAGGACGATTTGTCCTCCTCCTCCACCGTGGCTCGGGTGATGGAGGAATTTGGTCACGGTGAAGAACAAGTGGAAGGCTCGAGAGAAGCCGCGTGGCGCGACCGTCTGTTGCACCTTGGGGGGCTCATTGACCGCGGCCTCCTCGGCCGTTGGGTGCAGGGTGAAACCCTGAACGGATGGTCGGTTGAAGCGGTGCGAACGGAATTGCCGTTTTTCCATCGTGAGCAGTTGTCGATGGAGGACGAAGCGATGCAGGCCTTGCTATCAGCCGATGTACGCCATGCAGCTACCATTCGCGGCATCAACATGGATTTCTCCGGTCGAGCCGATTTGGTGTTGGCGATGGTCAGCGAGAGCGGTGAAGGGGCGCTGCAAGTGGTCGACCTCAAAACGCGAGGTTGTCTGCAGAAGTTCAACGAGCAAGACCCTGAAGCGGGGCACGCTCTTCAGAAGAACCTCCCTGAAACCACGTCCATTGACCCCATCGGTGACGAAGAGACCGAATTGTTGCACGAACATCGCCTTCAACTCACGCTGTACTCCATGGCGTTGGAAGCGATGGAGAACAAGAAACCGGTTGAACAACGACGCAGGGTGCTCCCGCCTGCGTTGTTGTTGGGTGCGAACGGACGAATCGTCCAACTTGCCGACAAGCAGTTTGTTGCTGCCAAAAACGATCTTCTTGAGCATCTCCAATGGCGTTCAGCCGTTCATCTCAATCCCTTGTTGCCCGAACCGCCTCGGTTGGCTGCGGGAAGCGAGTTGTGCCGAACCTGCCCGTTCTATCGGGGCGATCTTCGACGATGTGGACCAGAGGGTGAACCGCTCGGTTTCCGGTCGCTCAAGGACGGTTCGCCGTGAGCACCAACGTGCCGCTCCAACCCTCTTTCTCGCCAACCTGCTCCGCTTTGATGTCAACGAATCCAGCGTTGGCCAACCCCTCTTTCCATGCTTCGATGGATAGCGTGGTCATGTGAACCTCCAAAGAAACACCCCAATCCAAACTTGAGGGATTTTCGAGATAGTGGTCAACGCCGATCACCAAACGACCACCGGGATTCATCCAGGCGTCGTGGACGGTGGTCAGGAAGGTCAACGGGTCATGCAAATAATACACGAACTCCATCGAGTGAACCAGGTCAACCGGTTCATCGGGTTGCCAATCGGGCAACATCGCTTGTGTGTAGGTACCTTCGGGGTCGATGGCCTTGGCTTTGGCGATCATCGAAGGTGCCCCGTCCACGCCAGCGGCACGCTTGCACAACGGGTGCTGGGTCAAGCGGCGAACCACCCATCCGTTTCCGCATCCAATGTCGATGGCGGAAAACGGTTCCTTTCGACCTTCGAGCAAGCGGTTGAGCATGACTTCAACGCTGGGCGTGTGTCCACGCTCCATGCCTTCATCACGGCCCGCATCGGCCCATTCGCTGAACAATTCGGTGGCGGGTCGCAGGCTCATGGAGATGGGCCTTTCACGGCTGTCCATGAAGATGTTCATGGCGAAAGGAAGATGCACACCCAGTCCTTGGAGGTGTCATGCTCGATGCCTCAGCAACGCTTGACGATGTTCTCTATCCCGCCATCGAACCTCACGCCAAGGGTATGCTCGAGGTCTCTGAACTGCACACCATCGCTTGGGAACAAAGCGGCAACCCCAACGGCATACCGGTGGTCGTCATTCACGGTGGGCCGGGTGGCGGCGCCCAACCGTCCTACCGGCAGTACTTCGACCCCGAGGCTTTCAACATCGTTCAATTTGACCAGCGTGGTTGCGGTCAATCCACGCCGTATGCTGAACTCGAAGACAACAACACCCACGCTTCTGTTCGCGACATCGAAGCGCTACGGAACCATCTGGGCGTTGAGCGATGGCACGTCTTCGGCGGCTCCTGGGGCTCCACCCTCTCGCTCATTTACGCACAACATCACCCGGACCGCGTCCTCAGTTTGGTGCTTCGGGGTATTTTCATGTGCCGCACCTCCGAGTTGCACTGGTTCTATCAGGACGGTGCAAGCCATATTTTCCCAGATGCGTTTGAGCCGTACCGCGACCACATCCCTGTCGCCGAGCAGGGTGACCTCATCCGAGCGTATTACACTCGTCTCACCAGCGACGATGTCGAGGTGCGACGGGCTGCGGCGAAGGAATGGACGCGATGGGAAATGGCCACGAGCCGCTTGTTCCCCGACCCGGAATACTTGGACAAAGCAGAGGATTTGGACTTCGCCGTGGCTTTTGCACGCATCGAATGTCACTACTTCATCAACGCCATCTTCGTTGAGGAGGCTCACATTTTGAACCACGTCGACGTCATTCAACACATCCCCACGGTCATCGTCCAAGGGCGATACGACGTGGTGTGTCCTGCACGCAGCGCCTGGGAATTGCACAAGGCCATGCCCCACAGCCGTTTGGTTATGGTGCCCGATGCCGGCCATTCCATGGGCGAAGTCAGCATCGCTCGCGAATTGGTGTCCGCAACCAACGCCCTTCGATAAGTCTTGAAGGCCGGCGAGGTCGGCGCAAACGGTGCATTTTGAGCGTCGGCTTGATAGGGAGGAGAGAACTCGCGAAGGGTGGAGGCTTGACC
>JAYQAK010000143.1:0-2907 GCA_038136695.1 Candidatus Poseidonia sp.
GTGTTGACGCCGACGCCTTCGACATGGAAAAGGTCTGGACCTTTGAGCCACAAGTTGCCAAAGGCGACAGCGTGGTCAGCGGACAGGTCATCGGTCACGTTCAAGAAACCGAGACCATCGTCCACAAGATCATGGTGCCTCCCGGCAAAGGAGGCGTGGTCAAGTCCATCGAATCTGGCGACTTCAACGTGACCCAGACGGTGTGCGTTCTCGAGGACGGCACCGAACTGCAAATGATGCAAAAGTGGCCCGTTCGAACCCCTCGCCCTTACACCCAGAAGTACGCACCTGACACCCCCCTCGTGACAGGCATGCGCATTCTGGACTTTTTGTTCCCCTTGGCCAAGGGTGGTGCAGCCGGTATCCCCGGTCCGTTCGGGTCCGGAAAGACCGTTACCCAACAATCGCTCGCCAAGTACTCCGACGCCCAGCTCGTGGTCTACATCGGCTGCGGTGAGCGTGGCAACGAGATGACCGAAGTGTTGGACGAGTTCCCCCACTTGATCGACCCCAACACCGGCAAGCCGCTGATGAACCGAACGGTGATGATCGCCAACACCTCCAACATGCCTGTGGCGGCACGTGAGGCTTCGGTGTACACCGGTATCACCATCGCCGAGTACTTCCGTGACATGGGATACGACGTGGCTCTCATGGCCGACTCGACCTCGCGCTGGGCAGAAGCCATGCGTGAAATTTCATCCCGTCTGGAAGAAATGCCCGGTGAGGAAGGTTACCCTGCCTACCTGTCGTCCCGAATCGCTGAGTTCTACGAGCGTGCCGGCCGTGTTGAAACCCTCAACGGCGACGACGGCTCTGTGACCGTCATCGGTGCTGTGTCCCCGCCCGGTGGTGACATTTCCGAGCCTGTGTCGCAAGGTACCCTCCGTATCGTGAAGGTGTTCTGGGGTCTCGACGCAGGTCTTGCCCGACAGCGTCACTTCCCTGCCATCAACTGGCTGAACTCCTATTCGCTCTACCCGCAGAGTTTGGACCAGTGGTTCCGTGACAACATCGCACAAGATTTCCCTGAAATTCGAACGCAGATCAGCGGTTTGCTTCAAGTCGAAGCCGAACTTCAAGAAATCGTTCAACTCGTCGGTTCCGACGCCCTGCCCGTTGACCAGCAGTTGACCCTTGAAGTTGCACGTATGATCCGTGAGTTCTTCTTGCAACAGAACGGCTTTGACCCCGTTGATGCCTACTGTGACATCAAATTGCAGTACGAAATGGCCAAGGCCATCCTTTCGTTCCAAGACGCTGCGAAGGCTGCCATGGCCGACGGTGCCTTGCTCAACGATGTGGTCAACGTCCCAGCCCGCTCCAACTTGATGCGTGCTCGTTTCGAAGAGGGTTACATTGACCGTATCGAAGCCATGGTGAAGGAGATGAATGAACAAATCGGCAACGCTGTGGAGGCCAACTGAGGAGAGGATGAACATGACTGGAAAAGAATACAGAACCATTACTGACGTCAAAGGCCCTCTGGTCTTTTTGAACAAAACCGAACCCGTGGCTTTTGGTGAAATCGTGACCCTCCGTTTGGCGAATGGTGACATCAAAAACGGCCAAGTGCTCGACACCTCCGACGACCTTGTCATCGTTCAGGTGTTCGAAGGAACAGCCAAAATCAACCGAGAAACCGGTGTGACCTTCATGGGTGACGTGTTCAAGTTGCCTGTCAGCACCGACTTGGTTGGACGTATCCTTGACGGTGCAGGACGACCACGTGACGGCGGTCCAGAAATCGTTGCAGACGAGAAGGCCGACATCATCGGTGCGGCCATCAACCCGTACAGCCGCCAATCTCCCCACGATTTCATTCAGACGGGTATTTCGGCCATCGACTGCTGTACCACCCTCGTTCGTGGACAAAAGCTGCCCATTTTCTCGGCTTCGGGATTGCCACACAACGACATTGCGCTGCAAATCGCCCGACAGGCAAAACTCAAGGATTCTGATGAAGAGTTCATCGTTGTGTTCTGCGCCATGGGTATCACGGCTGAAGAATACAACTTCTTCCGTTCCGACCTTGAGCGAACCGGTGCCCTCGAGAACGCTGTGTTGTTCGTCAACCTGGCCGACGACCCGGCTGTTGAGCGAATCATTACGCCTCGTCTGGCCTTGACCGCTGCCGAATACCTCGCCTTTGAGAAGGACTACCACGTGCTCGTCATCTACACGGACATGACCAACTACTGTGACGCTCTTCGTCAAATCGGTGCTGCCCGTGAAGAAGTGCCTGGTCGCCGTGGTTACCCCGGTTACATGTACACCGACTTGGCCATGCTCTACGAGCGTGCAGGTATTGTCAAGGGCAAGAAGGGCTCCATCACGCAGTTCCCCATCTTGACCATGCCCGGTGACGACATCACGCACCCGATTCCTGACCTTTCCGGCTACATTACCGAAGGTCAGATTGTGATCAGCCGTGAATTGCACCAGCAGGGTATCTACCCGCCGATCAACGTCTTGCCATCGCTCTCTCGACTGATGGGTTCCTGTATCGGTGAGAAAACCACCCGTGACGACCACAAGAAGGTCAGCGATCAAATGTACGCTGCCTACGCACAAGGTCGAGAATTGCGAGGATTGGTGGCCATTGTCGGTGAAGATGCATTGAACGAGCGTGACAAGCAACTCTTGGACTTCTCGGGTGTGTTTGAGGACAAGTTCCTTCGCCAATCCCGTGATGAAGACCGCACCATTGACGAAACCCTCGATCTTTGCTGGCAATTGATGGCCAACATTGACACGAAGTACCTCGTTCGTCTTGATGAGGAACTCATCGGAAAGTACCACCCCGACAACCGCAAGTGAGAACGGGACCAAGATTCGACGATCAAGGAGGTGAGAAAGCATGGCATTGGACATCAAACCAACCCGCAGCGAACTCATCAAGTTGAA
>JAYQAK010000144.1:0-2904 GCA_038136695.1 Candidatus Poseidonia sp.
TGGGTCTGTGGTCTAGCGGCTATGACACCTCCCTTACACGGAGTTGATCGAGGGTTCGAGTCCCTCCAGACCCACTACCACAAGTGTTGTTCAACAGCACCATCCGCTACCGTCACGCGGGTGATGCCTGAGGAACGCTGCAAGGTTTCAGCATCGCTGGCTTCATCCACCAGCAAGAGATGAACGGCTCGCATCCACAACCCCTCTTCAATCGGACGATGGCGGTGGTCAACGGCGACCAGCACGTCTTCCAGTTCGCTGAACGCAAGTGCAGCCGTGGCATGGGGCAGGTCATCAGCTTGCAACACCAACCACCGCTTGCCTTGAAGCGAGGCTCGAATGTCTTCGCCGAGGTCGGGGAAATGGATGATGTTCATGCTTCACACCTTGTAGCGCAAAAGAGCCACAGCACCGCCAAAACCGAGCAATTGTTCCCCGGCGTCGTGGTCAACGGAACACTGAATCACCGTGCCGGAAAATTGTTCCACGGCCTCTACGATGGATGTCCAAGGATTTCCTCCCTCGACCGTTTCGTTGCGGAGCACGTCGGCGCCGATGAGGAGCGTTTCCACCGCGCCCTCGTTCACGGCTCGTTCGACGGCTTCTCGCCCGTAGGCGACCGCACCGTTGGTTGAGATGCGCTGCCAAGCTTCTTCGAGGAGGGCGATTTCCTGCACCATTCGATGCTCAGCCAACAACTGGCCTGCCAAGCCTTCCCGCAACACCTCGTTGGCGGCTCCACGTCCTCCCATGCTGGTACCGACCGACATCATGGAACGGGTGTGGCCCGCCGCCTTCAAGTCCTCCAGCATGCGGTCTCGGTTCTTGCCTGGACCGCACAGAACCATCGGCATGTGGTCCTCCAACTGTTGGGTCAATCCGTCGACCACCTTGGCTCGGAATTGGGAAGCGATGCTGTCCGTTTGTCGCAGGTCACCTCGCTTGCCGCCTCCTCGCATCGTCCACGTGGCGCTTTCTCGCAGGCCGCGGGCGGTGACGAAGAAAAGGATGATCTCATCGCCCTCCACCACAAGCAGGGCAACTTGGCCTTGTTGGCCAGATTTGACACTCTCGTCAAGGAGGTCGCGGTCCATCTTGCTGAACCCTTTGGGCGAATGGAGCACCACCTCGTCGCGCAACTCCACGATGTGAGTGTGGTGCATGCCAACGTCCATGGGCGCTTGTTCAATGATGCCGTGAACCCTCAATACGTCGGTGAAGGATTGATGTTCACTTCGTTCAATCGCCAGTTGAATCCACATTTTCTTGCGTTCGGCCTGCTTGGCACGACCTCCGTCGTCACCGGCCGTGGTCTGGTCTCGGCGTTCGCCCAACATGGCCAAGGACATGCCGGGTGAAAGCAGCCGCTGGAGCACCCACAAATCGTCGACGGTTTGCACGCGAAGTCGCCACTCGTGATGGTCTCGCGTCAGGATGTCCATGGCCTCACCCGAACACGCCGAGGAGGTTCCCATCTTCATCCATATCCATGTCCAACGCAGCCGGACGCTTCGGCAAGCCTGGCATCGTCATCATGTCGCCGAGCACGGCCACGATGAACCCTGCTCCTGCATTGAGTCGGAATTCTCGCACCGGCACCGTGAATCCTGTTGGAGCACCCAACATCGAGGCGTCGTGGGAGAAGGAATACTGTGTTTTGGCCATGCAAACCGGGAGGTGCCCGTATCCCCAACTTCGGATTCGCTCGAGTTGTTTCAATGCGGATGGCGTGAGGGCGAGGCCTTCTGCTTTGTAGAGACGGGTGGCAATCGAGGTGGCTTTGTCCAACACATCCGCCTTCGTTTCAAACAATGGAATGAACGGTCGGCCGTCAGCGATGTGGTTCTGAACGGCACGAACGACCGCTTCTGCCAGGTCTTTGCCCCCTTCTCCACCGCGAGCGTGGACTTCGGTCACGCACACGGATTTTGCACCTGATTCATGGGCGGCGTTGGTGATAGCGGTAATTTCAGCATCCGTATCGGAGGCGAATTTGTTGATGGAGACCACCACCGGCACGCCGAACGCCGCCATGTTGCGAATGTGGCGGTCAAGGTTCGTTTTGGCCCCCATCGTGGTCGCCTCGACGTTTTCTGCTTCGAGGGTCGCTTTGTCGGGGCGGATGCCACCTCGGTCGCCAAAGGCGCCTCCGTGGAGTTTCATCGAGCGAACCGTGACGTTCATCACCACGCAATCCGGTGCTTTGCCTGACGTGGCGGCTTTGATGTGCATGAATTTCTCAGCACCCATGTCCGAGCCAAACCCGGCTTCGGTGACGACGAGATCAGCACTTGCCAGCGCCATGCGGTCGGCGATGATGCTGGAGTTCCCGTGGGCGATGTTGGCAAAAGGTCCACCGTGGATGAAGGCGGGGTTCCCTTCGAGGGTTTGGGTCAGGTTGGGCAAGAAGGCTTGTCGCAACAGCAGCGCCATGGCTCCGGCTCCACCGATGTCTTCGGCTTTGACCGGATGTCCATCGGTTGAGGTCCCCACCACGATGTCGCCAAGGCGTTTTCGCAGGTCGGCGTAATCGGTGGCCAACACCAAAATCGCCATGACTTCGCTGGCAGCGGTGATGTCAAAGCGGTCTTCGCGAACCTGCCCGTTCGCAGGTCCGCCTTTGCCGACCGTGACGTTGCGCAACGCTCGGTCGTTCATGTCGATCACTCGGGGCCATGCGATGCGGGTCGGGTCAAGTTTGGTGGCGTTGCCGTGTTTGATGTGGTTGTCAATCAGCGCAGAGAGCAGGTTGTGGGCGGAGGTGACGGCATGAAGGTCGCCGGTGAGGTGCAGGTTGATGTCCTCCATGGGGAGCACTTGGGCGTGGCCTCCACCAGCAGCACCGCCTTTGATACCGAACACGGGCCCCATCGAGGGTTCGCGAATCACGCAGGTGGCCGATTG
>JAYQAK010000145.1:0-2898 GCA_038136695.1 Candidatus Poseidonia sp.
CATCGGCGAGTGCCCCGACTTCGCTCAGGTTTGAATGGTGGAACAATGTCAAACCATCCTCAATCGACAGCGGTTCGTTGGCTGAGAGTTTGGCAACGAGAGGTTGCAGGGAGGTTGACCAAGCGTCGGTGGATGCAAGAGCCAAGGCGAGACGTTCGGGCCAGTCGGCGTGTTCCCCAGCCAGTGGCGTTACAGGCTTGCCATCCATGGTCGAAGCACCGGTTCTCTATTCAAGAAGATGTGCTTTGCACCGTCAGCGGGCTTTGACGGCGAAAACTTGAGATTTCACGATCAGCTTCCTGAATTCCTCAATGATGAACACACTGGAGGCGACCAACATCACAATGGCCCAATCTGACCGTGTCAGCGTGTTGGTCGACAACAAATTCCCCACCTGGATGCCAACCAACGGGATGGAGGCATCCGCCAGTTGGACAAAGAACAGCAAAAGGCCTCCTGAGATGAGCAAGGCATAATTGATGGCGCGGTTGGAAAACAATCCAAGTTCAAACACGCTCTGATGGTTGGACCTGCAATTCAACACGTTGAACAATTGGAAGACGATGAAGACCGTGAAGGTCATCGTCCGTGCGTGTTGGAAGTGGTCGTCCGCGTACGCTTGCCAATCTTCGATGGCTTGTTCGTCACCCGCCAGGCAACCCGCAACGTCAAACGCACTGGTGCCGGTTTCGGTGGGCAGCATTTCGCATTGGGCCAAACCGCCCCCCGCGAGGTAGAAGATTGCCAACGTGCCGGTCACCATCACCGCGCCGAGATAGAAGATGAGCGAGACGTCGCGACCGTTTGGTAAATTCTCGTCAACGGGGCGGGGAGGTCGTTCCATGACGTTTCCGTGCTTCTTTTCAACACCCAACGCGACTGCCGGAGGACCATCCATGAGGATGTTGATCACGAGAATTTGTGTCGCCGTAAGCGGGATTGATTCCGGGCCAAAGAGGATCGTAGAAAGCACAAGCAGGGCGACGGCCGCCACGTTGGTTGAGACTTGATACCTCACGAAATTGCGGATGTTCTGGTAGATTTTTCGCCCTTCTTCCACCGCATGAACGATGTTGGCAAAATTGTCGTCCTGAAGAACCATGTCTGCGGCGTCTTTGGCGACATCGGTTCCGGCGATGCCCATGGCAATGCCGATGTTGGCCCCTGACAACGCGGGTGCATCGTTAACACCATCACCCGTCATGGCGACAATTTCGCCTTGTGCTTGAAGTGAGGAAACAATTCGCATTTTTTGGTCAGGGGTGACGCGTGAGTAAATCGAGACGTTGGATGATACTTGCTCCAGTTCCTCATCGGACATGTTTGACAGGTCTTTGCCATCCAAGGTGCTCATGGACGTCATCTCGATGTTGAGTTCCTTTCCGATGGCCGTGGCGGTCATCTGTTGATCACCGGTGATCATCTTGACTTTGATGCCGGCTCGCTGACAGGTTTCAATGGCCGCTTTCACCTCTGGGCGAGGAGGGTCCATGATGCCAATGAGCCCAAGGAAGGCGAGGTTGTTTTCAACAACCGTGATGTCTTCCATGTCTTCATCGTCTTCAAATCGTCGTGCGAAGAGACCGATGACCCGCATGGCTTCTGACCCCATGGTGTTGTTCATCTCTTGAATGCGTTCAAGATCCTCGGGGGAAATGTCGACGATTTGGTTGCCCACGACCTTTGAGGAAACCAAATCGCCATAGCCGCCCACACTGCCTTTGGAAAACACCCATTTGGCGCCTTCGTAATCGTGAACGACGCTCATTCGCTTCCGGTTGGAATCAAAGAAAAATTCGTTGAGTCTTGGATGTCGATGGGAGAATTTCTTCACATCTCCGTTAATTTTCCAACCAGCAACTGCGCATGCCGAATCGGTTGGGTCGCCAATGGCCTGCCACTGACCGTCCGCCTTCACGATGGTCGAATTGTGGCAAAGGGAAAGACAGGAACTGAGGAGACGGAAATCAAGCTGGGATTGATGACTTTGCAAATCATCATCGCTGAGTGGCGTTCCGTGTCGCAAAAGGCTGCCGTTTGGCTCAAAGCCTTCACCCGAAACGCCGAAGTCCTCATCGAGGGTGAAAATTTGCCGAACGGTCATCTGATTTTTCGTGAGGGTGCCTGTTTTATCCGAACAGATGACCGTGGTTGAACCAAGGGTTTCAACGGCCTTCATGCGACGAATAATCGCTTTATGCCGGGCCATGTTTCGCATGCCCAACGAAAGTGTGATGACCAAGATAATGGGCAAGCCCTCGGGAACGATGGCGACGAAAATGGCGATGGCAACGATGAACTGTTGGACGGCGACTTCCTTCAAGTCCACGCCCGGCCGGCCGTAGGATACGATGAGATTGAGTGAAACGAGCAAAACCGCAACGATCAGGGCGATGAATCCGAGAAATCGGCCTAGACTCTCTAATTTCAATTCGAGGGGCGTCTTTGGGGTTGTCGATTCGGCAAGGTTTCGAGCAATTTTTCCGAGTTCTGTTTCCATTCCCGTGGCCACTACCAGCCCCAAGCCACGGCCTGTGGAAACCGTGGTGCCCATGTAGGCCATGTTTTGGCGCTCTGCAAGCACCGTCCCTTTGCGTACGCTTTCGGTAATTTTGCTCACCGTTAACGATTCACCGGTCAAGGCAGATTCGTCAATTTTGCACTGTTGCGACCACAGCATTCGAACGTCTGCGGGCACATTCAGACCTTGCTCGAGGCAAACGACATCCCCCGGTACCAATTCAGACGTCGGAATTTCGCTTTCAAACGAACCTCGTATGACCACACACGTAGAGATGGACATCTGTTTGAGGGAATCCATGGCCTGTTCCGCTTGCCCTTCTTGCCAAAACCCAAAGAAGGCATTGGCGGTGAGGACGATGAAAATGAAGATGGCAT
>JAYQAK010000146.1:0-2893 GCA_038136695.1 Candidatus Poseidonia sp.
CAGATGGATTGCGTCATTTGGCGCAACGCTCGCCTGAACGTGGACCCGGCCATCAAGGTGGGCAGCGAAGTGGTGATCATCGGCAGCGTCGATGTGTGGCCCAAGCGTGGCCGACTCCAAATCGTGGTGTCCCGCATTCAACCGGTGCAAACGCTTGGTGCCCTGGAAGAAGCCAAACGACGACTCATCGAAACGCTGCGCAACGAAGGGTCGCTGGACATTCCACCACGACGCTTGCCTGCCCTTCCCAAACACGTCGCCATCGTCACCGGTGCCGACTCGGCCGCCCTTTCCGACATGAAACGGCTGATGGCCAACCGGTGGCCGAACATGCGCACCACGGTGATTGAAGTCTTGGTTCAAGGCGAACATGCCGCTGCTGAACTCGTTCGCGGCTTGGCCGTGACGCGTGCACTCGCCCGTCCAGAGGTGGCACAGCGCCTTGGCTTACCTCCCGTCGATGCGGTCATCGTCGGACGGGGCGGCGGCTCTCCCGAAGATCTCTGGGCGTTCAACCTCGAGCCCGTGGTGAGGGCCATCCTCGCCAGTACCGTCCCCATCATCTCCGCAGTGGGCCATGAACAGGACCTGCTCGTTTCCGACATGGTGGCGGACGTCAGGGCCTCAACCCCGTCCAACGCCATCGAACGTTTGGTGCCCGACCGCAACAACCAGGTTCAATTCCTCGACGAATTGGATGAACGTCTCGCAGCCTCGGTGCTTCGTCGCCTTGGTGAATGGCGGCAACACCTCTCGTTGTTGACCAACCGATTGCGTCACGCACCCGCCAAGGGCATGTTCGCAGCCAAGGACCGCCTGAGCCGCCTCAACCACCGTTTGAACCGAGGTATGGAAACGACCCTCGCCCACCAGCACCAGCGGCTGGCCACCCTGCAGGCGACCTTGCAGGCCGCCCATCCAAAGCGGGTGCTCGAACGCGGGTACACGATGGTGCAGGACAGCGAAGGGCACGTCGTTTCCGACGTGGCGAGCCTTGAACAAGGGCAAACCATCTCGCTTCAATTTGCAGATGGCCGTGCCCATGCAGACATTCACACCCTTGAACCCACGGAGGACCAACCATGACCAACGAAGACATGACCTATGACGAAGCCCTGCAACGACTGGAAACCCTGGTGACTCAACTCGAACGGGGTGGCAAGAACCTGGACGAAACCCTCGCCATGTTCGAAGAAGGCACGGCCTTGCTCAAGCGCTGTCAAGCCGAACTCACGGAAGTTGAAGGTCGACTGGCAGAATTGAAGCTCGAGGACGCCGAAGCCTTGGTCAAGGACGACGATTGAGGCGAGACCATGGGCCGAAAGCACGTCGCTCTCCAGCGCCGCGTGGCACGCGTGCTGTCCGGGTGGAGCGACCCGCACGACGTTCGCCCGTACCCCGAACTTGACATCGTTCGCCACGTTGACATCGCCGAAGACGGCGAGGTGAACCTCACCGTTCGACCCACTCGACCTCACTGCCCCTGCTGCTTGCTGGACCTCGACGAATTGCGAAAGCGACTCGGGGAGGTCAAAGGCGTGACCTTTGTTCATATTGAAGTGGTCGACATTCCCGCTGCACCAAGGTGGACGCGAGCCATCAACCGCTGAGGGATGGTTCAGGCGGGGCTGGACCGGCTACGAGCGTGGACCTTTCGAAGCACCAAGAACGCCGGCAGTGACCAGCCAATCACGGCGCCGAACCAAGCGATCAGCGAGCCTACGACCACGCCGTAGGCCGGCAACGACCACATCGCCAAGTTGGCGTACACGGCCACGCTGGCCCCACCCAACATCATCGGACCGGCTGCACCACGCGGAACGGTCGGCCCTTGCGCCAGCCACAACGCCACCATGCTGGTGAGGAAAATCGCAGGGAAGACGCTGGCCAGTCCCGCCAACAAGGGTTGACCCAACCCCGAGAGCCACACCGCAACCCCGATGGCCAAGGCCGCCATCACGCCTCGGGCAAGCAGCACCCGTCGCGAAACCGACTTCGTGCCTTTGGGAGCAGGATGGGGGCGACGGTTGAACGCCACCACCACCGCCACCAGCGAGGCAAAGCCGAACAGGGCGATACCTCGGTCGCTCATCGCAGCGGCAAGATGCTCGTCGATGAACCACAGCACACCAAGACCGAGCAGCGCCCAAAACGCCAGCGAAGCGAGCGTGGTCAGCAACAACGGGTAACGGGACGATTCAACCCAGCGAGGAAGCACCAACCACGCTCCCAAAAACAGGGCGTTGAGCAACATGCCCAGCGGGACAATCGACATGCTGGTCACCAAGACCTCGTCGCCACCAGCCATCTGCATCCCAATGGCGGCAGGGACGATGGTGGATGGCACGGTTCCCAGCAACCCTCCGATGAGGCCGCCCCACTTCTCAATGGCCACCGTGACCGCCGTGGCCACGATGCCGGCCAGCAAAGCCGACACGAGGATGGAGCCCCACGCCACCTTCAAACCTCCAGGGCGTTGAGGTGCTCTTCGAGTCGGACGAGGTCCCCTCCGGTCCATTGAGCGACCGGTTCACCGGCCAGATACAGCACGTTGAAGGGGATGAAATCGATGTGTTGCGTCCATGAATTGGCGTCCTTGAACGCTTCACCCGCCGACGTGGTTAGGTCAAGAGTGAGCACTTCAAGCGGTTGAGACGGTTGCCATGCATCCAATGTTGCGTACCAAGCCACGCAATCGTCGCACGACGGTCGCCCCAAGATCAGCAACGTTGGAACATCCATGCCCAACACCTGCTCGGCGTCAGCCAAGGCTTCGTGGTGCATGTCATCACTCCGCGTAGGATTGGCTGTCGATGATGTCCTGGAGTTCGATGACCTTGGCGCCGCGTTCCTGAGCATGTCCGGCAGCGCGGGTCAGGCGAGAACGCATCCA
>JAYQAK010000147.1:0-2875 GCA_038136695.1 Candidatus Poseidonia sp.
CTTCTTTCCAAGCGGTCATGGCCCGCCCTTCTGCCCGCCTTTTTTCAAAGGCTCGGCTTCGATGGGGATTCAAGCATCAACCTGCGGGTCAACAAATTCAACGGCTCCGTGGGCCAAAATGAATTCCCGCCCGAGTTCGTCAAAGGTGTCAAGCAACGCCGAAGAGAAGCGGACACGATGGACCTCTGCATCCTGCTCGAGGTCGGTTTTCACGCCTTCAAGGGTCCCTGGAGCCGCACCGCAGGACAGGCAGGCTCCGGTCAAATCCAGCACGAGGTCGAGCCCCGATTCCGTGACTGCACCTTGCGTCACAGCAATGCCTCCACCGTGTCCGTCGAGGGCTGCACGCACGGCTCCGAGTCGGGCGAGGAGGGCGGGGACGAAGTGTTCGGTATCCATCATGTCGTTCAGCGAGAGGTTTCGCAGGCGTTCCTCCTCTTGCGGGTCGGTGGCTTCGGCGATGCGACGTGCTGCCTCGGCCTCCATGGCAGCCCTCGCTTCGGCAGCGTATTTCGCCACCAGGTCGTCGTCCATGCCATGGCTTCTGCATGCTCGCCTTCAACCCTCGCATTCCTCACGGGTTGAACTTGGCAGAAAAGCGGTACCGGCAACGGAACTACATCCCTTCATAAAGGAGTGATGGGACGCATCATCAGGGATGACCATGGCCGAAGAAATCCTGCGTGTCGAAAACCTCCACGTGAGTGTTGAAGGCACCCCGATTTTGAAAGGGATGAGTCTGACCATTTGTCGTGGAGAAATTCACGTCATTATGGGACGAAACGGCGCTGGGAAATCGACGCTTGCCAGCGTGATCATGGGCCATCCAGCCTACGAAATCACCGACGGCAGCATCCACTACAGGGGCACCAACTTGGACGAAATGAGCGTCTTTGAGCGAGCCCGAGCGGGCATGTTCTTGTCCTTCCAGTACCCTGCGGTCATCCCCGGCGTGCAGGTTGGGACCTTCCTCAAGAAATCCGTGCAGTCGGTGCGTGATGAGGAAGTCAAAGCGCGTGCTCTGCGCAAAGAACTCAACGAGGCGATGGAGACGCTTGAGATGGACAAGAAGGTCCTTTCACGCTACGTCAACGACGGTTTTAGCGGTGGAGAGAAAAAGCGTCTCGAAATTTTGCAAATGCTGTTGCTCAAGCCCCACCTCGCCCTTCTGGACGAAACCGATTCAGGCCTTGATATCGATGCTTTGCGCATCGTCGCGAAAGGCATCAACTCTGTGGCACCTGATGCAGGGTGCCTCATCATCACCCACTACCAACGGTTGCTTGACCATGTCAAACCGCATCATGTCCACGTGATGATCGACGGAACCATCGTTGAATCCGGCGGTCCAGAATTGGCCGTGAAGTTGGAGCAAGAAGGCTATGAGTGGCTTGAAACACCCAAGGGGGCCTGAAGATGAGCGACGAAGCACGCGAGGCCGTTGGTGACTACCGATTCGGGTTCCACGACCCAGAGAACGCCACCATTCGCTTCGACAAAGGACTGTCCGAACAGGTGGTCCGTGACATCTCTGCGCTCAAGGACGAGCCAGAATGGATGACAGAACTTCGTGTCAAAGCCTATCATCACTTCATGGAGCGTGAAATGCCGGATTGGGGCAACTGCGGTCAACTCAACGACATTGACTTTGACAACGTGACCTACTTCCTCCGCTCGTCCGACGCTACCGAGCGCGATTGGGACGATGTTCCTGAGGACATCAAGAACACCTTCGACCGGTTGGGCATCCCCGAAGCCGAGCAGAAGTGGTTGGGTGGCGTGACCGCCCAATACGAGTCCGAGGCCGTCTACCACTCCATCCGTGAGGACCTCGAAGCTCAGGGCGTGCTGTTCCTGGACATGGACAGCGGTTTGAAGCAACATCCGGACATCGTGAAGCAGTACTTTGGGACGGTCGTGCCTCACACCGACAACAAATTTGCTGCGCTCAACACCGCCGTTTGGTCGGGTGGGTCGTTCATCTACGTGCCAAAAGGCGTCCACGTGGAAATGCCCGTGCAGGCCTACTTCCGCATCAACGCCAAGAACATGGGACAGTTTGAGCGCACGCTCATCATTGCCGATGAAGGCAGCACCATTCACTACGTTGAGGGGTGCACGGCACCAACCTATTCCACCGATTCGCTCCACTCCGCCGTGGTTGAACTCATTGCCATGAAGGGCGCCAAGATTCGCTACTCCACCATTCAGAACTGGTCGGCCAACGTCTACAACCTCGTCACCAAGCGCGGTGTGGCCCACGAAGACGCCACGGTGGAGTGGGTTGACGGCAACATCGGTTCGAAATTGACGATGAAGTATCCCGCCGTCTTGCTCAAAGGGCGCGGTGCTCACGCTGAGATCATCTCCGTGGCCTACGCTGGTGAAGGTCAACACCAAGACGCTGGAGCCAAGGTTCACCACTTGGCCCCCAACACCACCTCCAACATTCTTTCGAAATCCATCTCGAAAAACGGCGGGCGTTCCTCGTACCGTGGGATGCTCCAGGTCACGCCCAAGGCTCACGGCTGTCGCTCAAAGATCGTCTGCGACGCCCTCATGCTCGACAGCGATTCCCGTTCAGACACCTACCCCACGATGGAGGTGGGGAACTCCACCGCTGACCTCGAGCACGAAGCAAGCGTGTCCAAGGTGTCGGGCGATCAACTGTTCTACCTCATGAGCCGTGGCTTTACCGAAGAAGAAGCGATGGGGCTCATCGTCAACGGGTTCTTCGAACCCTTTACCCGTGAACTCCCGATGGAATACGCCGTGGAACTCAACAAGTTGCTCGAGTTGGAAATGGAGGGTTCCATCGGATGAAGTATGCCGACATGGCCGTTCCCTCCCGTGCTCTTCATCTGTGGCGATACAC
>JAYQAK010000148.1:0-2709 GCA_038136695.1 Candidatus Poseidonia sp.
TGATGGCCGGGTCCACGTTCAGGCGAGCGTTGCGCCAAATGACGCAATCCATCTGTCCGTCATCGTCTCGAAGCGTGAAGTAGACGGTGCCGTTGTGAAGGTTCCACGAGGACACTTCACCGGCCAAGGCCTGATGCTGAAACAACGGGTCGTTCTTGACCGTATGTTGCACCAATCGAGCGAATTGGCCGATGGGCACCGGGCCGGTCGTCGTTTCCTGACCGGCTGACATGGTGGCTTAACGGCCGTCAAGGGTTCTTGAAGCATCGGGCAAGGCGGTTTCGCCGTCACGATCGAGGCGGGCTGAGCCAGCCTTTGCGCCAGAAGTAGGCCAGCATGACCACGACGAACAGCCCCATGATGCCGATGATGCCCCAAAACCCACCAAACATCTCTTGGGGAAGGTCATCGTTGTTCATGCCGAAGATACCGGCGATAAGGGTCAACGGGAGCATGATGGCGCCAACCATCGTGAGCGTGGTCATGACCTCGGTGAGTTTGGCGTTGGACTCGGACAACTGCATGCTCATGTTGCTCAGGTACGAATCGCGTGTGGAGGCGGCGCCCGCCGAATAGTTGGACACGCGCTTGACCATGGCCGTGGTGAGTTGGTGAAGGTCGGTGAAGTAGCGTTTGACGTTCGTGTTGATCAAGCGTTCACCGGGTTGGAGCGAGCGCATGGTGATGGTGTTGAGGGACTCAATGGATTTGTTGGCCTCACGAAGGTCGCCTTTCAAGCCGTGCAGGCTCTCAAGAAGGTTGTCGTACTTCTTGGTCGGGTCAAAAACCTGGTATTCGAGGTCGTCCAACGTTCCCGAAAAACGACCCAAGATGGGGATCCAATCGTCAGCGATGGCGTCAAGAAGTTCGTACAACAAGTAATCGATGCCGAGCGCCAAGTCTTCCTCATCGCTCTGAAGAAACCGGCGTCCGAACGTGGTGAAGGCCGGAATGGGGTTGTGGCGGACGGTAATGAGCAGGTCGCCCTTCACGATAGCGCGAATAAATTCGGTGTCCAAACGAGCTTGGTTGTTGCGGGCCCTCACCGCAAAGAAGCGATGGTCCTCAAATCGCAACGAGGCGGTGGCGGCCTCGCCGAAAATGTCCTCCACGACCAACTCATCAACCGCCACGGTATCGGCGAGGAAAGTTTTGACCTCACCGCTGGCCTCGGCGATGTCCAACCACGCCAACCCTTGGTCCTTGACTGCCTCAAGCGCCTGCGTGAGCGACAGGTCGGTGGTGTCCATTTGACCTTGGGCGGTGCTGTACAAACGGAACTCGGCCATGCTCAACGCTGGGCTTTTCTGTTCTAATGGTTTCACTTTGATGGCGGGCCATTTTCGCCAGCTTTGGCGGTTTGCTTGCGCATCAGGCGGTCGTGAGCCTGACGGGCTTCCACCTCCTTGAGTTTGTGCTGAATTTTGGCTCTCAAGAACAGCACCACGATGACAACGGCGATGATGTCGATGAGCAAGATGAGCCAGGTGGATGCGGTCCACGATTCAAACACGCGAGCACCTCAAATCGGTGGACGGATGTCAACGTCCACATCGCCACGAGGAACACCGATGCACCCCAAGCGAGCGCCCTCCTCCACCAGGAAATCGTCGAGCCCCGGAGGCAACTCCTCGGGGAGCGGGACTTCGCCCAAAATGAGGCTCACCATGCAGGTGCCGCAGGTACCGGAGGTGCAGTTGGTGGGAATGGTCACGCCGCAGGCTTGGGCGTGTTCAACGATGGTTTCTCCAGGGTTGACGGCGCACTGCCCGAGCAGGTGAGGGCCGCGCAGGAAGCGAATCACCGGTGTGGGTGAGGTGGACTGGGCGGGCGTATCGTCCATCGTCAAGCCGGCTGGACTGGCGGACATGAGCAGCCCTCATCGTCCCTTTTCTCGGGTCCAACGACCCGTTTGCTTGTTGAAGAACAGGCCGGCTTTCTTCATCCACTTGTTGAACTTGGTCGCCCCAGCACCGGTTCGCAGAATGAAGTCTTCTCGGTCTTCTTGGGCTTGGATGTAGTCCTTGGCGGCCAAGGTTTGGTCGATCCAGTCGTTGATGTCCATCAGACCGCCGGCAACGACGCTTTCCTCCACGGCTCGCGTCATCTGGTCGGCGGTGGCGCCGGTTTGTTCGAGGTCCTTTCGAATCAGGTCGCTGACCGAGGAGAAGTCCATCGAAGCGGGCTTGGGAGGAACCGGGTTGCGAGGGGGCTTGTCGGGGTCGATGGTGATGCGCTTCTCACCGTCCAAAATCTCCTCGACGACGAGGGTGAGGGCTGGGGTGAAACTCGTTTCGCATTCCCAGCAGATGAACGCCCAAGCATCGGGCTGGTCGGTGTCACGGGATTGACGGGGGTCGAGTTCGTCACCGCATTCGGGACAGGCGTGGAAGATGAGGCTGGGGACGTGCTGGCGACGGAAGTCGACGATGTCTTGGGGCGTTCCTTCCAACTCGAGCATCTCGTGGTCACGCGCTGCCTCAAGGCCGCGGGTTTCCAATTGGTCTCGAATCTTGACCTTCTGGTCGTCTTTGCCCTCGTCGTGGAGGCTGTTTTCCAATTTGACGATGAGCTCCACCGTTTTTCCGAGGCGGTTCATGATGAGTTTCTGGGCTCGGAAGGCTTCGACCTTGGCGATCTTCAACCGTTCCTTCTGCTCGGCCAATTCGGTGAGAACGTCCTTCTGCTTGCGCTGGAATTTCATCTCCT
>JAYQAK010000149.1:0-2709 GCA_038136695.1 Candidatus Poseidonia sp.
AAGGCGCCGTGACGGTGGCCATCAACACCGACAAGCAGCACCTCGACCACACCCGAGCCCTGCAAAAACTCCTGGTCGGTCGTCACATCACCCGTGGACTGGGTGCAGGCGGCGACCCGTCCACCGGACGGCGCTGCGCCGAAGCCGGTCGAGAGATGATCAAGCGCATCGTCACCGGCGCCGACCTCGTGTTCATCGCCTCGGGCCTTGGCGGCGGCTCTGGCACCGGCATTTGCCCCATCGTTGCTGAGGAAGCCAAGGCGGCCGGCGCCCTGGTGGTCGGCATCGTCACCACACCGTTCCACGTCGAGCGTCGTCACCGCATGGCTCGCGCTCTGGAAGGCTTGGAAGCGCTGCGACGCTGTGCTGACGCCGTGCTGGTGCTGGACAACAACCGTCTCTTGCACTTCGTGCCCAACCTACCGCTGGACGAGGCGTTCTCCATCATGGACCAACTGGTCGCTGAAATCGTCAAGGGCATCGTGGAAACCATCACCTTGCCGTCGCTCATCAACCTCGACTTTGCCGACATCCGGGCCATCATGGCCAACGGCGGCGTGACGATGATGCTCTACGGCGAATCCGACCGCGGCCCCGAGGAAGTGGTGCACGAAGCGCTCAATCACCCGCTGCTCGACGTCGATATCTCCGGAGCCACCGGGGTGCTGATTCACGTCACGGGTGGACCCTACATGACCCTCGAAGCCGCCAACCAGGTCGTTGACCTCCTCACCGCTCAGGTCAGCGAAAACGCCAACGTGATTTGGGGAGCACGCCAAGACGCCGGCTTTGGTGACACCATCAAGGTCATGGCCATCATCACCGGCGTGGGTGGAACAGCGCTCAACACCGCCCGAATGAAGCCCGATGCGCTGGGCGAAGCCCTCCGGCTGACCCGCCAGCAGAATCCGGACCGGCCCAACAATTTGGACTTCCACCGCTTTGACTAAGGCTGGCCAAGGTCCTGCAGGATGAAGAAGGCTTCAAATGGAAGTCGTTTGGTGGATTTACCATGCGTCGCACCTCCTTGATTGCGCTCGTGCTCGTGGCCATGCTGCTCGTTCCGGTCCAAGCCGGTGACGTTACGGTCCAACAACAGCAAGAGGAAGACCCTCGCCAGCCCAACGCCAACAACTCCACGATGTACCTCTTCCACGACGGCTTCGCCGATGCTTGGTCCCACTTCGACACCAACGACCCCGATTCGACCACCGAAGGTGAATACCGGGAAGAGAAAAACAACGGCGTCATCGACATCAACATGCGGTTCCGCATGAAACCCGACCTCCAAATGCGCCTGCTGATGGACGAGAACGGCGAGTACCGTGGCAACTTCAAAATCGACGTTGCTGGCGACTGGACCAACGGTGATAACAACGGGCCGTGCAACAACGACTGCGAGAACCTCAACATCACGGTGTTCAAGGGCGGCATGGAAGTGTGGACCCAACAGTTCACCGGCATTCAGCAGGGTGAGCAAAACGTGCCCTTTGCCTTCGCCGTCACCGAAGACAGCATGGAGTGGGACGGACGCGACGACAACCCCATCATTCAGGTCACCATGAAGGTGAAAGGCGATCGCCAGCAGAATACTCCAATCACCGTGACTGGCGACCCCGCCCACTTTGCCATCAAACTCGGCCAAGAGAGCCGCTTTGAGATGCCCATCAGCCCCGACAGTTGGACCGAAGAATTCCAGGCCGGCGACGACGGCATGGACGACATGGAAGACACGCCCGGTTTCACGCTCGTCGTGGCTTCGGCCGCACTCGGAATGGCGATGTTCGTCAACCAGCGAAGGAACGATTACGGCGAACAGTGAGTTCACAACGCCTTCATGATGGCGTCGACATCGAGCGCCACGTCTTCTCGGTCGCCGGTGGTGAAATCGATCAGCCGCCCCGTCCCCGCATCGAGGTCCTCGGGCTTGACGATGAGCAAGTGCGTCGCACCGATGCCTTCGGTCCACTTGATGATGCGACCGTAGTTCTTCTTGCTCAGCAGCAACTCAACCCGCGCACCGGCGGCACGCAGGGCGCCCACCAGGGGCAACAGGGGCACGGCGTCGGCTTTGTCTGGAGCCACAGCAATGAACGGACGGGTGTCGGTTTCACCCGGAACGGCTTCGTCTCGTCCAGCCGCTTCCGCTTGGGCCTCAAGGGCGAGCAGCACGCGGTCAAAGCCCAACCCAAACCCGCAGCAGGGGTCCAAATCGGGCAGACCGAACAGGTGCAGCAACTTGTAGGATCCACCGCCCAAAACCTGTCCTTCACCGCCCAATTCCTCCACCTTGACTTCGAACACCATGCCGGTGTAGTAGTCCAAGCCACGAGCCACGGTCAGGTCCACAGCGAGCGCAGGCGGGGCAGGTGCCAAAGCGGCCAGAGCGTTGAGGGTGGTTTCCAATTCGTCGAGCGCATCCAAAGACACACCGTCCATGCTGGAAAGAAGTTCACGTGCGGGCCCGAGCGTTTCCATACCACCCTCAAGCGAGGCCAGTGCGCGCAAGGGTTCGGCATTGGCCGCATCAAGGCCGTGGGCCGTGAACAACGCAGCCAACCCGGCGTCGTCGCCTTTGTCGAGCAGGCGCATGGCGCTGGCGACGGGCGGTTCACCGGTGGTAGCGTCAACCTCGCCCGAAAGACCCAATCCGGTCAGCGCGTCCTTCAACACGCCGACGTGACCGATGCTCACTTCCCAGCCTTGCAG
>JAYQAK010000150.1:0-2640 GCA_038136695.1 Candidatus Poseidonia sp.
GCTGACGCAGTCCATTCACCTGCAATCCACATCTGTTCATCGGCCATGAATCGCCCAAGCAAAGACGCTTCAAAGGGCCATCGGTGAAGAACTTCGAAGAGAAACTCGCCGGCTCGGGCAAGGTGGCAACAGAAGCCTCATGTGCTCCTCGGGGACAGTAGCCAGCATGACACGGACCGTAGGGCTGGCCCAAAGCACGGCCCAAACGCTGACGCAGCGGCCTCCACGCTTGTTGGTCATCGCGGGTGCGACCGGTGTGGGAAAGTCAACCGCTGCCGTGGCGGTCGCCCAACGAGGCGGGTTCACTCGCGTCATGTCGACCGATGCCATTCGCGAAATCATGCGAGCCACCGACGAGGAACGAAACGTGCCCGCCCTTCATCGCTCCTCGTTCTCGAAGGGTGACAGTGGCGAGCCTGTTCTTGATTGGAACGAGACCTGCCTCGCTGTTGAAGCCGGCATCATGGCGACGATGGAGCGGGCCCGGAGAGAGGGCATCGATTTGCTGATTGAAGGCGTTCACATGGTGCCGAGTGCTCGTTTGGTGCGAGCGTGGGAAGAGGCCGGCGGTGTTGCCCTCGGCATCGTAATGGTGGTGGACGAGGAAAACGCCCACTTGTCCATGCTCAAATCCCGCGATGCCCATTCCTACCGCCGTGCCGACCGCTACGTTGCGAATTTCAGGCGGATTCGAGCCATTCAAGACGGGTTGATCGAACGCGCAAAAATTGCCAACTGGGCCATCGTTGACCCGACAAGGGTTGACAGCGATGTGGAGCGCATCTACACCTTGCTCAACCGGGCCATCAACGATCACGAAGCGTGAATCACACGTTGATTTCAAACGCCACGTCGTAGGTCAACATCGCTTCTCCGTCGGACACACCAAGTTCGGCAGCCACGGCGATGGTGGAAGCATCGACCTGCGTGAAGGACATCTTCGTGAGTTTGATTTCAACGCCTCGAAGTTCACCGTGGTGCAGCAGGTCGTCATGGACGGTTTCCAGGGCGAGTTCCGCCGCTTCCAACCCTTCAAGCCCGGAGTCCATCCACAAGGTTGTACGGGCTTGAGTAAGCGGTTCAATTGCATCAAGAACTTCGCCGGTGGTGACGATCACATCGTCGGAAGCCGCGTCGTGAGGGAGGGTCAAACCAGCGACCTTGACACCGAAGATGGCCATCGATAGCAAGGACATCAGCAACACCACGCCGGTAGCGAGGAGCATCTGGGCTCCCTGGCTTCGTTCCATATCGGTGGTGCGCATCAAGCACCACCTCCGCGGGCCCACACGTCGAGGGTCACCGTCCACATCGAGGGACCAACCACCACCAACTGATGAACGGCAACGGTTCCACCCGAAGGAGTGCCCACCGTTCCGTGGGGTGTAGCGACGGAGCTGTCTTTCGCCAACCAACAATTCGCCTCCTTCCCGGGTGCAACGGCGCTTTGAAGCAGAACACATGCCGCTTCACGGTCGTCGTCGGCCAAGAGTTCTTCCAAACGGTTCTCACCAGCGACCTCAGCGTCCAAGCCCAGTCCGTAGCGAATGGCGTCTTCACCGGCCATCTCCAACGAGGCATCCAACGCAACGGAAGCGGAATCGGGAACGTGGACGCGAATCAAAAAGGTGGCCGACATGAAAAACAGCCAGAAAAGCGTCAGCATCTCGAGAATGTGGATTTGCCCTTCTTCGTCGTGACGCACGCCCTCAGCCTCCGAAGTACAACGGTGCGGGAACGAAGGTACCCGACGAGGGGTTCAGTCCGGGAACTTCGGTGATACCGATCAGGTCGGGCGAGAACGCCACGAGGTTGAAGATGAGCAAAGCGACGATGATCATCATACCTGAGTGCTTGAATCCGGTCGAAAATCGACCGGTGGCCATCAATCCGGCCATCGACCCGTTGCCCATGGCCTGCATGGTCACGCCGTAGTAGAAAATCGTCAGGAAGAACAGCGGGTCGATGTTGCGGATGGTCATGTTTCCAATGGTTTGACCGCCGCTGTCACCGCCGTCCTCACCGCCAGAGTTGCTACCGGCGATGGCAGGAATAAACACCTTGGCCAGAACCACAATAACACCGAGGAAAACGAAGTAGGACGTCCAAATGACGGCAATGTAGGAACCAATAGCACGTTTTCGTTCACCTTCAAGGAACTTCAATTCACGTGAGTCGTTGGCGGCGGTGACCAAAATATCGGAAATTTTCCCACCGGCACGGTCAGCTTCGGCGATAAGGGCAATGGCACGCTGGACCAAGGGTGTTCCAACCCGGTCGGCAAACTGCCGAATCACGTCGCTGAACTTGATTCCCCAACTGAGTTGGTCGGACATTTTCTTGACTTCGTCGTTGAGGGCACCGTATTCCGATGTCGCCAGGGTTTGAACCGCGACGGTCATGGAAAGACCACCCTTCCAGTACTCGGCGAGGTCTCGAAGGAAATCGGGGAACTTTTCCTCAACCTCGTTCTTCTTTTCCTCGATTTTTTCCCAGTAGTACGAAGCGGGGAAAATGAACAGGAAGAAGGTCAAGCCGAAGAAATTCAGGAAGATGGTGGGGTGAACTTTGAGCGGCCCAAGTTCAAGGGCGGGCCCCAGCCAAAGCGACTTGTTGTTCATGTTGGTGGGGATGCCGTCG
>JAYQAK010000151.1:0-2636 GCA_038136695.1 Candidatus Poseidonia sp.
TTGCGCAGGCTCGGCATGGGCAGTTCAATCCCGATGTCCAAGGAGGCCAACTTGGCGTTCAACTCCTCCACCTCTGGACGGTCGGGTGGTGCGTGGCATCGCCAAGGAAGCGGGGCTCCGGCTGCACCGAGAAGATGGCCGACTGCAGCGTTGGTGGCGACCATGAACGACTCGATCATCTTGGTCGCTTTGTTGGGCCACTTGACCTCGACCCGCAGTTCGTCTTCTCCATGCAAGCGGGGTCGGAGTTCAGGGTTGTTCAGGTTCAGGCGGACTTCACGGTCCTGCCAGGTCTTGGCCAGTGCCAGCATGCCATCGTAGGCATCGGTCTCCAGCACGTCGCCGTAGGCGATGTTGCGCTTGACCCGAATCACGGCCTCGTAGGCTTGGGTGTCCACGACGGTGCTGTTCTCGTCCAGTCGCATGGCGACCACCATGGCCAGTCGGTCAACATCCGCCCGCAGAGAACACAGGTCGTCGGCGAGTTTGGGAGGCAGCATTGGCAGCACGGTGTGGGGCAAGTAGACCGATGTTGCTCGGGCCGCCGCAGCAGCGTCGAGCGCCGTGCCGACCTTGACGTAATGCGCCACGTCGGCGATGGCGACCCAGAGGGTGCGTACGCCGTCCTCTTCGATGAGGCACACGGCGTCGTCGAAATCCTTGGCGTCGGGCGGGTCGATGGTCACCAGCGGAAGGTGACGCAAATCGGTGCGACCGTTGGCAACCTCCCCGTTCCCGTCCACCTCGCCCAAGCGGTCCGCAAAGGCCACGAGCGAGTCATCGTAGGTACGTGGAAACGGGTTCTCTCCTTCCCGTCGGCGGGCTTCAAGACGAGCATCGAGCAGGGCGCGTGTCGTCCATTTCTGACCGCGCATCAAGAGCAGGGCCATGGCGGGGTCGTCGCTGTGAAACCGAAGACCTGAACGGCGAGCCGCTGCTTTTCGAGCTTCTCGTGGCAGGTCGTATCCCAGAAGGGCGGTGCACCCTTCGTCGTCCAAGGCGAAGGCGTCGGGCAACGGCCCACCGGTGAGCATCGCTTCCCAAGCCGCTTCGAGCAAACGGTAGGTGGCGACGTCTTCCTCGCTGGCTTCGTCGATGGTGAGAGGTGGCTTGCCGTTGAGGGGCGTTGCACCTTTGCCGGCGTGACGACTGAAGAAATCCTTCCAGGTGTTGATGCGGGCTTCCAACGCCGTCAACCACGCTGCCGAGCGAAACCGAACCGTTTTTCCTTCCATGGGTTCGATGTAGGTGTTCGCTTCACGACCGTGGGCGAGGGCTTCGTTCACGGTGCTGAGCAGGGCGCGTTCGGCTTTGGGGTCGTGTTGAAATTGGACCGTCAGTTTCTCGTGTTCAGCAATGTGCGCCACGATGGCATCGCTGGACCAAACACGCGACCAGTCCTCGTCAACGAAGTGTTGCGTCACCCGCCGCCACAAGCGTTCATCAAGCGGTGCTTGCGGGCCTTTCTTGCGTTTTTTCTGACGGTTGGCTCGGCCTCCTTTCCGTCGGTCACGCCCGCCCGCCATGGTGTTGGCTTCGCTCGAGGTGTCATGAAGTCAACGATTCACAATCCCGAATCGTGGAGCCCTCGAAGCGCTTCTTGCTGCGCTTCGTTGAGGTCCTCAACATCGGCCAGGGTGAATTCAAGGGTCAAATCGCCACCGTTGTAGCCCGCTTTGGCCATGCGTCGTCGGTCGCCAACCTGCGTCATCGGGTCCACCGACAACTTGCCAACCTTCCCCGAAGGCAGGCGCACGTTCACCTTCCCACCGAGCATCAGCACGGAGTAGGCAACGGGGACGTCTTGGATCAGTTGGTCGCCCTCCCAGCGAAAGGCTTCGCCAACATCGATGCGAACGGTGACGACGACGTCGCCCCGCTCGCCCTCGGGATGGTCGTGGCCTTGCCCCTTGAGTGTCTTGGTCGTGCCGTGGGCAACGCCGGCATCCAGTCGGAGTTTCATCGTCGTCCGCTTGGTCTCCATGCTCGTTCCTTGGCGCTTGAAGCGCTTGTATGAGAATTCGAATTGGCCGCCTTCAAGGGCTTGGTCCATGGTCAAGTCAAGCCCCACGTTGATGGTCGCTGCTTTGGGTTGTTCACGAGGTGCTTGACGCTGTGCTTGTCGCGGCATGCCGCCCATGCCGCCGCCCATGCCGCCGCCGAACATTTGCCCGAGGATGTCCTCAAGACCGCCACCTCCGAAACCACCGCCACCGAAGTTGACATTGGGGCCACCACGCCCACGGCCGCCCATACCGCCAAACATGTTGCGCATCTGCTCTTGTTGGTCAAATTCCCGACGGGCTTCGGCCGTTCCAATGGCATCGTAAGCGGCTTGAACTTCCTTGAATTTCGCTTCTGCACCGGCGTCGCCTTGGTTGCGATCGGGGTGGTGTTGACGGGCCAATTTGCGGAAGGCACGTTTGATTTCACCCTCGCTTGCGTTACGGTTGACACCCAGCACGTCGTATGGATTGCGCTCTGCCATCGGCCTTCCAACAAACCTCCACCCCACATCAACCCTCCCATGAGGCAGCGTGTGGAGGGTGCGCTCTGGGTGCCAAGTCCCCTGCGGAGCCGTTATAATGAGGGGGTTGGTGGCTCGGTAGGCTGAGGTTAGACCATGTCTGACGAAA
>JAYQAK010000152.1:0-2608 GCA_038136695.1 Candidatus Poseidonia sp.
GGCCAGTTTTGGCTCGATGTGTTCCGTTGCCAAGCCGGACAAAACATCACCCAAGTGGACGACCTTTCCACGGCGGCGGTCGAAACCCACGAATGTTCGGTGAGCATCACCATGAACGCCACGCACATTACCATCACCACCAACGGACTTCCCGACCACGATTTTGAATCCACCCTCGCCTGCACGCAAGCCAACGACTGCACCCGTGCACAAAATTACGAATGGACCATCCCTCGCTCCCCGGTCAACGATACGACGGGTGGGCACGATGCCACGAACTGCCCCGAAGCGAACGGCGACTACGAGTGTGCCGCAGCGCTTGGCGAAGTGGCGATTGCCATCAACGGCGTGCCCTTCTACGGTCCTGAAGACGGCCCGGGCGGCGATGCGGTGGCCAGCCATCATGGGGTGTACAACGAGGACCGCCAGCCCATTGAACTCGGCGTGTGCCACGCTCACAACGGTCAAGGCGGGACGTTCCACTACCACGCCGATGCCAACTGCCTTCACTGGCATCCTGAAGAAGGCGAGACCATGTTCGATTACGACATCAGCACGCCTGCAGCGGTGGCGCAGAACACGGCCAACGGATCCCATTCTGCCGTCATTGGCGTGTCCATGGACGGGTATCCGATCTACGGCTTGTGGGGTTACGACGACCAGATGAACGTGGTCGAGATGAAGAGCTCGTACAAACTCAAGGAAGGCGAAACAGGCTACAACGGCATTGACGATTACGTCTACGTCCAAGGACTCGGCCACCTTGACGTCTGCAACGGACACTTCGGCCCAACCCCCGAATTCCCTGATGGAATCTACCACTACCATTCCACGATGATGAACGGTGAAGGCGACATGGGCTTCCCCTACTTCCTGCTGTGCTACCACGGTGAGACCTTCCTCGATGAGGGTGGTGGAGTTGATTGTTCGGGCTTGGGTGAAACGTGGGGTCCAGGCATCGGCCCTCCTCCTCCCGGTTGTGAAAATGAGGGTGGTGGGCCGCCGCCCGGAGGCCAATTGTCCGAGGTTCAGCAACTGACCGTTCCCATGTTTTCGCCGGTGGCCATGCTTTGGCTGGTCGTGTTTGGGCTGATGTTCGCTCGTTCGCGCTGGCGTTCATGAGGTCGTCAACAATCGGCAGGGACGCGTCAATCAAGCGTGCCAAGGATGTTTTTCTGCTCAAGGGCTAAATATCGAGGAGGCATGGTGCAACCATGCAACCACAGAATCCGTGGGAAGGTCTCGAGCAGGCGGCACAAACACCTCATGAGATGAACACTCCACCCCAACAGATGGTGATGGGCCAGGTTGGCCAACCCATGGCTCAACCACAACAAATCGTGGTCGGTCAGCCCATGCAAACGGGTATGATGATGGTCCCGGCCACCTCGGCCACAACGGCGTTGGTCCTTTCGATTCTGAGCATTTTCTGCGGTGGAATCTGCCTTGCCATTCCAGCCCTCATCGTCGCCAACTCAGCCTTGAAGATCACCAACCAGTATCCAGGGCATCAGGATGCTGGAACAGCGAAAGCGGCTCAGATTGTTTCGTGGATTGTTATCATCCTCACTGGACTCGGCATCTTGTTTTACGGGATGCTTATTGCTACCGCCGTGGGGGCAGGTTCAGGCTATTGAAATCTATAGAGTGGTGGACGTGCCGAGCCAACAAACTTTAGGAAAATGCTGCGTTGCAAGTTTGTGGCAGCACGGTCCACTCCGTTGATGGTAATCAAAAGAAGAGGAGTGGACGTGCCGAGATTTGAACTCGGGGCCTCTACCATGCCAAGGTAGCGATCTTCCAACTGATCTACACGCCCATGTGGGTGCTTTCGCAACCCGCCGACTCGCCTCGCCATCATAAGGATTCCCGACTTTCATCCCGCCGTTGAACCGTCACCTCGCTGCATCGTAAAGGGCATGAAGCCTCATGAAGGGGCCTTGCTTCGCAAATCGCATGGGCGAGGCAAAGCGAGGTCCACTGGCCGACACGCCCGTGCCGACCCATCCCCCAAACGTCCCCGAAGACGTGGTTGACGAGGTACTGGCTGCCCTCTCGGGACACGTCGATGCGGTGTTTTTGCCGTGGATCGCCGACCGATTTACCGTTGAGTGGCTTGATGTTGATGACGACAGGCTCGGCATGACGCGGTTTGAGGCAGGTAGCAATGAACTGATTCGCCGTCGCACGCTTCGTCTTGACCCCGGCCCGGTGACCATTGGCTTGCACCCAGCCCTCTTGGAGGATGAGGTCCTGTATCGCCACACCTTTGCTCATGAATTGTTCCACGCTGCCGGTCTCACGTTGCATTCCGAGCTCCATGACCGACTGACCAACCAGGTGGCGCCCTCGCCGGCGATGAAGGACTCGCCGTTGTTGCAGAAAATGCGGGCAGCGGTGCTGGACACCCTGGAAGTGCAAGCGTGGACCTGCAAACAATGTGGCTTTTCGTGGAAACGAACGACGGTTCGCAAACCGACCCGGTGCCTGAAGTGCGCAAGGCCGATGTGAGGTTGGCATACAGTTCATGTATGGTCAGCCACGCCCTGAGGCTGGACGTATAGTGTAGTTGGATATCACTCTAGCCTTCTAAGCTGGAAACCCGGGT
>JAYQAK010000153.1:0-2606 GCA_038136695.1 Candidatus Poseidonia sp.
GCATGATGATGCTGCGCAGCGAGTTACCGTGGGCGGCGACGAAGACGTTCTTGCCGTCGTCAATGGCGGGTATCAACGTGGACTCAAGGTAGGGAACCGTGCGGGCGGCCGTCAACTCAAGGGATTCGCCGTTAGGCGGTGGCACGTCGTAGGAACGTCGCCAGATGTGGACCTGCTCAGCACCGTACTTCTCCCGAGTGGCGTCCTTGTTGAGCCCCTGGAGGTCACCGTACATGCGCTCGTTGAGCTGCCAGGCCACGTGAACGGGCAACACGCCTTCTTGGCCCGCTTCGCCCCGAATTTGCGCCCATTCCCGCATGCGGGTTTCGTTCTCCGACATCCCGTCTTCCACCTCGGTGGGATACTGGAAGACCGGTGTCAAGCCGCTGCTGTGTTCCGACAGGGCGATCATCGCCGTCATTTGGGCCCGGATGAGCGTGGAGACGTGCACTTCGTCAATGGGAAGATGAGCGATGGCACGACCGCCTTCTCGGGCTTCGTCGATGCCGTTGGGCGAGAGCGGAACGTCGACCCAGCCGGTGAACAGTCCAGCAGCGTTCCACATCGATTGTCCGTGGCGCATCAAGATGAGCAGCGACATGGAGGTGCCTCACGTAGGCCACCGGTCGGCAGGGCATGAAGGTGGCGCTCAGCCCAGCAACCACGGAACGAAGGCTAACACGACCAGCGGGAAGACGCCCATCGCCATGTCACGAATGAAGAGCAGGACGAGGGTTTTGGATTGGGTGTTCGTGCGTTCCTCGAATTCTTTTTGCAGGCGCTTGTCGACCACGTCGGAGAACTTCCCAGCGCTGATTTTGCCCACCTCGATGGCAGCGCCCATGGCCACGCTGGAGAGCAAACCGGCGGGCGTGAGTTTCCGGGTGAGCAGGGCACGCCCAGCCCAGACTTTGAGGGACTTCTTGGCGACTTCTTTGCCCGTGACGTTGACCTCTTCTTTGGTCACGGGTTTGTTCTTTTCACGACCGGAGATTTTGCGCAACCAAGCACGTGCTTTGAGACCGGCGTCGGCGACCTTTCGCAACTTGTCGACGTCCTGCTTCATCACGGCTTTGAGCATGCGACGGACGCGTGCAACCCGATAGAAGTCCATAGCGACCCAGAAACATAGGGCCACAAGCAGCAGGGTTCCGCCAAAGAAGGTGACCTCCGACCAGGACTGCCAGCCAATCGGATCGATGAACATCCGCAGGCCGAACACCAGCAGGGGCGGAATGAGGAAGGCGAAAATCTCGTTGAAAACCAGCAGCCCCATGCCTTTCACGGGCAAGGTGCGCAACTGTTTGAGCGCCCATCCTGCGTGCGGCGAGAGCTTGTTGATGACTTCCCGCATCGGTTTAGCGAGGAAGATGACGCGGAAGATGAACGGCAGCCAGAGGATGAACAGCACGTAGGCGTCCCACGGCCCGGCGGGGGGAAACGCGGGGAGGGAAATCGGACTCGCTGCCATCCTGCCTCGTCCTTGCATCACCGTCCCCCACTTCAACCAAACGCCAACGATTCGGTTCATCGACTCACAACGAATGTTTTTGACATGCACCGCCGTAGTGTTGGTATGCGCTGGTGGATTCTCATCGTGGCCCTGTTGATTGGAGGCCTGCTGGCCGCCGCCGTGATGGGCGTTCAGTACGAAGACACCGTCGAGGACATCCCCGTACCCGCCGACGGCACCGGGTGCGCCATTGGCGAAGACGTCTTGCCCAAACCACCCTACGGCGCTTGGTTGCCCGTGGACGTGGACGCGGACTGGAACACCAGCAGCGTGTGGGTGGGCGTGATCACCGGACAGGAACGCGCCCGCCTCATCGCCGCCTCAACGCTGGATTCGGACGTCGTGGTGGACTGCAACCCCGACACGGTTGACTTCGTGGCGGGTGGACCCAACGCTCAATCCGAGACGGGCTTTACATGGACGCTGCACGAGGACGACCACTACGCCATCACCGGTGAATACGGTTTGGTGGACGACGGTTCAGGCGGTGTCTTGGACGGCGTGCTGGGCGACGGGGAAGGTGGTCCGTTGGTGACGCTCATCGATTTGGACGTGAACGCCCATGCGGCCGCCGGGCCGACTTTGCTGGTGGCGTTGGGTGCGCTTGAAGCGCTGACCATCGTGGCCGGGCTGATTTACGCCATGCGGCGCAAGTGACCGCGAAATGACACTCAGCACGGTGTGTCGGTAACGGAGTCGGGTTGAAAAAGCGCTTGCGGGTGGGCTTCCCATGGACGTGTTCTCCCACTGGCTCTGGGGCGTGCTCGTCACCCGCAAAGACGTCAACTGGAAGGTCTCGGGACCGATGAGCGTTCTGCCCGATTTGCTCGCGTTCATCCCCTCAGCCATCTACTCCTTTGCCTACGGTCTCGAGCGCACCAGCGTGGACGAAACCACCCTGACTTCGGACTTCCCCCCCATCGCCTGGAACATCTACCAGTTCAGCCACAGCGCCGTGATCGTGACCCTGGGCTTGCTGCTTTCGTGGTGGCTGTTCACCCGCTTTTCGGATTCACGGTTTGAGGCCAACTTCAACCAGCGCGTTCGTGGAAACCCGCTGAAACTCGCCTTCCTCCTCTGGGCTCCCTGGTAC
>JAYQAK010000154.1:0-2602 GCA_038136695.1 Candidatus Poseidonia sp.
GCCTGTGTTTTTCTGGCGTTCGCCTTGGGTGTCCATTACCTCGATCTCGGCAAGGGAGCCGTTGTCGGCCTCTTCATCGTCTTGACGTTGGCCTATGCTTGGGTTGCCTGGATCATGATCAAGCAAGAAGCCGTGCTGGAATTGCACGCTTACCGTCCGTGCAGCGGATGTTCAGAACTCACGCCCACCCAGGGCAGGCACTGCATGCATTGCGGTGTTGCAAACGGGGTTGAATGATCAATACGACTTGGCGAGGAGCACACGTCGAGTGGTTGGCTCACCGGTCATGTGACAGGGCCGTTCTTCGGGGTACGGCTCGGTTGCATCACCAAGGAAGGAGAGCCCTGTTGTTCGTTCTATAGCCTCGGCGTGAGCATCTGAACCGTTGAAGGCCAACTCGTATATGTGGCCGTCCTTGACCTCACCGTCCATCGTCCAGCGACCATCGACTTCGGAAAAGGCAGGGAGAGGTTGCACCACATCACCCATGTGTTGAGACGAACGGCGGCGAAGCTCCTCGCTGACTTCATCGAGGACTCGGTAGCACTCGTCCACGATGTTGTCCATCGCCAAGGGCTCTTTTCCACCGGTTCGCCGAGCAGCAAAGGCGGTGCCCTGTTCGATGTCCCGTGGTCCAATGTCAAGGCGGAGGGGGACGCCCTTGATTTCCCAGTCGTAGTACTTCTGCCCGGGATGCAGGTCACGGTCATCGACCTTCACCCGCAGGCCACGAGCTCGGAGTTGTTCGGCCACATCGTTGGCTACAGCGATGGTGTCCACATCGAGGTTCTTGCGAATCATCGGACAGATGACCACCTGGAACGGCGCGATCTTGGGTGGCATGATCAGTCCGTTTTCGTCGCCGTGCATCCCCACGACGGCGCCAAGGAGGCGCTCGGACATACCGTAGGTGGTTTGGTGGCAGTAGGCCTGTTTGGCTTCCAAATCCTCGTAGGTCACATCGAAGGCCTTGGCCCACTGGTCACGGTAATGATGGCAGGAAGCCACTTGGAGCGTACGGCCGTTGGGCATCACGGCGTCAATGCCGATGGTGTACCATGCACCGGGGAACGTGTCCCAGACAGGACGCTTGGCCTTGATGATGGGCAAACAGAGGTCGTGCATCAGCCGGTCAACGATTTCCAAATCCTCAGCGATTTGACGGCTTGCATCCTCTTCGTCTGCGTGAGCCGTGTGGGCTTCAAAGAAGTGTATTTCCCGCACCCGGATGAAGGAGCGCGTTTGTTTTGTTTCGTAGCGGAAGGTGTTGACCATCTGGTAAATCTTCAGGGGGAGATCCTTGTGGGAACGAATCCACAGCGGAAACATGGTGTACATCGCCGTTTCAGAGGTTGGACGAAGGAACATGGGGATATCGAGGTCGTTTTCACCAGCGTGCTTGACCCAATACACCTCTTTCTTGAAGCCGCCTTCTTCATCCTCGTCTCGAAGGTCGTCGGGGTCAACGCCCTCTTCACGTGCTCGCTTGAGCCTGGCCACCAAGGCGTTCTCCTTCTCGAGCAGGTTCTCGGGAATAAGTAAGGGGAAATTCACTTCCTCGTGGTTGGTGCGTTCCATCTCAGCATGGGTGAGGGCATCGATGAGTTTCATCGTCTTCCAACCGTACGGCCGCCAGACGTCCATGCCTTTGATGGGGTATCGCTTGTCCACCAGTTCGGCGGCTTCAACAATGAACGGGTACCACTCGTTGAAGTTCTCGCTTTTCGAGGGGATGCCTCGCTTTGCCTTCTCGTGGCCCATGGTTGGTGGGCTGACTTCGGTTTCATCAAGATGACGCTTCGTCTTGACCTTGTCCGGCGTACTTGTTGAGGGTGAAGAGTGCAACCACAGCAGCGGCGAACCACACAACTTCGAGCACCAAAAAGGCCCATTCGGAGATCAAAAACGCACGAATGCCCAACAAACCGGACCCAAACGCCATCATGAACAGGTAAAGCGGTTGTTTGCTATGAAGCACATCCCGTGTCTCCAGCAAAAAAGCGAGCAAGATGCTCATCATGCCGATGTAGGCGATTGCCTCGGAAAGCCATCCGTCGGGTGACACAGCATCACCTTCGCTTGATGAACTTCAGCAGTCCAAGCAAACAGACAACAAACGCCACGAGGTCGGGAATACCGATTCCTCCGGCAACACCGCCCACACCGGTCATGCTCTCGGACAACACGGAATAGGACCAACCGTCGGATTCGCCTATTTTGTAGAAATCCATGAGGTTGATGCGGGTTTGTTCAGGGCCACGGCAACTTCCAATACCCGTTTCACAAACACCCTCAAACAGCGAGGAAAAGACACCGAAGACGTTGAGGATGACGAACAGGAGACCACCGCCGAACACCCACCGAAGGGGGCTGGCCTTGGCTATAGGAACGGGTGGCATTTCCAAGGAAACCTCTGGAACAGCGGGCAACGGCACGTTTGGCCCCACGCCACCCACGGGTTCGATGACCTCGACCAAGAGGTTGGTTGGAGGCGCCACTTCCGTCACGGGAGAGGAGCCACCCAGTGCGCTGAAGGCGTCGCGTGGCTTGACCGGCTGGACCGCTGCGATTTTGATGCCGTACAGACGGTCTGCGAGACTGA
>JAYQAK010000155.1:0-2602 GCA_038136695.1 Candidatus Poseidonia sp.
GCCTTTGTGCTCACAGGGGTTGCGGGCATCATCATCGATCGATTGGTGTTTCGAGGGTTCAGAGACCGAAAATCGAGCCCTGACGTGATGATGATTGCTTCATTGGGTGTCGCCTTGGTGCTGAGAGCCATTGTTTATCTTCGGTTTGGCGCAGGCACCAAGTTGTACGAGCCCGATGTTGACTGGCGTATTGCGAGGGAGCAACGCTTCGAAGCCTCCACGACGGTGACCAAACTCAATCTTGGTGACCGATCTTTGGAAAGCGGCGAGGTCTACACCTACGGGGCGTGTGAACAGGTCGGAACCGACCCCGTCACTGGCGGGGCAGTGTATGAGAAAATCACCACGGAGGCTTCCGTTCCAGTAACCGATGTGTACAACGTTGGCGCCGATTGCGTGACGGAACTCACGGCGAACTACACCTACTACAGCGCTGCCATGCCCTTCGTTATCTTTGCATCCGTTGGTCTCTTGCTCTTGTTGCTCACCAAAACACGACTTGGACGCCGTATGCGAGCCGTTGCCGACAATCCCGAACTTGCCGCCTCGTGTGGCATCAACGTGGAGCGGGTGCACATGACCAGTGCCTTCCTCTCTGCGGGGATATCGGGTATCGGCGGTGCCATCTTCGCCATGACCATTCGCTACAGTCCCGAGACAGGATTCACGCTTTTGCTGCCAGCCTTTGCTGTGATTGTGCTGGGCACCATCGGTTCCATCCCCGGAGCCATTGTTGGAGCCGTCATCATCGGCTTCGTTCGCTCGGTATCATCCCCCATTCTCATGGGCATTGGGACGCCTCTTGAGCGCTCCAATTATGCGAACCTTGCCGAAGTCATGCCGTACGTGCTGATCATCGCCATCCTGCTCATCATGCCGAAGGGTATTGGGGATGCGTATGACCAGTGGAAAATCAAGCGCATTCGACAGCGAGCAGAGGATGGTTTCACACCAAACCCGAAGCGAGCGGCGTGGTTAGGTGTTCTTGCCGCCCCGACGGGATTGCATCACTTCAGCATGCGGAATTCAATTCGTGGCCAACGGTATCTCCTCTCCTCCATCATCGCCTACATCGTGTATCGGTTCAGTGGGTTTGTTCGTGAACACTCGATTGCCAACGACGGCATCTTGGCCATGCTGACCGGGGGAGATGCTTCCATCACGCTGGACCATGCACCTTCTGCCCTGACGGCTGCTGAACAGGAACATTGGTTGTGGTTGATGCACGGTGAAGAGGTGTTGATTGCCTTCCTTGCGAATATCGGCTTCCTCCTTTGGCCTGCCGTGCCCATTGTGTTCTACTTCCTCGCTTGGCGAGAGGCAAGCTACATCCTGCGTGATCGAGAAATGAAACCGAGTGAGCGGCTTCCAGCCATGGTCAACAGCGTATCAACCTCATGGCATGGTTTCTCATCTTCCATTCAAACCCGCTTGAACTCCATCACTGGTTTTGTGAATGACAAAACGCAACAAGTCAGCGTTCAAGCGAACGCCATCGGTGCTCGCTTATCCGGCTTCGTCAACGCAAAGGTCGATGTGAGCCGTGAGGACATTCTTGTCCGCTTCAAGATGCCTTACGGGCGTGAAAGCGAGCGAGGATCGTGGACTCTGTTCATCGTCCTGGCACTCATCATGGCGCTGTTCATCAACTGGTTGCCCGTTGCAGACTCTGACCAATCCACGTTTGTCAAGGCTCTTCAGGTGTCCAACGTGCTGGTCACGCTCTCCATCTTTGCTATTCTAGCCATGTCGCTCAACCTCCACACGGGGATCACCGGCCAACTGAATTTCGGTGTCATCTTCTTCGCCTCTATCGGGGCCATCACCGTTGGCTTGCTAACAGCACCAAAGGAACTGCACGGGTACGAATGGCCCGTCATTCCCGCCGTTCTCTTCTCGATGATTCTTGGAGCCCTAGCGGGATGGTTCCTTGCGTATCCAACGGCTCGCCTCCGCAGCGATTATTTTGCCATCATCACCATCTCGCTCGGAGAAATTGTTCGTGTCCTGCTGAGCGGGGAACCGCTTCTGCGAGCAGGTTCATGGGGCAGTGCGGTTGGTATTTCACGTTACACGCTGCCGCTTCAGGAGTGGTGGTTCTGTGGAAGCGATATGCCGGTCGATGCAAACGGTACGCCTCTGTCCGCAACGGCGTGTTCGAACACCGAAGGCATCGACAGCATGGCCGTGACGGTCGGGGACCTGCTCGGTCTGGGTCAACCTGCACCGTACCTGATGGTCCTCGCTGTGATCGGTGTCATTTTCACCCTCCTGACCTGGTGGCTGCTCAACACCGTGCTTGCCTCGCCCTGGGGGCGTATTCTCCGCTCGATTCGAGAAGACGAAATGGTCGCCCAGCACCACGGTCATGATATTTTGAGGCACAAGGCCGCCAGTCTTGCCTTGGGTGCCGCCATCGCAGCCTTTGCCGGTGCACTGTGGGCATGGAAACTCAATGGATTCCAACCAAGTTTCATGTCGCCGTCCAAAACCACTTTCCTGGTTTGGGCAGCCTTCATCATCGGCGGATTTGGCAACAACAGGGGTATGCTCATCGGTGCGAGCATCATCGTGCTCATGGAATTCGTGTTCAACGTCCTTG
>JAYQAK010000156.1:0-2494 GCA_038136695.1 Candidatus Poseidonia sp.
ATTTTGGACAGGACAACGGTGGGGGGGCAATCTGCGACTCAACGGTCAACTCGTCAGACATGCAGCATCACTTCTTTTTCGAGTACAGGACGAGTTGCTCGGGAATGAAATTCCACGGGATGTCGAGCGTGAGGCCGAATTCGTCCGAAAGGCGGGCGATCAGTTGCTTCGCACTGACCTGGTCCCGTGAGCCCTCGAGGTTGAGCACGATGACCTCTCGCCCCTCCTCATCCACGGCCAGCGAGGCCAGGGTGGTCGTGACTGTCGGGCTCGGCGTTGGCGATGCGGCCGCTGGAGGGACGGCTGGGGCACCGGTGGGCTGCAGGAGTTCGGGAAGGTCCACGTGCTGTTGCACGCGCCACCATCGTGCCCGACCTTCGTCACGATGGTTTTCAATCAACGACAACGACGCCAGTTTCTTCAGATGGTGGTAGAGGTTGTAGCGGTCAACACCGAGCGATGTTTGCAGTTGGACGGTGCTCATTTCGTCGGTGCTGGCGAGGGCGACATAGGCTCCACGACGCGTCGGGTGGGCCAACGCCGTCGTGATTGGGTCGCCTCGTACTCGTCCCATTCTCCCACCTGTCGGGAAGATGGACCCATAGGGTTTGAAGATGTCCCTTCGTTTTGGCGAAGCGTCATCACGCCTTGGCAGGCATGTAACGGGCTTTGAAGGAAGCAAAGGCCAGTTTCGTGTCATCAACCATGGTGCGCAAGGTTTCCTTCAACAGGGGTATCGCTTGACCGTTTTGCGCCAAACGAGCGCCGTTGAGGATGACGAGGATGACCGATGCTTCGTGAATCAACACCCCTACCCACAATTGGTCGTACCACTGCTGAATGACGGCGAACACCAGCGTGACCGTGATGGCCACAGAGAAAAACAAGTTCTGCATCAAGGTGCGCTGGGCTTGTCGAGCAAGGTCGATCATTTCGGTGAGCATCCGTGGGTCGTCACCGGGAATGAGAATGTCCGCCGCTTCGAGGTTCACCGACTCTCCGGTGCCGACGGCCACACCGACATCGGCGACGGCCAATGCTGCAGCATCGTTGAATCCGTCACCCACCATCATCGTGACATGAGAACTTGAGCGAGCCTTGACCCACTTGACCTTGTCTTCGGGACTCAGCCCTCCGTGAGCGGCGCTCTCCGGCAGACCAACCGACCGAGCAAATTCCGAGACAGCACTCTGATGGTCTCCGGAGAGGATTTCCACGTTGACAGAGCGTTCGCTCAACGAGGCGATGAGTGCGCCTGAACCGTCCCTCGTGTCATCATGAATGAAGGTGACGAGGGCGATGCCGATGCCATCTTTGACCAGCAAACTGGCACCGTGACCGAGTTGCTTGGCGGCATCGAACGCCGCCACCAAGGCGGCTTCGACCTCAACGCCCATGCCTGCGGCTTTGTCAGGTCGGATGAACGCCACGTTGGCCGAGCCGTGAACGCCCTGGACGCCGGCATCAATGTCCGTGAGCCCCTTGATCGCCGCCGGTTGAATCCCTTGCTCTTCGCAGTGGTCCATGACCGCCAAGGCATAGGGGTGGGACGATCGAGCCTCGAGGCCCATCATGAGCTTCAGGGCGCTGCCCATGCGACGTTGCTTTCCAAGCACCACTTCGCCAACGGTTGGCCTTCCGGAAGTCAACGTCCCGGTTTTGTCAAGCAGCACGTGGTTCACGCGCGCCATGCGTTCCAACGCGTCGCCGCCACGGACGATCACGCCATTGTGCGCAGCGTTTGACAGCGCAGCAGCGTGAGGGACGGGGGTGGCCAACAACAGCGCGCACGGGCACGAAACCACCCAGAGCAAGAGAATGATCTTCCAATTGTCTGGGAACATGAAATACCACACGGCAAAAGCGCCGAACAGCACCAATGGGACCCAAATTGCCGTGAATTTCTCAATGCCACTGTGCAACCGAGGCGGTGCTTCGCGGAAGGAATGAACGGCGTCAATGAGGCCGGAAAGACGGGTGTTGTCGCCCACTGCAAGCACTTCGCAGACCACGGGGCCACGGGCAAGGACGAGGCCGGCTTCAATGACATCACCCACTCCCACGTCAACCGGAACCGATTCACCCGTGAGGGGTGCCTTGTCAAGTGCACCTTTGCCTTCCAGAATCCGGCCGTCGGCTGGAATCAATTCACCGCTTCTAATTTCGATTTTATCTCCCGGGCGAATCAAGTCGATGGGAACCATTTCGGTTTCCGGCTGGGCTTGGGTCGCCATCGTGAGCGTCGGTGCACTGGCCATGGGAAGTGAAAAGCCACCGCTTGGGGTGGCGATGGGGGTGTCGGGGGTGATGCACAGGGCTCCGTCGTTGATCTTTCGTGCCGTTCGAGGTAGGCGGTCCAACCCTCCCTGCATGGCTTCTCTTGCTTTGAGCAACGCATCACCTTCCAAATGTGCGGTAAAGGCCACGAGAATGGTCACGATGAGCGCCTCTTCCCACATCCCAAGGATTCCTGCTCCGATGACGGCCAAACTGG
>JAYQAK010000157.1:0-2488 GCA_038136695.1 Candidatus Poseidonia sp.
TGCTCGGCCAATTCGGTGAGAACGTCCTTCTGCTTGCGCTGGAATTTCATCTCCTCGATGCGAGACTCTTGCTTCTTTTCGGGGGCGAGCACCTTCGACAAGAAGCGCTCTTTCCCGTGAGACTGCGGTCCAGCGGAGATGATTTCGATGACACCTTGCGCGATTTCTTCCTTGAGACCGTAGTTCTCGACCAGCATGTCCTTGTCGATTTTCTTCAGGTCACCGATTTTCAAACCGGCATCAGCGAGTTGGTTGGCCGTGGTGTCGTCAATTCCACGGCGGAGCAGTGCAAGATAGGTGTCCTTCTTTGCCATCCCATTCCCCCCGACAGGTTGAGGCGAGCAGACGCTCCTAAGAAAAGTCTCTCCCCAAAGTGTTCAAGCGTTCGAGTGCATATGAAGCCTCATGCCTCTTCTTCGCAGGATTCGAAATCAATGCCCAAATCCACCCACTCGTCAAGCTCGAAGGTTTCAGGCCTTCGTTGCAAACGCGGGTCGTTTTGCATTGCGTTGTAGGCCCGAGTCCACCGTGCTGCATGCCAGCCGGGCACCCGAGCAATGCGCTTGGGTGGTGCGCGCAAGGTGCGCTTGAGTTTCTTTCTCCGTTGAGCAAAGCCAGCGTGAATCATGTTCACGAGCAACCGGCGGTCGCACGGCCAATCCCCCTCGTGCGGGGTCAGCCGAAGCAACCGGGAGTGGACGCGGGGCATGGGAGAAAAGGCATGGGGCGGTACACGTTCGCCCATATCTACGTCGAAATCCAAGGCGACGACCATACCGAGCGAGCCAACATCGCTTTCGTATTCCATCACCACGCGCTCGGCAAATTCCTCTTGCACCAGCATCACGACGTCATGAAGCGGTGCGGTGTTGGGGTTGCGATGATGTCGGGTGAGGACATCGATGAGGGGGGAAGAGATCTGGTAGGGGATGTTGGCCACGATGCGGGTGATGTCGGCGGGCCATGCCACGGTCAACGCGTCCCCTTCCAGCAGAACGAGGCGTTCTTCAGCCAGTTCTTCAGCGAAGGTTGAGCGAAGATGCTCGCACGCTCCGGTGTCGAGTTCAATCGCCGTGACCTTGCATCCGGTTTCAAGCAGGGCTTCGGTCAACACACCGGGCCCGGGACCGATTTCAAGGACGTGGTCTTCAACGTCCACTTCAGCCCACGTGACGGTGCGTTCCAACACATCGTCGTGCACCAAAAAGTGCTGGCCGAGGGCCTTGTTGAACGGCTGCTTGGAGCGGAGCGCATCGACGAGTTGGCGGGCACCTCTCATGCTTTCACCGGCAGGAGGAGGTCGAGCAGTCGAGGAAGAAGGGTGCGGTCCTCAATCTCCTCAACAAAGCGCTGAGCCAACAATTCAGCCCCCTTGATTTTGGCCAGCGTATTGAGTTCGCTCATCGAGGCAAAGACGCCGACTTGTTCTCGCGCTTTGACCATGTTTCGAGCCTTCACGGGCCCGACATCGGGCAACAACTCGTAGGAGTGTTGCTTGCGCGACATGGGTCCTGCTTTGTTGTAGAATTCCTCAACGAAGTACTGGCCATGTTCTTCAACGAACAAACGAACCACTTCGGGGAGGTTTTGACGAGCCATGTTGGACATCTTGTCGAGGTGGGCCATGCCCATGATTTCGGTGACCTCGTTGCGCTGGCTGGCGTCGGTACCGATGTTGAGGCGGTGGTTAAGGTTGAGCACCTCGCCGCCCTTCACCTTCACTCGACAGAACTTCATGCCGTTCTCGCTCATGGCGGTGACGACGTTGGTCTTCGTGTCGTGGTCGACCACACGAGCCCAGTTTTCTCCTTTCAGGTCCTCTGGACGTTCTCGGCGAGGTTGGTCTCGTCGGCCCTGCGGGCGACCACCACGCGGCCCTTGACGACCGCCTCGCTGGCCGCCGCGGTTGTTGCCCTGACCGCCTCGTCCTCTGCCTTGCTTTCGTTCGGCTTTGGCCGGGTCGGGCTTGGGTTGAGGCTTGGGCACTTCAGCCCGCCCCATGGGAGGTGGATTCATTTTGAAGGTCGAGGGTTTTGGCTCCTCGCGCTTACGCGGTCCGCTGGTGTTGAACGAGCGCCTTCGCCGTTGGTCGGTCATCAAACATCACCTGCGTGGGGGATGCGGTAGGCATCAAATGACCTGGCGCACGATGTCGAGCACAGCGGTGATTTCGCTGTCTTCGATCTTGATGCGCTTCGAACTGAACACCGCTCGGACGTCCTCAGGCTCTGCGGGCATCAATTCAGCCAGCTTGGCAGCGAGGTCGGGGTGCTTGGCCAAGGTATCAACGTCGAGGAGTTTGGTGCGGAGTTCTTCGAACACTTCGGGTTTGGTGGTCACACCGTTGCGAGCGTCGCTGGCGGCCCATTCAGCGTGCTGAAGGGCCCACTTCTGTTCGTACTTCAAGGCGCCACGGCGCTCTTGAGCGTCCAACAGCATCTCTCGAACGGTGGCAAAGTCCAGGAATCTCTCTTCTTCGGTCATGGTG
>JAYQAK010000158.1:0-2479 GCA_038136695.1 Candidatus Poseidonia sp.
AGGCTACGCATGGGACTCATCCCTTACACCACTCCCCATTATAGGGACTTTTCCCTCATGCGGCATGAATACGAGGCTCTGCACGCGTGTTTTTGCAACCTCTCTTCGCGTTGGTTCGCGTGCGAATGTTGAAGGAGGCTCGTCAATGAGGGCCAAGAGCATGAGCGAACTTTGGGTTGAGAAACACCGACCACAATCGGTCGCTCAAATCAAAGGACAAGCCGCGGTTGTTCAGCGCTTGGGCACCTATGCAGGCAGCAAAAACTTCCCGCACCTGCTGTTTGCTGGCCCTCCTGGAACCGGAAAGACGACCGCTGCCATGGCCCTCACCAAGGACATTTTTGGCGAAGCCTTTCGACAAAACCTTCTCGAAATGAACGCCTCGGACGAACGGAAATTGGAAAGCATTCGAACCAAAGTCAAACAGTTCGCTCGAACCCAACCCTACGGCGGAGCTGCGTTCAAAATCATCTTTCTCGACGAAGCCGATGCCCTCACGCACGATGCGCAAGGGGCCCTTCGTCGCATCATGGAACAATACGCCGAAACCTGCCGTGTCATCCTCTCCTGCAATTACTCGTCAAAGATCATCGAACCCATTCAATCACGCTGCGCTGTCTTCCGGTTTCGCCCGCTGGCAGATGCTGATGTCGCCTCACAAGTCGTACACGTGGCGGACGTTGAGGGCCTCACCTTGGACGACGGTGCAGTGGAAGCCCTGACCCGAATCTCTCAAGGCGATTTGCGAAAAGCCCTCACCGCACTGCAGGTGGCGGCAGCGCTCAACACGACGGTATCCAGAGAATTGGTTTACGAAACCTCTGCAACCGCCCCTCCCGAAGCGCTTCATCAATACCTGATGGCATGCAGGGACGACGGGTTTCACGTTGCGCGTCGGCGACTCCGTGATCTGCTTGACCAGTTCGGACTGGCGGGTACGGATTTTGTTAATCAGCTTCATCGGGAACTGTACAGTGCTGACTTCCTCGACGAGCCATCAAAACTGACCCTCACCGAATGGATGGCTGAAATCGACTACCGTTTGGTTGAAGGCGGCGGAGAACAGATTCAACTCGATGCGCTCACGGCACAGATTGTCAATTTGTTGAAGTGAATTTCACTTTCACTTTTCGTCAAAGCCCCAAGAAAACCGAGGTGTATGGCCACGCATTCCCAGGGGCATGCAAACCTGGAAGTTACGCCTTGGTGACGCCCTGTGTTGGACCGTCTTCGCCCCGCTCGTTCGTGCAAAGCGGCAACACGTACAACAACGCCGCCTCGTTGAATTTCATGACAAGCAGCGCATCGATGCGTTGCTCACGGACATCGTTGCCAGGTACGGGGACCTACTCGCCTGACCCCTCTGGCGGGTTGATGGTGAAGGTCCATTCGTAGATTCGGGTGTTGACCCAAGGGTCTCCGTTCTCGGTGATTTCAACCGTAATGGAGTGCGTACCAATAGCCAAGGATTCGCCAAGTGGGATGGCGAAGGGTTGGTCGAGGTCTGCGTGAGGTAGCAGGATAGGCGCCGATTTGTTGTTGGCTGTGCGCCAAGCACCGACTTCGTCTTTGTACAGTGTCCAAAACGTCGAATTTGCATCGATGGGGGTCGCTGTCCCGAGGAATTCGTGAACCACGGTCACTTCCGCACCCGTTTCGTCCACGTTGTCAGCCAAACCAAACAAGAGCCAGGCCGTTCCGGGAAGGTATTCGCCCTCCTCAAGGGTCCATGCAACCCCACCGCCCTTGACGTCATCTGCATAGGTGAAGGTGCCGTCTTGGTCCACGGCAATGCCCCATTCTTGAGCGAGTTGAGGGGCAACAATGTCACCAAAGGGAGGGTTGACGACCAAAAAGGAGAGCGAGAGGAAGGTAAAGGTGTACAGGAAGAAGGCTTTGAACCAGGTTCCTTTGGTGTAGTGCTCCTTGAACCGTTCGGGCATCACCATCCGGTGAATTTGGGGGATGAGAATCATCATCGTCAGCGGAAGCAGGTAGAGCACGTCGGTCTTGTCGAGCGTGGTGGACGGCATCAGCACATAGCGCATCAACATCGTCACCACAAAGGCGTAAACGATGACCAACCACATCGAAGCCGTGTCTGCTTTCTCTTTCTTCGCATACTTGACAGGGTCGAACGGTTCAATGCCCAAGTCTGCACCGGAGCGCCGCTTTTTCTTCTCTTCCCCTTTGGCTCCCTCACGCTTTTTGCGCTCGGCTTGCGCCGCCGCCATGGCCGTTTTGAGGTCCACCATGCCCAAAGCGGAACCGAGCAAGTGTTAGAACACTACGGTTGGTTTTTGTCCGAGCCGAGCGGGTTGCTTGCGGGTTTTTCTTCCGATTTGTTCAAAGAGGGAAGGGCTCACCCACGAGACAGGCCGGGGTGGCGTAGTTGGTAGCGCGTCGGACTCATAGGGCAGCCTTCAAGGCGATCGTATGACGTGCAAAGCCCCTTGTGGTGTCTGAGACATCCGAAGGT
>JAYQAK010000159.1:0-2475 GCA_038136695.1 Candidatus Poseidonia sp.
GGCAGCTGGGTGTTCGTGAACGACCAACTGGTCAACGCCGCCGACGTGGCTGCGATGAACCTGGCCGACGACAGCCGAATCCGCTTGATGCCCGGCCTGATTGGCGGCCTGTGCTGAAAGCACGATGTCAGCCTGGTGCGAAGACGAGGAAGACCTCCTCGTTGAGAATCTTGAACTCGGTTACGGTCTTGGGACGATTGCCGCCGTGCTTGATCGTACGGCGGTCGATATCCTTCGCAAACTCGTCGAGTTGGTCGAACGCGGTGAGTTGATTGCGATGTCACCGGAGACCTTTGACGCATTATTAGATTGTTCAAACAGACCAAGAGAGTAGGTGGATGGCAACCATGTCTCAACAATTGACTTATTTAACTGAAATTTCAGGCGCCTGCCGCAGCACGTTTTGGCTCACTCAAGCCGAGATTGCGGAGAAGGCCATCCAAGCGCCCCGGGGATCTTGGGTGTTCGTGAACGACCAACTCGTCAACCCCAGCGACTTGGCCACCATGAACCTTGAAGCCGGCAGTATTGTTCGTTTTATGCCTGGTCTCATTGGTGGGCCAAAGCGATATAATGTCGAAATTTTTGATGGGGTGTCCACGAAAGAAGAGCACTTGACGTTTGATGAGCTCAAGAAGAACGGATACCGCTTGTTGGTTGATGGAAAACTTGTTGAATATCTGCCAGGAGAGGTGACGGGCGCTGATCATACAGATCACTTTCGTATCGAACTCCGTTCCGACCTTGTGGACGTCATTGTCGGGCCCGCTTCTACCATGGTCATGCGACGAAGTGAAGTTGAGCAGATCACCCGTCAATTTGAGGGGCCTTTACTCGCTGTCATGGGGTCAACCGTCTTGCGGAACGGTGACATCACGACGCTTCTCGATGGCACTGGCGAACTTTTCGAAGACCTCTGGACCAACGCCGGAGAGCCTTTGGTCCTCGTTGCCACTAAGTGCTAAATCGGTGCAACAGGTTCAAAACAGGATGCACGGTCGCCCACCTTGGAGAGAGTGAAATGGTTGAACTCGTTGACTACAAATGCGCCAACTGCGGCAGCCTCGAATCGTTCCACCGTGAGCGCAACGGAATCAGCTGCAAGGGATGCGGCTCCCGTATTTTCATGAAACTCCGGCGCCACGGCACCAAGCGTTTGAGCGCCGAGTGAGCATCAACGCTTCTCGCAGACTTCAAAGACCTTGAACCCAAGTGGTTCACCATGACGGTCTGGCTTGAATCCTACAAGCCCCGTTACTTCAACGAATTGCTCACTTCATCGAACGTGATCGAGGCGTTGACCCATCTCTCGTTACTTGCCAATCCCCCGCACTTGTTGCTTTCCGGCTCAGCCGGTTGCGGGAAGACCACGGCGTACCAACTGGTGTGCCGTCAGGTGCTCGGCCCCTCCTGGCGCTCCACCACGCACGTGCTGCAGGCACGAGATTTGGATAAAACGGCGGGTGCCATGGCGAAATTCGAAGCCTTCCTACGTCCAGCCGGAAAAGGCTCCGAAGACACCCTTGCTGGCCGAACAAGTTTGGATGCCTTTGACCATTCGATGAGCGCCTCTTCAAGCGATGCACCGGCACCAGCAGGCGATGAATCGCCCGAAGTCGTGGCCGGAGGCCTTGCCCCCGTCTCTCGTATCATCGTGATCGAAGATGCTGATTTTCTCGGCCACGCCCGCCAATCCTATCTTCGCCGGATGATGGAAGAAAGCAGCCGAAGCGCACGTTTCATCTTCACCACCCACACCCCTTCTCGCATTATCGAGGCTCTGCGTAGCCGGACCCAGCACCTTCGGATGCCCGCCCTCACTCGGGTTCAAATTGAACAGCGGCTCGACCACCTCGTCCAACACGAATCCCTGACTCCTGCTAGCGGCGTGTTGGGTGACATCGCCCACGTGTGCTCGGGCAATCTTCGCAAAGCCATTTTCATTCTCCAATTGCTTCACGAGCGTAACTTGCTCAACGATCGAAAGAACGTCCAGTTGCTCGTCTCCAACAGTTCACGCCGCGACGTTCAACTCGTCCTCGAGGAGGCCCTGAGAGGCCGTGTACACGATTGGAAATGGGAGCGCCAAGGAGAAAAAAACACGCGGGTCCTCAAAGGCGCCATGGGGGCCCTTGACCAATTGATGGCCGTGCACGATTTGGATGGCCGAGGGGTCATCGAGCGCCTCCACCACTTTCTCGTCGCAGGCCGCAGTCACTACCCCGATGCGTTGATGGCTGATTTACTGGACGTTCTTTCACAGTGCGACACGCGCTTGCAGCGTTCTGCTCAACCACGCGTTCAACTCGAAGCGCTGATGCACAACGTTGCAGAAATCGGCCAACGCCACGCTCCACTTTCATCGTAAGCGTCATCTAAGGTCGCCGAACAGGGGCGCTTGGGCGTGTAGCACAGCTGGATAATGCACCGGCCTCCTAAGCCGGAGATCGCGGGTTCGAATCCTGCCACGCCCGC
>JAYQAK010000160.1:0-2382 GCA_038136695.1 Candidatus Poseidonia sp.
AAGTCGCCCGTCACGCCTGCGTCCTCACACACGATGCGAACGTTGTCCATGTGCGTCAACATCGCTTCTCCGATGGCCTTTGCGTGCGGTTTGGCCTCGTCTTCTAACTTCAACATCAGAACATCGCCCTGCGTTTCAAACGACGACGGCCAAGTGGATTCAGGCAGGGATTGTAGCGCTGCAGGAAGGTGTTCTCGCCAATGCATGGGCCCTCTTGTGTTCGGTTTAGCATCCACGCACGCCATGCCCTCCCAGCAAGCATCACCAGCCCCGGGAGCATGCTCGGTGAGCGGTATCCCTCGATGCGTGTCACTGAGGACGATGACGCCGCTGTCGCCAAGCCAGTTTTCATGGCGACAGCGTTCCAACCAAACCTGTGTTTGGTTCCTCGGCACGCTCAAATGACGCATGGCCCTCGCCCTGTCCAAGCGTCTCGGTGGTTTGAGTATGGCGGCCTCTTCTTTCTCCAGCACCCCACTTCCCGCCACGGGGTTGTTGTTGATCGGCATGGGCATGGGAACCGTCGAGGGCATGACCGTTGAAGCAAAACAAGCAGCAACCGCAGCCGACCATCGCCGTTACGAGGCTTACACGGCGCTTTGGCCCTCGGAGGAGCTCGCTCGCCTCGAGAGTGTGATCGGTCCTGTCGAACGCGTGATGCGCCCCGAGGTCGAGCACCCCGATGCGTTGTTTGAACTCGCTCGTGAGGCACTGGTGGCGCTGTTGGTGGTGGGTGACCCACTTCAAGCGACCACGCACGTGGATTTGCAACTTCGGGCGGCCGAAGCAGGCATTGCGTGCCATGTGATCCACGGCATCTCCATCACCACGGTGGTGACGGGGGCCGTCGGTTTGTCCAATTACAAATTTGGACGTCAAACCACCCTCACCTACCCCTACGGCGATTGGATCGCCACTTCGCCGCTTGAAATCCTTGCTTCGAATTGGGAGCAAAACCTCCACACCCTCGCCCTTCTGGACCTCGACCCGACGGGGCAGGGGACGGGCGACCAACGGCCAATGCAACCAGCAGACGCTGTTCGGTCGGTTGAACTGATGTGGGAGAAATCGAACAAGAGCGAGGGTCGAGAACAACGTCCGTCGCTTCATGACTACCTCAACCAAGCCATGGATACGCTTCCCGTGGTGCTGTGTTCGGACATGGGTACGCCAAACCAAAGCATCGTGTACACCACCATGGGGCAATTGGCAAGCGAATCGGGAGGGCGTCTGAACTGCCTCGTGTTCCCCGCAGGCGCGAGTGAGATTGAAGAAAAGGCCCTTCTTCGCTGGAAACAGGGTGAGTGACATGTTCGGTTTATCAGATGAAATCGTGCTCTTGCTTTCCTTCGTGTTGTTCATGGGATTTTTTGCCGGGGTGGGCTTGGCGTCCATGCGTGTCAAACAAGACACCACCGACGATTATCTCGTCGCAGGGCGCGGCATGCATCCAGCCCTTGCAGCCCTAAGTGCGGTAAGCACGTGGAACTCTGGCTACATGTTCATCGGGTTCATCGGCTTCATTTTCGTTCAAGGGTATTCGGGCATCTGGATTGGTCTGGTGTCCACCATCGGGCAGGTTGTTGCCTGGGTTTGGTTGTACAAGTTCATCCAAAAGGAAGGCAATGAACGGGGTGTTCGTTCGCTCTCGTCCCTTGTTTCAAAGACCCGTGGTGCGCCCGAGGCGAAATTGGCGGGCATCCTTTCGGTGGTGTTCCTCGCCATTTACGCCGCCGCTCAACTCGTGGCGGGTGGTGTGGCCCTCCAAGCCATGCTGGGCTGGTCCGAGGTCGTCGGTATCCTCATCGGATTTGTTCTCGTCGTGGCCTACTGTTATGCCGGTGGCATCCGAGCATCCATTTGGACCGATGCGGCTCAATCCTGTGTGATGATCGTCGGCTCGACCATCCTCTGTTATGTTGCTGTCTCTGAGGCGGGTGGCTTTTCTGGCCTGCACAACACGCTGAAAGGTGTCGATGCTGGCATGGTCAACCTCTTTCCCTCTGACCTGAAGTTCGGCGTGACCCTTTGGATTGGGGCTTTCTTCCTCGGTGGATTGGGTGTCGCCGGTCAGCCGCAGGTGGTGTCTCGTGTGATGACGCTCAAGGACGATGCTGACCGAAAGGCCGCCATGATCTGGTTCTTTGTTTGGCAAACGCCCTTCATCGCCCTCATGTTCATCATCGGATTGGCCTGCCGTGCGGTCTTCCTCGACCTTGACGCTTCACAAGCACAAGACGGGTTGCCGTTGCTGGCGATGGAGGTGCTCAATCCCTTCCTCGCGGGCGTCATCCTCGCCTCCATCTTCGCCGCGACGATGTCAACAGCTGACAGCCAAGTGCTCGCCTGCACGGCGGCCATCACCGACGACGTGAAGCCCGA
>JAYQAK010000161.1:0-2380 GCA_038136695.1 Candidatus Poseidonia sp.
GCCATCACGGTGCTGCTCGACCGTCCGTTCAAGGTGGGCGACTGGATCAGCGTGGGTTCGGCTGAAGGTGAAGTCATCGAAATCAACCTGCGCACCACCTTGATCCGTACTTCGGCGGACACCATCATCACGATGCCCAACGCCAGTCTGGTCAACACCCCCGTGGAGAACTGGGGCAAGCGACGATGGCGCCGCTGGCAAACGCAACTGCATCTCGACATCAACGCCGACGGCGAGGCCGTCAACACGTTCTGCGAGCGTGTGCTCAAAGCGATTGAAACCAACCCCAAGACGCTCAAGGAGGACGCTTCCTTCTGTCAAGTCTCGATGATCTCAGCGACCTCACTCGACGTTGACGTCAACCTGTACTGGGACGTTTCGGGTAGCGTGGAGGAACGGGAGGAACGGGCCAAATTCATCATCGAGATCAAGAACATCGCTGAGGAATTGGGCATCGATTTCTACGACGGCCGCGTCCGCCAACAGCGCTGATTCAGTACGGCGGCGGCACGCGCTGGCGATGCACGGCATGGGCAACCAACGAGCAGGCAACGGCGCCGGCAACGACGGGTACCTGCACCGGTCCCGAACCGATCAGCGCCGCTGCGACGGCCACGTACACACCGCCCTTGCGAACAGCGTGAACGGTGCGCAATTCACCCAACCGGGCTTGGATGCGTGACACGTCAAGCAGCCAGCGGTCGCACCGGTTGGTTTGCTCCGTCAAGCCAAACGCTCGGGCCTCGGCCAGCATCAAGAGGATGGCTTCGTAACGCCAGATCCACACCCCCCCGTTCACGGTTGAAACGGATGCCGCCGAGGTCCAGCCTGCGGGCAAATGAGCACCCCACGCCGCATAGAAGGCTTGACGTTCTTCGACGGATGAAAACGCCTCGGCCAGGGACAACCGTTGTTCAAAGCGGGCCATCGTGGCCACACCGGGCAAACGCTCGGACGGCGCCAGCAGGTGGTCGACCAGCGCCCGAGGTTGGGGAACAAAAGTGAGACCGTCAACGGAGGACACCACGCCCTCCAGCGTCAAGTGAAGCGGAGGGAGGCCGACAACATGCTTGGTGTGGGGTGCTCGCCAGAGCGTGGTGGATTTCAGACCGTCTTCCATCGACTTGAGGCGTTCGTTCCAGCGTCGTTCCGTGTTGGGTGTTTGGTGCTGAACCAAGGAAGCGTGCACCTTCCCAACGGCATCGGCCAGTGCAGAGGTTTGCGAAGCTTGAGGTTCGACCGAGCCGCACCGATGAAGAGGGAACACGACCAAGAGATCCCCCCGTTCGCTGGCAACACCCGCAACGGGCAACAACACGGGGGCTGTGGCGAGGGCCTCTGCCCACGGCGCATAGAGCGCCAAGGTCGAAACCTCCTTTCCGGTCGGAAAGGGGTAGAGATGGGCCGTCCAAGCATCGTTCAATTGGACGACAAGACCGTGACGGGTTTCCTCCATCACGGTAACGGAGGACACCGCCTCGGGCCAAGCGCCCCAACCGCCATCTGGCATCGATGACCACCACGCAGGGTCCAACGCCACCGTGTGGTTCCAACCGTGAACGCGCCCCCAAGGACTGGGCAACCCGTCTGCAAAGGTCGTGGGGTCGCACGGTTGGTCAACCAAGGCGTGCGGGTACCAACGAGGAGGGCTGGATGCCGCGTCGTCCGTGCCTCCCATGAAGTTGCCACGGTCAGCGTCCCTTCAAACATGACGGCCAAGCCAGTTGTGCGGTCGCATGCGGTGATGAAGAAAGGGGAGCAATCAAACACCGTATGCGCTCACCGGAGGTTGGAGGGGTCGCATGGGCATCTCGGAACGCATGGGAGACGTGCTCGGCCAAGCGGTCGAAGCCAAGCTTCTGCGTGAGGTTCAGGAGCACCCTCTCCAGGTCAACCACCTCGCCATCATCATGGACGGAAACCGTCGCTTTGCTTGGCGCAGCAACCTGGCCACCGGCCTTGGTCACCGCATCGGGAAGGAGAAACTGGAACGCGTCCTCGATTGGGTGCTCGAACTCAAGATTCCCTGGTTCACCGTCTATGCGCTGTCCACCGAGAACCTCAACCGCCCGCAAGGTGAACTCGACGTGTTGTTTGACCTCTACGTTGAGGGGCTGAAGGACATCGCTGACGACGAACGAATTCACGACCACAAGGTCCGGGTGAACATCATCGGCCGAAGAGAACTTTTGCCCCAACGGGTCAACGACGCCATCGACTACGCCGAGGGAAAAACCGCCGATTACGACGCCTTCGTGTTCACGGTCTGTCTCGCCTACGGCAGCCGAGAGGAGATGATCACCGCCATTCAGTCGATCGCCGCCGACCACGCTTCGGGCGAACTTCCCCTCGACGACATCGACCAAGAGGCGGTCTCCAA
>JAYQAK010000162.1:0-2373 GCA_038136695.1 Candidatus Poseidonia sp.
AACGCTTATTGAGGGGCCTCAAGTCGCAACAAGCAGAGAGCGTATGCGTTCTCTGTAGGTGTCTCCATGTCAGGACTCGAATCGGTGCCCAGTGCCTATCTCTCCATTGGTTTCCTGACCATCGTCGGCATCATCATGCCCCTGACGAATTTCATCATCACCTGGTTGGTTCGACCGAAGGTGGATCCTGCTCGCCCCCACATCACCCGCTCCTACCTTCTGGAAGGCTACGAGCGAGACCACAGCCTCTACCCTCGTCGATTGACCACGTTCGAGTGCGGCAGCGAACCCGTTGGCGAGGCCATGATTCAATTCCACTTCCAGTATTACTGGTATGCCATCATCTTCCTGGTGTTTGACGTGGCGTTCATGTTCCTTGTTTTGGGCGGCATGGTCGCTTCCGACGCCACCGCCGAAGGCGTGGTTGACCGAGAAGCCGCCGTGGCCAAGGCCACCGATGCGTTGGTGACGCTTGGCATCTTCTTCGCCACCATGTCGCTGGGCGTTTGGTACGTGTTCCGAAAGCGAGGTCGCATTTACATCTGAGGTGATGAACCATGGCAGGACAAGACGAAAACTACGCTGCATTCAACAGTCGCGCCCTCGTTGAGATGGTTGGCGATGTCACGGACGAAGCTCTCAAGGCCACCCGAATCAAGCAATTCCTGAGCGTTCTCGCTGGCCGCTACTTCAACTGGGCTGGCCGCAAGTCGTTGTTCACGCTCCACTTGGGCATCAAGTGCTGCGCCATTGAAATGGCGGCTGCAGCCACGCCCCGTTTTGACGGCGACCGATTCGGTGTGCTGTTCCGTTCATCACCACGTCAGTCCGATGTGTTGCTCGTGAACGGCCCTATCACCAAGAAATTCGCCGACAAAGTCGTTCGTCTTTGGGAGCAAATGCCCGAGCCCAAGTACTGCATCGCCATGGGCGAGTGCGCCATCTCGGGCGGGCCGTACTTCCAATCCTACAACATCCTCGAAGGCGTGGACACCGTCATTCCTGTGGACGTCTACATCCCCGGATGTCCGCCTCGCCCCGAAGCCCTCATCGATGGCTTTGGACTGCTTCGTGAGAAAATCATTCGTATCGGTGCTGCCCCAAGCAGCGGTCGCAAGGGTGACAAGCCGGTCATCGTCGGGGAGGACTGACCATGGGCATGCGCGTCACCAACGAGCAAAGCGACATGGCTGCTGAGGCTGCTGTCAAACAAGTGGCAGACCGCTTTTCAGGCTCCGACGTGGCCGCAACGGTGGAGCACCACGCCAACGCCCACAAGATGGCGTTTGTTCGCATGACTGTCCCGCCCCAGCATTGGACGGCCGTCGCAAAGTTTCTCCGATTCGATGTCGGCGTCAACTACTGCTCGATGGTGACCGGCACCCACTTCCCAGAAGGTGGACCAGACCGAGGTTGGGAAGTGGCCTACCATTTGATGCGCCAACCCGTGACCGATCAGGCCCCCCACACCAACACCGTCCACGTTGCGGAAACCCTTCGAGGCGACGATATTCCGTTGGAGTTTGAGGTGCTGATCACCCTTCCACAAACCGATTCCCCCAGCGTCCCCAGCGTGCAGAGCGTGTGGGTTGGCGCCGATTGGAACGAGAAAGAAACTTGGGACCTTGTCGGCATCCAGTTTGAGGGCCACGAGAACATGCACCGTGTGCTCAATCCTCACGACAGCCCCGAAGGTTTCCACCCGCTTCAGAAGCAACACAAGATCCGCTACCACGACTTCAACGAAATGTACGACGATGCTCAGGGCTTCGGTCGAAAACCAACCGACGAGGGTCGTGTAAAGTGAGGTGATACAATGGCACAAATGTGGATTACCATGGGACCCCAGCATCCGATGACACACGGTCTGTGGACGCTTCGTGTGAAGGTTGACGGTGAAACCGTTGTCGATACCGAGGCCGAACTCGGCTACATTCATCGCGGTGTTGAGAAGATCGCCGAAGCACGCGACTTCACCCAAATCACCCCGTATTGCGACCGACTCTGCTACGTGAGCGCCATGACCTGGGCCAATTCCTACATCTATGCCGCCGAAGACTTGCTTGAAGTCGAGGTGCCGGAGCGGGCCGAATACATTCGCCTCATCGCTGCAGAGTGTCAACGCCTTGCTTCCCACCTGATGTGGTTGGGCGCTTACGGGCCCGATATTGGCAGTTTGACCTTGATGACCTGGTGCATGCGAGACCGCGAGATGTTCCTCGATCTGCTTCAGGAATTGGGCGGCTCTCGAATGCACTACAACTACCCCCGTGTTGGCGGTGTAAAGCGCGACATTCCCGTCGGGTTTGCCGACCGTCTCATCGCCAAAGTCAAGCTGTTTGAGCACCGCATTGATGAGTACGAGATGATGCT
>JAYQAK010000163.1:0-2367 GCA_038136695.1 Candidatus Poseidonia sp.
AGTTTACAAAAATCAGAACGATTTTTCCCGTACAATTCCAAGAAGATGTTGATGGAGAACACGGAGATGAACCAAATGTGGGCGAGATACACAGCACCCGCTGCTGCAAACCAAGGGTCTTCCACAGGGCGCTTTTCACGGCCCCCAAGGAACGGTGGCAAAGCGAGAATGCCCACGGGGATGCCGGTCAGGGCAGCGCCCCACCAAGCGGCGTTCCAGGGGAACATGGGTTGACCCACAATATCGCCAATGAACCCGGTTGGAACAACGAATTGGGGCAAGTATTCGCCCCATCGCAAGTAACCGTAGGAAAACAGCACGTACCAGTCAGGGAACACGAACCCGGCCTGAGCGTAGGGGTCGGCTGCACCGTGCAGCGGCGGGGGAATCAGCCATGCGTAAAACAGCAAAATGGCCAACATGGCGGAGAAGATAATGGTGTCACGCAACACCTCATGAGGCCAGAAACCGTGACCGGTACGGGTGCGCTTTCGCTTTTGCTCGGCTTCCTGAAGGTTCGCTTTTTCCTCCATGTACATGGAGGCAACTCGGCCAAAATTGTCAATCAGTCCCATGTTATTCCCTCCGTATCAATGCGGCTCCGCAATTCCTTGTACCCAAACGATGAACAAATGGATGATGATCAGGGTGGTCACGATCACGGGCAAGATGAACACGTGAATGAAGTACATTCGAGTGACCGTCAACGGTGTCAATTCAGAGCCAGAGAACAGGAGGGTGGCGATGTACTTGCCCACCAGCGGGCTGGAGTTGGCCAAGTTAATGCCGATGATGGCAGCACCGTATGCGAGACTGTCCCACGGCAAGAGGTAGCCGGAGTATCCAAACACGATGGTAAGCGCCATCAGTGCCACACCGATGAGCCAGTTGAGTTCACGTGGGTTGCGGTAGGCGCCGGTAAAGTACACGCGGCACATGTGAAGGAACACGCTGGCGACCATGAAGTGGGTTGTCCAGTGGTGAACGGCTCGAAGGATGTAGCCGAACGGAAGCTGGGTCATGATGTACTGCATGCTTGCGTAAGCGGGCGAGGGGTCACCTTCGCCACCGGGCACGTAGTAGATACCCAGCACGGTTCCCGTGATGACGAGGATGATGAAAGACAGGAACGAGATGCCTCCCAAACAGTAGAGAGGGTACCAGTACCAAATGATACGCAACTTGTACTTCTCGGCGTGTGTGAGGGGCATTTGGCGATGCATGTTGTAGTAAGCACCCTTCGACATGTTCCAGTAGTCCTGCAAGCGAAACCGGGTATCGAGCCAGGAAAACACCCAAAGGAAAGAGCGTTCGGCAACACCCATTTTCCCGGTGGATTCCACAGCCCGAAGAATGTCACGACGGGGCATTTCCTCGTTTTCCTTGCGCAGCGTGAACGCCACGATGAGAACGAGGAACACGATGAAGAACCACAAAATCCAGAACATTGTCGTCATGTCTTCACCTCAATCACAGTACGTGTACCAGTCCACATAATCGGTGATGCCTTCAATGACATCGCCGTTGAGTTGGATGGGGATCAGCGGCAGGCCCACGGGCGCAGGTCCGCCGGCTCGGCGGATGCCGACGTAGTTGAACGTGGCTCCGTTGGAACGGTTGCGGTTGGTGTTCATCTCAAGCGCCGTGGGGTCAAAGCGAGAGGAGTGACAAATGCAGAACATTTTGGTGCCACCGTCGTCACCGCCGCCAGGTGTCCACGAATCCTCAGTGAAGGAGTTGGACACCAGTTGCCATCCTGGGATGCAACACAAGTGTGTGCACCGTCCGAAGACCATCACGAGGTCGTCGGAAGGCATCAAGCGTGGGTCAGCCTCAGCCAAATCTTCGAAGTGGCCGACGTATTTGCCGGTCTCGTCGTACCCTTCCATGAATTGGAAGCGGGCTTTTCCGTTGGATTCGGGCGTTCCCGCATACTTGGAATGCTCGACGTAATTCACGACCACCGGCACGCCGTTCCAAACACCGGCTGCACCGGCGGTACCCGTGGAGGACTTGGCAGCCTCGGCCACGAAGTCAGCCTTGGTCATGGGTTGGAGGTGCTTGGCACCGTACCATGCTTCGTCTTCACGACCCTTGGCCCAAAATTGAACCGCAAGGTCACCTCCACCTCCACCGCCCGGAGGCAACAGGATGGCGGCGAAACCGAGCATACCGATAGAGGCGGTCAACACACCTGCGGCGGTGTTGAAACCATAGCGGAGGAATTGGCGTCGATTGATGGTGGTTGCAGCACCTTCTGCGCCATCAACAAGGTCGGATGGGGCCGGTTTGAGTTCGTATTCTCGTGCCATTGTGCATCACCACTTGTACTCCCGCCAGTCTTTCTGGTGCTCTGGGATGAATTTG
>JAYQAK010000164.1:0-2361 GCA_038136695.1 Candidatus Poseidonia sp.
GGTGGTGAAAGCGACGAAGGTGTCATCGGTGAGTTCGAGTTGCTCAAAGCAGCCCTTCGTGAACGGCCGGAATACATCATTGTGGGTGAAATCCGTGGTGCGGAAGCGTACGTTTTGTTCCAAGCCATGGCCACGGGCCACTGCGCCTATTCAACGGTCCACGCCGACTCGGTTCCGTCACTGGTTCACCGATTGGAGAACAAGCCCATCGACATCCCACGTGTGTTGCTTCCGGCGCTTGAAGCCTGTTCGATTCAGATTCAGACCCGTATCAACGGCCGCCGTGTCCGGCGAACAAAACAAGTCGTTGAAATCGTCGGTATCGACCCCAACTCCATGGAAGTCATCACCAACGAAGTGTTCCGTTGGGACGTTACCAACGATGATTTCATCTTCAGCGGCAAGTCCTATGTCCTTGAGAAAATCATGGTCAAGATCAACTACAGTCAAGAAGAGATGCGACGCGAATTGCGAACCAGAAAGCGAATCCTCGAGTGGATGGTTCTCAACGACATCCGGAAGGCCGACCAAGTGTCTCAAATCGTGACGGAATACTACGTTCGACCCAACGAAATCCTGGCGCGGGTGGACGGCCTCAAGTGAACCCGGTCATGACAGAGGTGTGAATCAATGGACTTGACGACATGGCAGCGAATTTGTAATCGCTTGCTGGGCGGTTTCGTCAAAAAACGGGCGCGAAACGACAAGGAACTCTCGGCCAATTTGGTCAAAGGTTCCATGGGCATGATGCCCGAGGTGTACCTCGCCACGGTCATCGTCACGAGCATTGCCATCACGCTGATGTCGTGGGCCTTTGTGGCGATTTTCTTCATTCCCGATATCGGCGTCATCGCCTTTTACGAGAGCATCCAAGATGCGGCATCGGTGAACCCATGTTTCGAATGGGAGTATTGGAACCCGACGCTGGTTGACCCCAGCCTTCCCGGCAACGGTTGTCCCGACTATGCCCTCCAAGTGTTTCCACCGGCACTGAAAGTTATCATCGTCGCCGTCGGCGGCTTCCTCATTCCTTATGCCGGTTTCAAGTACAACAAGGGCGGTGCTGCCCGTGAAGCCACCCGCCGAGGTGACATGATCGAAAAGTACCTTCCCTACGCCGCTTCCTACACCGCTGCCATGTCGGCTGCCAACGCCACACCTGGGAAAATTTTCAGATCGTTGGCCATGAACAAGGACATCTACGGAGACGTGGCAGACGACGCAGCGATGATTTACCGGGACATCACCTTGCTGGGGTACGACCTGATTTCGGCCATCAAACTCAGCGTGGACCGGGCTGCATCGGTTTGGCTCACCGAATTTTTCCAAGGGATGGTGGGGACCCTCACAGCCGGTGGTCAACTCAAGTTGTATTTCCTCAACCGTGCCGAGCACTACATGCGTGAGAATCGAACCCGTTTGCAGATGTTCCTCGAATCCATCGCCCTGCTGGCCGAATCCTACATCGTGGTCGCCGTCGCCATGCCGCTGTTTTTGATCGTGATGTTGGTCATCATGTTCTGGGTGTCGGGCTCCGGCGCCCAAATGAGTGAAGGCATGCTCTACGGTATCGTGCTCGGCTTCATTCCAATGATCCACATCGCCTACGCCATTTTGGTCTACACCAGCAGCAAGGAGCAAGAAATGTGAGGGGGGAAGTTCATGGCGCGAAAAAAGGAGAAGATTGTCGTCAACTTGGACTTGCCCAAGGACGATAAGACCCTTTCCAGATTGTACATCATTCTGTTCTTTTCCATCATCTTGGGCCTCGCAAGCGGTTTGTTCTGGATCACGAACTCTGGATTCGTACCCACCAACAACGGCGAACCCATGTTCACCAACCTCTACTGTGGCGCCACCGCCCAAGACGAGGTTGGGAATCCAACGGGCGAATTCTTCCAAACCAACCAGCAACCCTCGTACTCTCAAAACCAAACGTGCTCCATTCTGCAGGACCGTCCCGACCGCATCACATGGGAGGATGAAGAGTGGACCATGGTCACGAAACGGGGCAAAAATTTCGACGTACCCGGCGTACCAGAAACCGCCACTGGTGGTGCCGTTGTACTCCAACCTCTGTGGCTGAACTGCACCGTCGAAGCTTCGGGCCCCTATGACTACACGGTAGCGGTTCGTTCTTCCGCTGGCGATATTCTGGAATACAACAACGCCACCGCCAACCAAGGAGACTGTGGATTCGAGATGACCACCATCCCTCCCGACCAACGTTATGAACTGGTGTTCATGACGGCCACTGAAGGCCAATTTTTGTCAACCGTGACCTTTGACATGACCGTCCATTACTACGACGGCATCCCCACCAACATGAACAACAAGTCGCTTTGGCTGGGGCCCGCCCTT
>JAYQAK010000165.1:0-386 GCA_038136695.1 Candidatus Poseidonia sp.
TTGCTTCTTTCCGATGTCCATCTTGCTCAAGTGGCAAGAATGACGCCTGCAGGTTGGCGCTCTGTGGACCGTCGCCTTGAACAAATCACCATGGCGTTTGCCCGCGGTGAAGTCCTTCTGGACCACGATGATGTCGCCCGCGTGCTTGAACCGAGTCGTGAAGCTTCACCTGACCCGCTGGAACACAAGCGAGTCGAGGACGTTGCAGCGACGCTGGTGGGCGAAGTTTTTGACAGCGTCTATTCTTCGGTCGAACCCGGTGGCATTGACCTCCATGCCTCCTTGGAACCATGGGGCGCCGACGAGTACGAGCCACCCGAATGGGAGGAAGGGGTGCTGGCTTCCACCAAGACGGAACGGTTTGAGCAGGCGTTGAGCGCCACCAT
>JAYQAK010000165.1:396-757 GCA_038136695.1 Candidatus Poseidonia sp.
TGACGCCTGGACGACCATCGGTGCTCGACGTCCATGAGCGTGAGCAATTTTTGCTGCGTGACCATGAATCCATGGAGGTCCAAGATGTCGAACGGGCCGTAGACGTCCTTGTTGACTTGGACCAAGCCATTGATGAACGACTGGCCGTGTCCGACCGTGCCTCTGTTTCGACAACCTCTGAATTGAATGAACTCGAGGAACAGATGGTCGTCCTTGCTCAACGAGCGGTGGATGCCGACATTGAAACCTTGATCACCATCGCCGATGAATTGCGCGCACTGGAGGAACGCTTGGTTGAATTGGACCCCGATCGAGCCCCGCTACCTGCCTTTGAGGAAGACACGCCGGCTCGGCGGCGGCG
>JAYQAK010000165.1:808-2349 GCA_038136695.1 Candidatus Poseidonia sp.
AAGAATGAGATCTCCCTGGTGGATGGAAGGTGTTTCTTTCCGATGCCAACCCAATTGTGGGCGATGTTGCGACGAACCCGGTGGCTTGGTCTACCTCTCGCCTGACGATGCCGTTCGGCTTGCGCAACATGCCAACTTGAGCGTGGAGGACTGGCTGAAGCGAGATACCCGAACCACCGCCGATGGCCGTTACATCTTGCGAAGTCGCGAAGAGGACGGCGTGTGCATTCACCTGAACGAAAGGATGCAGTGCTCCGTCTACGATGTGCGACCTCAACAGTGCCGTGCGTTCCCGTGGTGGGGTGAAAATTTAGCCACGCCCGAAGCATGGGAGGCGACCAAAGCGTCTTGTCCTGGCATCGAGGCGGAGGATGCCATTTTGGTAGACGGCCACACCATTCGATTGAACGTGTTTGCCGACCGAAACGCAACGAAAGGTTTCCGAGCGTGGCCTGTGGTCAAACGTCGTTGGAAACGATAGGCTGCGGCGGTGTAATTCAGCACACCGTTTATCATCGGATGTTTATGCAAGAGCCGCATTTATACGAAACATGGCTCTCGGCTCCTGTGAGGGAGGAAAGATGACGGGAGACGAACCGATGTTCACGGTCCATTCATCCCACCTCAATACCGGGTTGCGTGGCATCCCCGTTGGCACCTGCCGTACGTCGTTCGTGACGCCCACCGAGGGGGTGCACTACTGCGGTTATCCCATTGCGGAACTGGCGCACCATGCCCCAGAGGACGTGGTGTATTTGCTCTTCAACAAAGAGTTGCCAACCGCCGAACAATCCGCGGCTTTTCGTGCTGATTTGGCCACACGAGGCGCCGTCCCCGAGAGCGTAGCCGCGGTGTTTCACACCTTGCCAAAGGACGGGCACCCTATGGACTGGTTGAGCGTCGGCGTTCACACCCTCGGCATGCTCGACACCACAGGGGATTGGAAAGAAGATGCACTCAACCTCATCGCCCGCATGCCCCGTATGATGGGGTTGTTGTTCCGAATCAGGGAGGGCCGTGGCGAACAGATTCCTGAGGACGACCTCTCTGCAACGATGGTCCAACGTTTTGTTCGCACCCTTGACGTTGAGGGGGTTGACCGTGACCTGATGGAAAAAATCCTGGCCACCTACCTCGTGCTTCACATGGATCACGGTGGTGGCAATTTGTCGACCTTCACGGGCAAAGCCATTGCCTCGGGTCATGCAACCGTTTACGCCTCCATTGCCGGTGCCATGAACGCCCTTTCCGGGCCCCTTCACGGACGAGCCAATCAGTCGTGTTTGGAGTTCGTTTTGCGCATTGGTACCAGCGACCCCGAGGAGGTTGAAGCCTTTGTGCGGGCCGAACTCGCTGCCAAGCGACCCGTGTTTGGCTTCGGTCACGCCGTCTTGCGGGCCGAGGACCCCCGTGCAACGGTTCAGTTTGCCCTCGGCGAAGCGCTGTGTCCTGACGATGAGAATTTCAAGGTCATTCGCACCCTTCGAGAAGTGGCTCCCCGAGTGCTCAGCGAAAACAAGAAAATTTCCAACCCCAATGCA
>JAYQAK010000166.1:0-2250 GCA_038136695.1 Candidatus Poseidonia sp.
CTGGCTGAAGCCAAGGTGTACCTCGGTATTCACCAGCTCTCCAAGGCCAAGAAGACCATCAAGCGAGCCGAGCGCACCCTGGACGAGCTGGAAGAGGACGTGCTTACCCTGCGCCGAAGCATCGCCATGCTTCACCGCTTGCTTGTTCACAAGCACATCACACTTGAAGAGGCTGAACGCATCCTCTACAAGTTGCGCGAAGCCACGGCTGCGGCTGAAATGGGGGACATTCGCGCCTCCACCACCGAAGTGGAGGATTTGTTGGAGGACATGATCGGCGGCAACACCTCCACCCTCAACCCCTTCCTGTTCCGCCACTTTTGGATGGGTGTCGACACCCGCTGGCCAGCAGGTGGTGAATCGGGCGTGCTGTTGGTCCGCATCATCAACGACGGCCCGATCCCAATGCCCATGCTGCGACTCAAGCCTCCGGTTCCCGAAGGATGGACCGCCACGCCCGCCAACGTGGACCTACCCATCATCGCGCCGGGCGGAAACATTCCGCTTCGCTTCGAAATCAAGCCCAACTTCCGACTGAGTTCTGAAGACATCCCGTTGACCCGGAAATTATCCGTTGCTACGGCCTACGAGATGCGCTCGGGCGAAATTACGGTGACCATGCGCGTGCAAAATCGGGCCATGGAACCGTTGTCAGAGGTCCTCCTTACCCCTTGGATTCCTTCAGGCTTCGTTGCCGAAGAAGTCCCATTCATCAGAAATCTTGCTCCAGACGAGGTGGCCATCATTCGCATGCCGCTTCGTATCAATCTCGGTCAGGGAGGTGACCTCTGACCACATCCGATTCCACCCGCAAGGAGCGGGAGGCAAAAAAAACACAAAATGGTGATAACATGAAGCAAGAAATGAAGAACGAAGAAAGCGATAGCCTCGCTGCCATTGGTATTGGTGCAATGATTGTGTTCATTGCGTTGATTCTCGTTGCAGCGGTTGCAGCAGCGGTCATCATCCAGACGGCCGAGAAGTTGCAGCAAAACGCACAAGCCAGCGGTGACGACACCCAAGAGCAGATGTCTACCAAGATGACGCTCATCAACGTCATCATCGAGGAACTGGACCTTGGAGCCGACAACGCTCTGGGCGGTACAGGCGGTGATGCTGATGCAGCAGAACTGTTTGTGACGTTCGAATTGGCGCCAGGCTCTCAGCCCACGCAGGGTGACGACATCGGTTACACGGTGATCTGTGAGAGCCTCGGAGACGACGGTGCCGTTGGCGGTACCGGTGCGGACGCCGATTCCACGGTGTTCGCTCAAGGAACCTTGGCAGGGGCTACGGCACACACTGGCAACGGTGAAACCGTGACGACCCCCGTCATCACCATCGACCCCGGTACCACCTACGTTGTGGTCATGGAGATCGATGAGTGCATTCCAACGGCCAACTCCGACCACATCCTTCTCTTTACCGTCGACAGCGGCGGTAGCACGTACGAGGAACTCCAATACGGAAGCGCCCCCACGGTGGGTGACGCAGTAGTTTGAGGTGAACAACATGAAGAAAAACAACACACACATGGAAAACGACAAATTGGCAGCCATCGGTATCGGTGCAATGATTGTGTTCATTGCCCTGATCCTCGTGGCCGCCGTGGCTGCAGCGGTGATCATTCAAACCGCTGAAAAGTTGCAACAGAACGCCCAATCGACCGGTGACGACACCACGGACGAGATGTCTGGAAAGATCCAAATTCTCAACGTGTTCGTCGACGAACCGTCTGAATCGATCGTGATGTACTTCCGATTGGCAGCCGGTTCCGACGACACCGCTGTTGACGGCATCCTCTGGCAGGTCTTCTGCGAAGACCCTGACGGCGGCGGTGCTGGTGTCGCAACCACCGACCGCTTGGCCGGTGACTTCACCGACGGCGCTGCTACGCCTGCGAGCATTGTCTTCGCTCTTGACGATGCTGCTGCCACGCCAACTGCTGTTTCAACGGTGGAAGCCGGTATTTCGTACCGTGTTTCCCTCGATGTCGACGACAACACCAACAACGATTGTGCACCCGACCACCTGTTCAACGAGAACATCAAGGGTACGCTCTACGTTCACGTCGTTGGCGGCGGTTCAACGTACGACGTCCTGAAAGTCAACGATGCAAGCCGTGGCGCAGTTGTGGTCTGATCACTTTTGAGAATCCTTCCCTGGATTCTCAGAAGGAGGTTCTGAAATGGTTTGGCCATTTACTGGAAACTCGGGAGAAGGCAAAAGCGCAGACCAGTCCTTGAGCGA
>JAYQAK010000167.1:0-2205 GCA_038136695.1 Candidatus Poseidonia sp.
CGAGGTGCTGTTCAACCGCTTCAACCGAGAGGGTTCCAGCGGCCAACAATTTGAGAAGCGCACCCTGTTGCTGGTCGCTTAACAAGCGTTGGAACCCGCCTTTCTTCAAAATCCAGTCTTCCCCTCTGCGTTGATGTTGGGTGGTCATGGCGGTCCAAAGCGCGCTCTTCAAGCGGTCGGTTCTCGGCACCCGCTCGACCATTCCAGACGCTCGAAAACGATCGAGAATGCGCCCGACCCGCGCCTTTTGTCCATCGTGGAGCTCAGCCGCTTCGTCCAGGGATAGCGGTAGGTCTCGCGTCAACAGGGTGGTAAACAACGACACCGACAACGAATCCTCAGCCAGCTCTTTGCCGGGCCGTTCACCGAGCAAACCAAAGTCGTTCATCCAATGGGAAAAAGCATCGCCCAACGCATCGGCGGGCACCGGTCGGTGGTCGACCAAGCCAAGGGAAAACGGAGCTGAATCGTCTTGTGGCAGTTCCACAGGAAGCGGTTCACCCGAGCGTGACCAGCGCTCGTTCAACACCGCCATGCGCTGGTTGAGAACGAGGTTGCTGTGTTGTTGAAGGTGGGCCACAGCGTTGGGTAGCGAACCACCACGGAGGTAGTATTTTCTCCATCCTTTGCCTTCGTTGGTCGTCCCGATTAGACCCGTTTCGACCAATCGCCCGAGGTGATGATTCAGCGCGGCTGGCATTTGTGCGAGTTCATCGGCCAGCATCTGCGCGTCCCAAGCTTGGTCGGGGGCGCCGAAAAGGTGGTCTCGCAGCAGGCGGTGTACCACCCCTGCACGTCCGAGGTCCGCCGTAGCGTCACCCCGTTTGCGCACCAACGAGAGGGTGTCAATCATCCATTCGATGAGAGCATCAGCGTCCCTGTCCACCGAAGGAAGCGGGTGTTCTACCAAGCGGAGTGCGAACATGGCGAACAGCCGTTGGCGAGAGGCTTTGAACCCTGTGCATTAATTCCTGTCTGGATGACAGATTTTGAGCGACTGAGGCGTTGGCCGGTCTCATGAGCGACGCTCGTCGACGAACTCGTAATCGACGGTTCGTGCGGGGCGGGTGTAGATTTCCAAATCGATGTGCGGCATCAATTCAATGCTGCCTTCCCTGAGAATGCCTCGGCGGCGAAGCACTTTCACAGCACTGTGCACCGTTGCTCGAGTTCGGCCGAGCCGGCGAGCCAATTCAGCTTGGGAACGTGGAATTCCCTCTCGGTCGATGTTTTCCAAAATCAAGCGTTGAACGGGGGACAGTCCGATGGGCAGTTGTTGGGCCATGCGTTCTTCGCCCACCACCGTGCTTCGCAACACTTCGACTTGACTTGGTCCGCCTGCAAAGTAACACGTTCGCCCGTTGACGGGAAGCACCGTCACCGCTTGACGGGTTTGCAGAACGTCGAGGTGGTGGCGCAGGGTACCGTTTGCGGTGTTCATCACGGTTTGGAGTTCTCGGTAGCACAATCCTGGTCGATCTTCAAGCGTTTTGAGGATGCGGCGGCGGAGTGGATGCTCCAACGAGGCCGTTCGTTTGGTTGAGATGCCACCAAACGCCATGGCGCCCATCGTTCCGGCAACCGTGGCCAATCCTCCTGCCAAACCAGCCACCCCGCTGGCAGCCCCCGCGAGGCCGGCAGCGAGCCAAGGCCGTTGACGGGTCCACTGCGCTAGAAGAGGCATGAGGTGAGGTTCCGCTTCTCCTTCCTTAAACCATCGCCGTTTCGTGCGGCCTGTGGTGAAGCAAGCACGGGTTGAGCCCTGATCACTGATCTTGAACCGAACCTGCCACGATTTTCAGATGCGCCACCAGCGGAGAGAGGAGGCGGCCGCATGTCTGTCCGTGGGGGCTAAGCTCGTAGCTCACCTTGACCGGCGGACCGTCGTTCACCACGCGCAAGACCAAGCCTTCATCGGTCAGAAAACGGAGTTTGTCCGAGAGCGTCCGACTGGAAATGCCGGTAAGCATGTTCTTCATTTCGTTGAATCGGCGAGGTCCGGTGATGTAGAGCGTGGAGAGGATTTCAATGGTCCAACGTGAGCCGAACACGTGCAGTGCCTCAACCGCCGCCTCAACTTCCCACGCTGCGTTGTACACGCCTTTGTTGGAAAACTTGGCCAACCGCTTACGGATTTGTGTACCTTCCGAGATGGTTTGGTCAATCCCTTGTTGAACGGCCTCAAAGTCTTCTGCGGGGAGGTTC
>JAYQAK010000168.1:0-2172 GCA_038136695.1 Candidatus Poseidonia sp.
CGCATTGTGCTCGACGTGAACGAGACCATGCCTGAACTCGCCCCGCTCTTCTACTTCGGTGACACCCGCAACCCGGTGTGGTCCATCTCACCCGGCCTGCCAACGGGTCTGAACTTCTCCAACGGTGTTATCGCTGGAACGCCGACGGTGGCCTCCAACGAGACGAATTACACCATCACGGTCACGGGCGATATGGCGCCGGTGGAGTTCTTCCTCATCATCGAGGTGCGCGAAAAGGCGAATCTGACCGTGCCCTCGGTGCGCAACGAAACCCGAGACGAAATCTTCAACCTGCCCGAACCCGAGGTCACCGACGATTCGTTCGACATGTACTGGATTTGCCCGCCCTTGCTGTTCCTTGTCCTTCTCTTGCTTGCTGCAGCCATCAACAACTTCCTTGCCCTGGCCGCCAAGGACGATGACGAAGAAGAAGAGCCCGAAGACGAGGCGAAGGACGACGGTTGACGCCTCGCTCACCACCATCGACCGGGTCAAACGGCTCCGCCCTCCCACCGAAAGTCATAGAGAATGCCACCTTCTCCGGTAGACCAGAGGGAGCGATGTGTACACCATTGACGACCTGAAAACCAACCGTGACGCACAGATCACGGTGGCCAGCATTCTGTTCTTTGTGTTGGCCTTCCCCATCTACTTCGGCATCGCTGCAGGCAAGGCTGACGGCAGCCTTGGTGGTGGCGTTGCTGACTACCAGGTAAACGGTGAAATCACCTACGTGCTGCTTGACTCTGGCTCCGAGTCCATCGCTGACGGTTCACCTTGGACAAGCACCTTCAACACCGACGCCATCAACGACGCTGACGAATTGAACATTGTCGGTGTTGAGATTCGGCTCAGTTACGGCGAGGATGAACAGCCTCGCGGGTTGCCCTGTGGCTCTCAAACTGCACCCGATACCATTTCGGGCACGGTGAGCCACCTTGAATTCACCAACACGGGCACCGGCACCAACGCTGGAGGCAACGGCGCCCACGACGTGGCTGCAACATGGTACAACACCTCGATGGTCGGGAACGTCGTTTCGGGCCTGTCCATGAGCGAGATTCGTGCTCAATTGGATTCCGATGGCGCCGGTTTGGGCGACCACGCTGTGGAGATCAGCGTGGCTGCCGAAGGAGATTCGTGCACCAATCCCTTAATCGCTCCCAACCAAGACGGCGGCGAGGAAGTGTCCTGGGAGATTCATTTGATGGTGCTCGACTACACCATTGCGCCCTTCATCGAAGTCGACGTTTGATCAGGCGCTCAGCAGTTTGCTGATGTCCACATGTTGGGCCACACGCTCGTTGACCGTGGTTCGGATGCGTGCGAGGTGCTCCTCATTGGTCGCTTCAATGCGCATCACGAGCACCGGCTCGGTGTTGGATTTGCGTGCCAGGTACCAGCCAACGTACTGCCCGTCCTCGTTGTCAAAGCGGACCCGTACGCCGTCCACCACCGAGCATTCGTGGTCGGCAAAGGCGTCGGTGATGGCCGCAACGACCTCCAGCTTGTCCTCTTCAGCGCAGGGCACCTTGACCTCGCCCGTGGTCGGTAGCGGCGGGGCCAGACGGTCAAGTTCGCTCGAGAAAGTCGGGCCGCCTTCGCTCGCAGGAGCGTGACGAGACCACAGTTCAATCAAGCGAGCAGCGTTGTACAGCGAACAGTCAAAGCCGTACCATCCACGGTCGGCCAAGAAGATGTGGCCGCTCATCTCGGCCGCCATCTTGCATTCGGGCATGCTGGCCAGCACCCGCTTCATGAACGAGTGACCGGTTCGAGCCATGACGGGTCGTCCACCCGCTTCGAGAATGGCTTGCTCCACGTTCATGGAACATTTCACGTCGTACACGATGCGAAGGTGCTCGTCGTCGCCGGCGTCCTCAGGCAGTTCGTCTTCGTCCTTGAGCAGGTCTTCTGCCAGCAAGGCGATGAGTCGGTCCGGGTAGATGAACCGACCTTCTTCGTCCACGGCGCCGATACGGTCACCGTCACCGTCGGCGCCCATGCCAAATTCGCAGGCGTTGTCAACGACCGCCTGGCCGAGGTCAACCATGTTCTTCGGTCGGGTCGGGTCAGCACCGTGGTTGGGCTCGCTCGCGTCCCAATCGCAGTAGAGGTCAACGTGGTCAACGCCCATCTTGTCGAGCAGTTGGCTCATGTATGGTCCGGGAA
>JAYQAK010000169.1:0-2167 GCA_038136695.1 Candidatus Poseidonia sp.
AGCTTCAACTTCTCGTCCTCGGTGACCCAACCAGGTGCGTTGACGAAGGCATGCTCGCTGCGGTCTCGTCCGGTCATGGTCAATTCAAGGGACGGAAAATCCTCCCTCAATCGGGCAGCCACCCGAACAGCGAAGTCGTGGCCTTTGACAGGGTCGTCTCGGCCCATGAGCAGAAGGTGATGGGGCGCTCGTGGTGCAGAGGAGAGGGCGTAGCGTGGATGAACCGGGTTTCCAACAACAACGCAAGGGCCAATGCTAGAAGAGAGACGTTGTTTCCATGTCTCACTCAGCACCACCAACGTGAGTTGGGTGGACGTGGCGAATCGCCTGAAGCGTTGTGCTCGTGGTCCTTCAGGTGAACCAAGCCACTGGTCCAATCGACCGGAGTGAAGATGGGCAACAACAGGGACGCCGTGATGGCGTACAAGTTGAATCAAACGTTGCTTTCTGCGCCACGACCAGTCAGCAGCCGCGTGAACATGAACCACGTCGGGCTTGGCGGCTTGGTCGGTGCAACGTCGATGAAGTTCCCTGCGCGCTCGACGGTAGGCACGCCATTTGGCCCACAGACCACCCGGAGCGTGAGAGGGGAGCAGTTCCGCTTCCCATCCCTCGGGGGGGAATTCTGCAAGCGTGTGCATCACGGTCGCCATGCCGCCTGGCGTGTTGCAAGGTCCGACATGAAGCACCTTGCGCATGAGTCCGGCCAGGCGTTGCGGGGTGAAGAAAGCACGCGCGAAACATCGTCTCCGGCCGGTCTGGGGTCGGAGAACTCAAGGAGGGATGCAGGCAGGTTGGCGCATGGTCGTCGTACCAGCAGCGGTGGAAGGGGCTGCGTTGGCCACGGCCTTGCTCCCTTTCATCGTCCACCGCTGGGACATGTACCGGTGGGACCGAGACCATCGAAGCGAACATCGCCCGAAAGGAACGCAACATCGCGAAGAACTCACGGTGCTGTTGCCGGTCTGGAACGAGGTCAAAGTCATTGAAAAGAAACTGGACAACTTGGCTGGCCAGAACGTTTCAGCACGCTTGGTGATCATCGATTCGGCCTCCTCGGATGCCACCGTCCAACGGGCACGTGATTGGCTTGATGCCCATCCGTCGGCCTTTGAATCGTATGAACTTCTCGAGATGGACGAACGGAAAGGAAAAACCGCGGCCGTCATCCAAGCCTTGCAGCACATCGGTCAGCACCACGAAGGGCTGATTTGCATGACCGACGCTGACGCCATGCTGGAACGGGGCGTTCTTCATCGCTTGATGCAGTGGTTTGCCGACCCCATGATCGGTGCCGTGGGCGCGTTGCCCAGCCGCATCAACGCACGAACAGAAGAAGCCGAGCATCGAGCCTCGTGGGACGCCATGCGGTTGGCGGAAGCGATGGTTGACAGCACGCCGTTTCTCGAGGGTTCCTGCATGATGTGGCGACCGTCGTCCATGGCCATCGAGGATTTGGTGGCCGGCGCCAACGCCGATGATGCCCAAATCGCCACCTCTGTGCGCTGCAAAGGGTGGCGCGTGGTGGTGGATGCTTCCGCACGCTTTGTCGACGCGGCCCCCTCCACGGCGTCAGAGCAACGACGGCAGAAGATTCGACGTGCGCAAGGTCTGCAGCGATTGCTGCTGCGCCAGCGAAAGCGAGCGGGTGGAAAGCACCAGGGTGTTTTTGCCCGAATCTTCCGTCGCCAATTCCACTTCCACATCACCGCTCCTCTGGCGTTGACGGTGGCTACGGCAAGCGCTGTGCTTCGCTGGGGGTTCATCGCCCTGTACGGATGGCCGGCCACGTTCACCCTGGCCAACAGCCTTCATCTCGGCTTTTCGTTGCTCGAGGCGGCGTGCCTTGTGCTCTGGTGGCGAAGTCGAGCGGGGAAACGAAACGGTCCACTCTCCCTGCTCGGTCAATGGCTGGCCAGCATGGAATTGCTCGGTCGTGCGCTCATCACCACGGCTCGCGGGCGTTCGCTCCACATGTGGGATCAGCACCACGACGTGCGAGACCGCATGATGTCGTTTGAAGAATGAGAAAAGGCCCCTCCGCCGACCTTGGCCGGCGGAGGCGCGTTGTACAGGTCAGAGACCTGGAAGTTGACCGTCACTCAGTGATTGAAATCACTCAGCAGGGACGCCGTTGGTGGTGTCGATGGTCTTGCCTTCACGGGTG
>JAYQAK010000170.1:0-2131 GCA_038136695.1 Candidatus Poseidonia sp.
GCTGCCTACACGCTCATTGGTCTGTTTTTGGCGCTCAACACCGTCGACTTGGAAACCATCGCCTACCTGTTGATGACCGTGTACTTGGTCGTCCTCGGCGTGCAAGGATTCGGCGAGGAAACCGACGCTCGTTGGCGCCGAGGCATCGGTGGCTACGGTTCCATCCTCACAGCCTTCCTGTTTGCAAACTCAATCGAAAACGGTCTCTTTGGTGCCGTTGGCTTCGTGATGATGGGTTTGGTTGCGTTGGGCTTTGGGTTCCTCTTCATGCAACGGATGAACGAAGAAGACAGCATCTATGTTGACCATGGTGCAACCCAAACAGAAGAAGCACCACCCGTTCAACCTCAACAGGCATCGGAATCCATGGATGAAGAAGACGACATCGAAGACGAGCCCGTTGCCGATGAAGCAGACGTCGCAGAGGCCGCCGAGGTTATCGATCTCGACGAGGAACAAGCTTTGGAGGACGAACCTGTAGCTGAAGAAGATGCGACAGAAGAGATGGAGGAAGCGGTTCCCGAAACACCCGTTCCCGAAACACCTCAACACAGTGGCTTGTTGGACACCGGCGAAGGATTTGCCGTTCGGCTACCAAAAGATGCGGTCAACAACATCATCGCTACGCTTCAAACAACACCCCATGACGGCTACGTTCCCGTGGTTGCTTTCGGTCCAGGAGGCCAGATCATGCTGACGTTCGAAGACACAACCACCTCAAACGGTGCATGAACCCATCCTCTGCGAACAACAAAAGTCTCTCACCACCGCCAGCGGTGCATGGACACCAAACAACACCGTATGGTGTGGATGGACCTTGAGATGACCGGACTGGATTTGACAAAGGAATCCATCATTGAAATCGCAACCGTTGTGACCGATGGCGACCTCAACATCCTTGCTCAGGGACCGAACCTCGCCATCACCGTGCCTGAAGCGCTTCTTGAGGGGATGGACGACTGGAACACGCGCCATCACCACAACAGCGGCTTGGTCGACCGGATTCGAACCGAGGGGGTCCCCGTGGCCGAGGCAGAAGCGAGAACGCTGGCGTTCCTCGAGGAATGGGTTGAGCCCAACACCGCCCCGTTGTGCGGCAACAGCGTGTGGAACGACCGCCAGTTCTTGGTCAAAGAGATGCCCGCTTTGGTGGAGTTTCTTCACTATCGCATGGTTGATGTTTCAACGGTGAAGGAAGTCGCTCGTCGTTGGTACCCGGGCCTTCCTCGGTTTGAAAAACGGGGCGCCCATTTGGCTCTCGATGACGTATTGGAATCTATAGAAGAGTTGCGACACTTCCGAGAACTGGTGTTTCGTCCTCAAGATTGACGCCATGTAGGCTGGCTTGGCTCCACACCTTTCTCAGCCGCCATGATTTGAGCAACCACCGCCACCGCAATCTCCTCAGGCGTTTGCGCGCCGATGTTCAGACCGATCGGGCAGATGACTTGGTCCAACAGGGATTGAGGAAGCCCTGTGTCAAGACATGTTTTCTCAAACGCTTGCCACTTTGAACGACTTCCAATCACGCCCAAACGAGGCGCCTGGTAGCCGTCAAGATTCACCTTTGCTTCATGAGCGAGGGTCAGCAACGAAAGAAGACGCTCTTCATCCTCGCTCCAGTCATGCCCGAGCAACACGACGTCAGAAAAGCGCTGAAGACTTGCAATGGATTCGTTTTCAAAATATGCCTTGACGGACTGGGATGAACGCTCAACGGCATGGGGATAACGATCGACTGAAACGAATTCTTCACGCGTGTCGTGAACCGAAACCGACCATGTCAGCGCGTCAAGGCAAGCGGCGAGGGCTTCGCCACAGTGACCTCCACCCATGATCAAGACGTGGGGCATCGGCATCATCACCTCAATGGAGATCGTGACTCGACCTCCACACAGCGAATCAAGCGGCGTTACTTCATAGCCCTTCGCCCCTTTGTTCAAGCCGTAGGTGATGACTTCTGCAGAAGGTTCCGTGGAGGCGCCAAGAAGTTCTTGGCACCGATTCAAGACGTTCTTTTCAAGGCCGGCCCCCCCAACCGTTCCCGCCCAACGCATGCCGTCTGAGGACATCGCCAACCTCGCACCGGTCTTTCCTGGGACGCTTCCTGAGGTCGTCAACACCGTGGCCA
>JAYQAK010000171.1:0-2129 GCA_038136695.1 Candidatus Poseidonia sp.
TCCGCTGCTTACGCTGCTCGCTGGGCCGCCAAGCACGTGGTCGCCTCGGGACTTTCCAAGGAATGTGAAATCCAACTCGCCTACGCCATCGGTGTGGCCGACCCCGTGAGCATTCGTGTGGACACGTTCGGAACGGGCAACCTGGCTGATGAGGCCATCGCTGACCTCGTCGACACCCACTTCTCGTTCAAGCCCGGCCACATCATCCGTGACCTCGGCTTGGCGGCGCCCATCTACGGCGTCACCGCCGCCGGCGGCCACTTCGGACGTCAGCCAAACGGCTCGACCTTCCCGTGGGAGAAGCTCAACGACGATGTCATCAGCGCCTTCAAGGCCGCTTTGTGAGGTCGTTTCCAACCTCCATCGGAGAACATGGGGCGTTAAGCGTGGTCCTTCTCAACCTCTGGTCGCTGGGGCATTTTGTCCAGTGGACCTTCATCGGTCGCTACCTGTTGCGAAACTGGTGGATTTTCTTCGCCCTCTCCATCGGGTGGGAAATTCTTGAACTCTACCTCCCCTTTGAATTTGTGAAGGAGACCTGGGACAACAAACTCGCCGATCTCGTGGTCAACACCGTTGGCTTTGCTCTCGGTCTGGGCTTGCGCTACGACCCGCAAACCTTGGATTAACTCGAGCACGAAAGCATGGAGCAGCCAACCCGGTGGTGAATCTACTCGGCAATTTTAATCGTCTCGCCGAAGAACCGGCAAGCATGCGCCCGTCTCATGATTTCAAAACCCTCTCGTTTGAAGGCACGGTGAAGGTAGGTTTGAGTTTCCTTGGTGTCGTTATCATTATCGTAACCGTCAGTTCAGTTCTTTTGATGTTTGGATCTGAGTTCCAATCCGAGCAATTGGAGTGCCTCAACGGAGACGTGTTGAAGGAGACGGACATCAGCGACGGGTTCCTTGACTGCCCAAGCGGTGAGGATGAGAACTCAGAGTATCGAGTCACACAGAAACACAACATCATCTCATTGACGTTCACTGGCCTTGGTGGTATTCTCTTCGCCGCTGGGTTCCTCGGCCTCTTTACAAAAATGATAGCGGATGCCATCAGCGCAGGTCTTTTTTTACACCTCCAGACCGAAAACGCTTCACTTCCAAACCAAACAAAGAAAACACCCTCCACTTTGGAAAAAAGGGAGCTTCAATGCCCAAGTTGCGAGAGTAAACTTGCTGTTGAAACCACGAGTCTAGGGCGACCGATTCGTTGTCCAAAATGCAAGACCACCTTCAATCTCGGTTCCGACTCAGCCAAGATGATTGAAGCGATGAACAATGAACATCCCTTCGAAGAGCAAGCGCAATCCGATGCAGAGGAAGAAAAGAACACCGAGAATGTTGAGGAAACAAACTAACTCGAGCAGGAGAGCATCGAACAGCCAACCCGGTGACGAGCCCATTCGGGTCGCTTCTGGAACCATTTGTCTTCCATCTCGGGCTGTTCGTCGTAGGGTCGCTTCAGCAGTTCATGCAGTTCCTGTGCCACCGAAAAATCACCCTTCTCTTCAGCCGCATCAATGGCCAATTGCGCCATCCAGTTGCGCAGCACATACTTGGGGTTCGCCCGCCGCATGCCCTCCCGGTCAGGTTGGCCGTTCACCCGCTTCCACCATCGGTCCAGCCACGCATTCCATGCCTCGTTGTCCGGCTCGCCACCTTCGTAGAAAGCGTCGGAAAGGTGGCCGATGTCCGGCTCGGAAATGGAGCAGAGATGGCGGAAAAAGAGCGTCATGTCCACTTCGGTCGCTCCCAAGAGTGCCAGCAGGTCGTTGACCAGCGGCTCGTCGGTTTCCTGAAGCGTGCCAAGCCCCAATTTTCCGGCCCACGTTTCGCTCTGGGCGTTCATGGCGAACTCCATGTAGTGGTCCAAAATCGGTTGGAGACGTCCTTTGTCCTCCATCAGCGGTGCCATGGATTCGAGCAGACGAGCGACGTTCCACGCTCCAATGTGCGGTTGGTGGCCGTAGCGGTACCGGCGACGCCCCGCATCGGTCGTGTTGGGCGTCCAGTCCACCTCAAAGGGTTCGAGCCAGCCGTAGGGGCCGTAGTCAATCGTGAGCCCGTGAATGGACATGTTGTCCGTGTTCATCACGCCGTGCACGAAACCGACCCGCATCCAATGAG
>JAYQAK010000172.1:0-2106 GCA_038136695.1 Candidatus Poseidonia sp.
TTACCACCGTGGCTACGACCGCACATGGGACGTGATCATCACCAACACCGGGAACACCGACATTGATGTTGATGTGACCTACACCCTGCTCCAGGGTGGATTGAGCCTGCCCAGCACCGACTGGGAAGTCTCGAACACTGCGCCCTCCACGCTCAGCCTCAAGCGGGGTGTGGCAACACCGTTCTCCTTCACCGTTCGGGCCGTGGCACCAGAACCGGCGTTGACCCTCGCAGCCAACCTCATCGTTTCCATCACCCCTGTGGACACAGGCGTGCAAGGAAGCGCCGAATACACGACCGAACTTCGCATGGACCGATTCCATGAGGATGGCGATACTGCCGTGAATCCCTCAAACGGTCCGACGGTCTATTCCATCGATTATTCGCACATTCCCACCGGGCCCGAGAGTGCTGTCGCCTACGAGTTGGAACTGTGCGATGCCGAACGCTTGCTTGATGTCGAGGAACTCGACCAAAATGAATCGCTCTACGAATGGTCGTTTGCTGTACGCATTGACAACACCGACTTCCCTCTTGACCTTACGCAGGAATGCGGTTTGACCTCACTGGGCGCTGAATCTCGTTTGACGCTTCCAACTCGACAACCGTGGGTCACGACCGACCCCATCCAGTTGGTGGTCGACGCGCCCACGTCGCCAAACATTCTCGCTGGAGACGGTTGGGATTTGAAATTCCGACTCTATCATCCCGACGAAAACAACGGATACACCGTGTTTGACCAGGCCATCTTCACCTACAAACTCGCTGTGTTTGCCGACCCTTCCATCGAGGACCAGGGCCCAGCCGACCCCGAGGCGTTCTTCGAGGGACAAGAAACCACGTACAGCGTGAATGTTCGCAACTTGGGCACTGCCCAAGCGCTGGGCATCTCCGCTGCGTTGGACTGTCACGGCGATGTTGAGGTGCTGAGCCAACCGGAGATCGTTCCCCTTCTGGGTTCTCAAGAAACGCACACCTTCGTGTGGGATGTTCGCCCCGGAATCATCGATTGGTGGGAAGTGAGCAAGGACATCCAATGCGATGCATCACTCGGCTTCCTCTACGTCGGTGAAGGCAACAACGAGGCCAACGACGTGTCCCGTGCCGTGCAACGAGACGGTCAATCCGTTGAGCTCGGCCAAGAGACGGTTCGCTCGTGGTCTCCCGACCTTTCCGTTGCCTTCGTGGCCTGTGTGGTCGCCTTCCTGCTTTCGTTCATCTTCGTCCGCCTCTCCACACAATCCGAAAAGTGGCAACTTGGCGGGGTCTATGCTGGCGTGATCGCTTTCGGATTCGCCTTCCATCTGTTCCATGTCCAATACTGGGGTCCAGCCGTGCTCGTTCTTTGTGCGCTTTGGATATGGCGCATGACGTGGAAGTCCAGCGAAGAATTCCGTTTGATTCACGAAGATTATCAGCGTGCACGGAAGGGCATCTCCACCGTTTACTCCGACCATTTCGTTGCCCTGACTGACAGCCGTCGCCAATTGACCATCATTCTCTCCATCCCCGTGCTGGGGATGCTCGCCATCGTGCTTGGCTTACCTCCCCAACTCTCCGCCGACCAGAACAACTTGGTGGCCATGGGCATCTACTTCTTCGCCATCATGCTCGGCGTGTGGTACCTGCTCAAGCGCTCGGACAAGATGTACGGCAACCTCTACGGCCGCATGACCGATGCAGAGGTCAAATCCATCCGCATCGAGCGAGACCTGAATGACCCCGCACGCTTGCTGAACGATTTGGCTGATGAAGGCCTTGATTTCGGCGCAATACTTGGTGAACCTGTTCCAGTGGCCACCTCGACATCCGGGAGCGATGTCGCCAAACAACCCATCGAACTGAGTCTGAACTCAGAAGACATTGACGAAACCACGGAGGTGGAAGGCGATGACTGAGGAGACCTTTGCCATGGACTCGCCAAACGACATGCTGCAGCAGGACCGTGCTGCACGAGAGCAAGGGATATTGGAAGCCTCCCAGACGCTCGAGCGCATCGCGCGCCAAGCAGCACGCCGAGAGAACCCCTCGTTGACCGAGACGGAAATGGACCTGGCTGAAGCCAAGGTGTACCTCGGTATTCACCAGCTCTCCAAGGCCAAGAAGA
>JAYQAK010000173.1:0-2073 GCA_038136695.1 Candidatus Poseidonia sp.
TTTCCAAGTCGACGGTGTTGAGCGCCAAAAACAGACCAATGAGCGTGTAGGCAGCGCCAACCACCCCAAGTCGGTCCATGAACATGAAGAACGCCTCATCGCTTTCCCATGACACCGGTTCCAAGTCGTAAACGAGGTCGTCCTTCGCCGAAAGCAACGTCAACATCAACCCTTGCACCACCAAGGCCACGCCTGCGATGGTGGTTCGCTGGTCGATATCGCCCCACTCCATTTGGACCATGACGTTGACCAAGCTGAAGGTCAGCAGCGTAGGCAGCAGCAAGAAACTGTTGGTTTGCCCCTTCTTGACGGCTTGCCAGCCAATCATCAGGACACCGATGATGGGGCCAATTCCGTAGAACACACCGTAGCCAGCCAAGAAACCGAGCGAGCCAACTTGGACCGCAAGCGATGCGGTATCGTCGTGATTGTGTCGCTCCTCTTCGTCTTCAGGCGGTGTTCGGAACAGGCGCCCTTGCTGATGCATGATCGCCATCACAACGCCCCCGAAACCGATGAGGATACCACTCCAGCCTGCCGCCTCTCCATCGGTGATGGGTTGGAAGGTTTCACTCAGCGTAAATCCGAAGAACAAGGCGATGTACAGCAACCCCAACGAGTAGGGGAGGCCCGAGCTCTTGTCAGCAAACCAGAGATAGGCCATGAAGGTTAATGCACCAAGGGTTGGAATCCAATACCCGTCCGGCAAGGCTGAAAGCAACCCCAGACAAAGCCAAACAATGGCTGCGGCTGCGTACAACCCCGTGGCTTCGTCTTCGGACTCACGGGTGTAACTGGTGAACAACGCCAAGCCCATGTGGCCAGCGACGTAGATGCCAATGATGGCAAGGAAGGGGCCAGCGTGCGTATCGGTGAAGTAATCGCTGAACATTGAAGGCAGTGCATCCATGACCATGGCAAACAAACCGCTCTCCCACCATGAGCGGGACACCAAAATGAACACCAGCGGGATGAGCACGGTCAAGCCTTGGAAGTTGTGCTGCAAGGTTCGCATGCTGACCAACAACACCAGCGGAATCAACAGCAAGCCTCCGGATGAATCAAGCAGGGCGAGAACCATGAGCATCACATAGGCTAAACCGTCAGCGGCTCGACTCAGACCTTCCTCGTCCAAGCCTCTGCGAGCGATGAAGGCGTTCACGATCAGCGGTGCTGCCACCAAGATGCCGTCCAACATGAGGCTGGTCACAAACAGGTCATCTCCCGCCAATCGCATGTCCCCGATTTGCAAAGAGAGCGGTGCGGCCAAGAAGAGAAGCATGGCCATGGCCGTGGCTCTCGATGCCGAACTGATGGACGTCATGCTCAACACTTCTCGCATCAACATCCCCACAGGGAGGGCCAGCACCAGAATGGCGTAGGGGTGGTTTTCCCAAACGCCGGATTCGATGGAACTGAGGGAGAAGGTGAACATCATCAGGGAGCCGAGCAGACTGAATCGAGCAAGCGGCGTCCATGCATCTTCTAGGATGTCGTTTTCTTCGCTTTTTTCCGCAATGGTCCAAATGCCCGTGCTGGCGTCGAAGGTGGGGGCGTTTTCCCCACCGACACTCAGCCAGGAGAGTACACTTCCAGCGTCGAGTTCGTGGTGAGAGGCCCGTACAGAGAGCAGATACATTGCAACACAAAGAAGGAGGAACTGCGGCCGGAATCCGACGTCCAAAAATTGGTCGAAGACGTCCATCGGTGGGAGGCTAAGGTTGTCCAAGATGGCCAGCAACAACACGACGATGGTGGTGAACCCTATGGCTAAGGTGGCGTCTTTTCGCTGTTTGATGTCAGGGTCGGACGTCGTGCGCACGATGTTCCAAATAACGGCAAACATGTAGGCGATGAGCAACCATGGCAGGTACCATTCGGGGTCCAAAATGGCCCTTGAAAGCACCACGGAGCCGATCATTGCCATGCTTGTGCTGGCTTCGAACCTTGAGCGATGCCGACCCAATTCGGCCACCACAAGGAGGAACAGTGGGAGGATGACAAACAGCCATCCCCCGCCAAAGGCATCCCGTGCGGACATATCGGTGGAATAGGCGTACCAGTCGGTCAAGA
>JAYQAK010000174.1:0-2013 GCA_038136695.1 Candidatus Poseidonia sp.
CAAACAGCGTCAGGCTGTTGCCGCGGTTGGAGAAGTCGGCATCGACGTGGTTCATATCGAGGTTGATGTAGAGGCGGAGGTTGTCGCGCAAACTGTTCTGGAAGGCCTCCACGTAGGCTCTGCTGCCGTAGAGTCCTTCCTCTTCGCCGCCCCAAGTGCAAAACCGCAAGGTTCGCTCCGGCTTGCCCGTTTCGTTGACGATTTCGCTCATTTGCCGAGCCATTTCGAGCACGCTGGCGGTGCCCGAGGTGTCGTCAATGGCACCTTGGCCGTGGTAAACGGTGTCGTGATGACCCCCGACGATGACCACCTCTGAACTCTCACCGCGGATTTCACCGCACGGGACGTAGATGGTTCGCTCTTCGTCGTTGGTGACGTCAATGATCATCTCGAGCACACCGGTGGGGCCCGTGGCGTTGAAGATGAGGCTCTCGAGTATCTCGCCTGCGTCTTTTGACATGGCGATGAACGGCAGTTCCGAGGGCACGCTTCCGCCGTTGGCTTCGGTGATGGCGTCAATGCCCGTGCCCTTGAAAATGGGCACGCAGTCGTTGCCCTCGATCTTGCCGCAGTTGTAGTTCTTGTTCACTCGAATCAAACCGGCCAGGTCGTTCTCGGCAGCGAGGGACATCAGGTCGGTGTTTCCGGTGACGGTTCCACCGCTGCGAACGTAGCCGATGGTCCCGCTGGCCGAGGACCAGAGTACTTCGTCGCTGCCGTTGCCCAGGTCGGTCACTGGCACAGCGTCGTTGAAGGTGTAGTCTGACCGGCCAGAGAAGCCTTGGATGACGTAATCGATGCGGTGCTGGAACTGCGTGATGTCCGTGCCGACGGCAAAAGGTCCCTCGCACGGACTGTTCCCAAAGCCGCCTTGAACGCAAATACGCAAACTGGGCTCAGCGTTGACATGGTGCATGGGCACCTGGTAGGAATGGAGCGTGGTGGACATGCCCATCTCGGCAAACTTGGCTTCGATGTAGGCGGAGGCGTTGGCTTCTTCCGTGGTTCCGCTCATGCGTCCCTCCCAGTCAGCGTGGCCAAAGGAAACGAGTTCCTCAGCAAAGGTACGCGCTTGGTTTTGGTCGAAGTCAATGAGTTCGTACTCGTAGTTCGGGGCGAAACCAAGCCAGGTTGGGCGGAACACAAAGGCGGCGGCGATGAGCAACAAAACAACACCGATCGCCGTCAAGGCTTGCGGAGTAAGCACATCCGTACTTCTCCACCAGGGCACGTCTTCCACGATGGCGTCCATCGCATCGTCTTTGCCTTCTTCCTCAAGACTGAGCGTCGCACCACCGGCGACGTTGCCTTCCAACCGTTCAATGAGTTGGGCTTTGGTGCCGCTAACCGGCAGATCCTGCTCGCGCAGAAGATCCTTGAGTTCCGCAATCGTCTTGCCTTCCAAATCCAAGGGCTCACCCATGTACCCCTCGTCTTCCTTGTTCAAGAAGTCGGCGGTTGGAGGTCACATCAGATTTCATCGCCGGTCCAGCGGCGTCCGATGGTGTGTTCGAGTTCCAACTGGTCGAGAATACGGGCGACGATGAAGTCCACCAGGTCGTCGATGCTCTTCGGGTGGTTGTAGAAACCGGGCGAGGCGGGGATGACGATGGTGCCCCACTGGGAGAGTTTGGCCATGTTTTCGAGGTGGACGGTGGCGTAGGGCGCTTCACGGGGCACGATGATGAGCTTGCGGCGCTCCTTCATGGCCACGATGGCGGAGCGGGTCACGAGGTTGTCCGAGATGCCCGCCGCCAACTTCCCGATGGTGGTGCCCGAGCACGGGCAAATGACCACGGCGTCGATCTTGGCCGAGCCGGAGGCGGACTTTGCACCGACGTTTTTGGCGTCTTCCAGCACGGCGTTGGTGGCCGCAGCGAGTTCCTCGGGCGTGGTGTTGCACTCGTGCTTGAGGGTGAGTCGACCGGAATCGGTGACGACGAGACGGACGGTCTTGCCCATGTCAGCGAGCACCTCGGTGAGACGCTGGCCGTAAACGGCGCCCGAGGCGCC
>JAYQAK010000175.1:0-1921 GCA_038136695.1 Candidatus Poseidonia sp.
TCAATTCGTTGAGAGGGTTGCTGTCGCCGTTGTCGCGGCGGGGGCCACGGGACGAGTAGGAGGCAACGGTATCGTCGCTCCGGTCCACGGTGTTGATGTCGTCCGTGGCACCCACCGTGATGGAGAGGCTCGAGGAACCCATCCCCGAGAGACCGTCGTTGTCCGGGCCGTCGTTGCCCGCCGCCACGCTGACGACGATGCCGGCCTCCATGGCCTCGTTGAGAATACGGCTGTGCATGTCCTCACCGTCCGAACCACCGCCTTCGTGGGAGGTGATGCCCCAGGATAGCGAGATGATGTCGATGCCGTAACTCGCTGCGTCGGCACCTTCCCACGCCGTGTCCTTGTTGTCGATGATCCACTGAAGGCCATTCATCGCTGATTCGTAGAACTCTTGAGAGAGCAAGTAGTTCTCAAACGGCCCCGCACCGGCATCCGTGCCAATGCGGACGTCCACCAAGTCGGCATCAGGGGCTGAGCCGTAGAAATCGGTTTGCGCGCCGCTTGCATCGATGCCGGTGGCAGCGGCCATGCCCATGCAGGCAGTCCCGTGCTGGTGGCCGTCATCGGGGTCAAACGTTCCATCCGTTTCTCGAGAACCGAAACCAGCGATGACGCACGATGGGTCGCTGTGAAGGTAGCAAACAGCGTCGTAACCGGCGATAAATTTCTCATTCAGCCCCGGGTGTTCGTTGTCCACCCCGGTGTCGACCATGGCGATGTTGACCCCTGCTCCGGTGTACCCCAAATCCCAGGCGCCCACTGGATAGAAGGTTGAATTGCGTGCTTTGACAGCAGGAGTTTGGATATCGCCGTAGAGGTGGATTTGCCCGTAGCGTTCCACCATCACCACGTCGTCGAGGGCTGCCAATTCAGCCACAAGGGAGGCGTCCACTTGGCCCAACAAGACGGCATCAACCGCTTCGATGACGTCGACCACGGTCAAGTTCATTGCAGCCAACTGGTCGAGATGGTGTTGGGAGACGTCCACACCGTAGGACAAGCCAATCCCGGTGGACCCTTGAAGGGTTTCGAGACTGTCGTGAATCTTGTTGCGGTTTTGATCAAGGGCGGTTCGCAGCCACCACGGCGTGTCGTCGTCGACCCAAGCCGGTGTTTCTTGCAAAGGCACATTGGTGCTGTAACCAACGGGCATCCACTGGAAGCCTTGTTCGTCAACGGCCACCCACTCAACGGGTTCGGAGGTGGCCACCAAGGAACCGGTGACGGGGCCCATCAGCAGGGCAAGTACCGTGAACGCCAGCATCCGTTGCATTGTCATCCCTCATCGTGTCCACATCAGCCTTCGGCATGAACCTAACGCTGGGTTGTGAAAAAGTGGGAGCAGAGGGATTTGAACCCCCCCCAGCGGATTTCTTCTGAAACTGCGCATCAGATGGGCAGTCTGCAGGATTGCAACAGGTCGGCGCTCCAGTTGGTCATCAACTTCAGCAAACCCACTCGTCGTCATTCCCGTGCAACTGGAGCCCGCGATACTACCAAGCTATACTATACTCCCGTGTTGTTACCCTTCGCATCAGTTCTTGGCCTGTCGGCGTGCACGCTTTCGGCGTCGCAACTTCTTCTTGCGCCACTTCCAACGTTGATTGCCGGTTTTCTTCCAAGCACGTGACCCTCGCTTCATGGTGAACAGGCATCCCACTTGCCTTCCCTATATGAGAGCATCGTAAGCAAAACGACCACTGTGCTGCCACCACAAGCATCACGGTTATACCTGTTTGATGCGAGCGGCGGGCATGGACCTCCCTTCCCTGTTGGCTGAAAACATCGTTCAAGGATTTGTCATCGGGCTCATCATCGGTTTGGTCATCAAAATGGCCTCCAAGGCTGTGAGAAATTTGCTCATCATCCAGTTCGTGCTCATCAAATGGCTCGAGGCAAGAAACATCGTGATCATCGA
>JAYQAK010000176.1:0-1919 GCA_038136695.1 Candidatus Poseidonia sp.
AGGAAGGTGTTGGCCGAGATGGTTTCGCCCACCATCGTCGCTTCGCTGGTGTCGCTAAACGCCTCGTTGGCGATGTAGATGTGGTATCCTTTCACCTTGGCGTCCGTCGAGTGTTGCCATTCAACAAAGACGGCCGTCTCTTCAAACCACGAGGCGGTTACGCCCTTGATGTCGGGAAGGTACACGCCCGGGTCGGTGACGCCTTCATCGGTGCTCGCTGCGGAGACCACGGTGAGCATGGTTTCATGGGCGTTCCCCGAGCTATCCCGGGCGACAACAGCCACCCAAATTTCCTGACCGGCGATCACGGGGATGTCACCCGTCACAACATCGATGGTCAACGGGAGTGTTGGGTTTCGTCCCAGCGTCGCGAGTGGAATGAATTGCTGGTTTTGGCCGGTCACGGAGGTACCGAAATCGTAGGCAGCCCCGTACACCTCGTAGACTTGAACATCATCGGCTTCCGAGAGGGCAAACTCCAGCAAGAGGGCACCGCCATCGTCGTTTGGTCGGTCGGACAACCGGAGGTCGGTCAGCCGGTCGGGAGCGGTGTTGTCGTTGAGGTTGTCAATGGGCGTCACCTCGGCTTGCGTCAAATCGGTGAGGAAGACGTTTCCTTTCAAATCGTGAACGGTCACAGCAACGAAGAGTTCGATGTCGGGTTGAATGAGCCCGGGCTCACCAGCGGTGATGGGACTGCCCTCCGGTACGTAGAGGGCGTTGGAGAGTGTCAACTCAATCGGGTTGGTGCGCTCATCGATCCATTGCTTGTTGAACGTGAAACAGCCACAAGCATCGGGATTGGTTCCAAACGAGGCATACGCCAAGGACAGGTCGGTCACCGGGACGTTGGCGACCCACACCGTGTAGGATGCGAAGTCGTCAACGGTCGAAGGCTCCCACACGACGTCGATGGCGGTTCCGTCGTCATCGGCGTGGTCAAAGGCCAGCAGCGAGGTGATTCTGGGGGGTGTGGTTCCTTGGCCCACGGTGTTCTGGAAGGGTGTCACGGTGACGAGAAGCACATCGTCGGTGTTGCCGTTCAACCACACATCGTATGCAACAACACCAACGGTGTAGACTTGACCGTCGATCAGTGGCACTCCGTCGAGCGTCGAAATCAAGGTGCTTGTTTCATCGCACGGGTTGAGAACAGCGGCCTGGGAGAATCCATCAACGCTTCCTCGCGTTTCAGTCTCGTCGCTTTCGAGACCACCCTGCTGCATGAAGACCGTGTAAAAGGCGCAGTCCTCGGCGGTACTCTGGTTCCATTGAACGGTGATTCGACCGCCTTCGTCCTCGGGCACATCGCTGGCCGTTGTGCCTACAACGGGCTCTGGGGGTGTGTTGTCGTTGAGCTCACCCGTCGGCACGATGGGGCCAACGACCGTCATGTCGGAGAGGTTCTCTTGACCTGCTTCATCAACGCAGGTCAATCCGATCCACACCGGGACGCCGGGGGTCAGTGAGAGCACGGTTTGGTTTCCTTCGTTGGGGGCATAACTCGAGAACGGGGTGCGTCCCAGGGCATCGGACATGGGCGTCGTTGCGACGTAGATGTTGGTGCGGGCGAGGTCCAAGGCGGTGCAGCGAGCCCATTCGAGTTCAACGTCACCGTCTTCTCCGCTGTTCCCGGCGGGCTGGGCGGTGACCCACGCAGGTGCTGTGGGGACTTCGTCGCTGGGAGAGGCAGGTCCGAAAGGCGTTGAAACCTTGCCCCATCGCCCGTCGTTGTATTCCACGACCACCACAGCATGGTAGGCCGTACCGTCCTTCAGTGGCTGTCCGTTGGCTGTTTCAACATCGGCCGAAAGCCGACTGTGCAGCGAGATGGACTTGTCCGGGGCTTGACCGAGAAGGTTGAGTTCCGTCGGGGGTGAGGCCCACGGGCCTTCGTTGAGGAAAATCAGGTACCGAGC
>JAYQAK010000177.1:0-1897 GCA_038136695.1 Candidatus Poseidonia sp.
GGGAGCAGCATGCGCCAGCCAAACTCGAGAATCTGGTCCGTTCGGATACGAGCGAGTGCAAAGCGAGCCCACACGAACACGATGAGGAAGACCAACCACGACTTGACGAGCGTCATGATGGCGCCCGGAATCAGCAGGTAAGCTTCACCGACCACTGGAATGGAACCAATCGTGCCTTGGAAGGGCAAGTGCCAGCCGCCGAGGAAGAAGTGCGTGAACAGGAAACACGCAGCGTAGGTGCGAATGTATTCGGCCATGAAGAGCATACCAAATCGCATGCCACCGTATTCGGTCCACCAACCTTCGACCAGTTCCGCCTCTGCCTCGGGCATGTCAAACGGAACACGCTCGACTTCAGCGATCATGGTGATGAGGAACAAAGCTGCGCCAAGCGGCATGAGGAAGATGTTCCACGCTCCTGCGGAGTGCTGGAAGTGAATGCTGTCAACGATGTTGAAGGTGCCCGAAAGAATGGCCACCGAAAGCAGCGTCAAAAGCAACGGAATCTCGTACGCCGTCAATTGGGCAGCCGAGCGAATCCCGCCGATGAGGGTGTATTTGTTGTTGGACGACCAGCCGGCGAAGAACACCCCGATGGGCGCAATCCCGAAGATGGCAATGGCGTAGAGAATGGACAGGTCAGGGTTCGTTGCGTAGATGCCGCTTGAAAGCGGAATCATCCCCAAAATCAACAGCGTGGAGGACACGATGAGGAAAGGTGACACCTCAAAGATGAGACGGTCGGCCCGTTGGGGCACCATGTGTTCCTTGACAAGGAACTTCATGCCGTCAGCGACGTTTTGGAAGAACCCGGGAAGGATGGTTTTGCCCATCCAGGACCGGTTGTTGACGCGGTCAACGGTGGCGAAATTCTCATCGCGGTTGCCGAAGTTCTTGTTCAGCCACTGGTTGACGGCTCCGATGGGTTTGCCAAGGCCAAATGGAAGCATGTTCCACCACTCACCGGCGGTGACGCCGTTTTCACCAACCCACAGCGAGCGAAGCGCAGTGGTGGCACCGTAGCGGTCTTGCATGCGAGCGACCGCTTTTCGCTCAATCCAGAGGATGGCGAATTGAGAGAAGAACAGCAGGAGGAAGACGACGTTCACCAGTGCGAACGTGGCGACGCCAAAGGAAATCGCACCTGCACTCTCGTCAAGTGGCGTTCCTTCGAGGACGCTCATGATGCCGGAGCGTAGCACACCGTCTTTGCTGAGGAAAAAGCCAACCAAATCGTACCTGTCGTCCATGGTCTCACCTCAACGGTCGGTCTCCCCGATGCATGGGTCGAAACTGCCCATGATGGCCGGAATATCGGCCACCTTGTAGCCAATCATCGTCTTGGCCACGTACGGGATGGTGATGAACATCGGCGAGCGGATGGAAAGACGGTAGGGGTTCTTTCCTCGACCGTCACCACCGCCTTGAATGTAGAACTGCGATGCACCACGGGTGCATTCGTAGTGCGAGAAGCCCGTGGCGCCTTCTGGGGCCCGGGTGGGTGCCTTGGCGAGGATCATCTCATCGCCGTTGGCGTAATTGGTGTTCTTTCCACCTGGGATCTTCTCGATGGCGTCGAGGATCATGCGGCACGACTGACGCATCTCTTCCATACGAACTCGGTAGCGATCGTAGCAGTCGGCACCCTTGACGGACGTGGGCTTCTCAACGGCCGGTTCCCAATCCACCTGGTCGTAGACCGAATAGGGGTGGGCCCATCGGACGTCGTAATTGACACCAGCAGCACGGATGTTGGGCCCGGACACACCGGCGTTGACCATGTCTTCCGCCTTGGCGTAGCCGACACCCTGCAGACGAACGAGCCAGATGGTGGACTCATCGAGCATCATCTCGTACTCATCAATGCGGTGCTCAAACAGCTTGACTTTGGCGATGA
>JAYQAK010000178.1:0-1891 GCA_038136695.1 Candidatus Poseidonia sp.
CCGTCTTCGGCCTTGGATTCGTAGACGTGGTAGAGCCCGTCAGCGTGGAGAATCGTTTCGCTCATCTTCACTCCCCCTTCAGCACGCTGGCCAAGTCGGCTTTCAACGCCCGCCGTGTCGTTACCAAGAGCGCCACGACCACCGCAGCGAACACGGCCAAGGACACCAGAATGATCTGGGCCCACGGGTAAACCAACGTCCGCTGGATGGTGGTGGTGGAGCCACCAAAGATTTGGAAGATGAAGCCGAAGACGTCGAAGAAGCCGTTGAAGGACAACGCCAAACCAACGCCGAGCACAATACCGAGGGCCATGGAGACCATCACGATGGAGAGAATCTCAAACAGCACGAGGCGAATGATTTGGTTGGGCGAAGCCCCAATCGCTTGCAGCACAGCGAGTTCTTTCTGACGCTGGCTGAGCACGAGCGAAAGGAAAACGAAACTCGAGGCGACAGCGGCCACGCTGGCCACAACAAATTGCAACGAGAGCAGACCCGGCGTTCCAAAGATGAGGCCGCCGTTGCGTTCCACCTCCTTGTGGGTGCTGGACCAGTCCTCCACGCTGGAGACGCGTGCGTCAGCCGAGAGTTTGGAGCCCAAGGCTTCCAGGGCATCGCCCTCAACCCCGTTCACCTCGACGACCCACGTGGTGGAGGTGTAGTTGTCTGCGGTCTGGTCGCCGACCAGCGCTCGCCACGAGGATTCCCCGATGATGAGCGAAGACAGGGCCGTCGCAGAGTTGACCCCGGGGATGTACTCGTGGGTGCCCATGTAGTACATCTCGGTCGTGAACGGCGTGACCACAACGGTGACACGGGTGTCGGCAAGGAACAAATCAGCGGCCAGCGGCGGAGGGATTTGGGAAGCACCTCCTGCGCAGGCAGTTTCGTCAGCAGCACTGCCATCGGGACAGGTGGCGTTGGTTAAGATGGCTCCAGACAGGTCAAAGAAGCCAAAGGACCCTTCGAGGTTGGCGTTGGTGAAATCGGTGCCCTCAAGCGAGCCGCCCATGAAATTGACGAGCACGGTGTTCTTGAGATTCGCACCGCTCAGGTCAGCATAGGACAGGTCGGAGTCCACCAAGATGGCCTCGCTCAGGTTCACCTCGGCCAAGTTCGCTCCTGACAGGTTGCTGCCCGACAAGTCCACGCGGCTGATGTCTCGCCCGCTGAGGTCTTGACCGGTCAAGTTGAGCCGGGACCAATCGCTGTCCATCAGGAGGGTGTAAGCTTCGAACAAAGCCAAGGGGTCGGCTTCTTCTGAACCACCTGTTGTGAAATTGAATTCGATCTTCTCCCACACGAAGGTCAAGGTTTCTGATTTCTCATCGGTGGGCTTGAGCAACACATCGTCCAACCGGTTCTCGTCCCCGCCTCGGTCCGAGCCGGGCAAGTCAAGGGAATACGCCGAGTCTTCGCCGGCGGTAAATCCGCCTGCAGCGTAAGCGGCCAAGGCCGCATCGATGTCTTCACCGGGCAAGGCTTGTTCGCTCCATCGCAGAACATCGCCGTTGTTGTCGAACAGCACGTAGGTTTGCAGGGTATCGCCCCCGTTGCTGTCGACGAGGCCCAGTTCGGGGACGCTGGTGGCCACCGGGGTGACGCTGCTGCTGGTAAACTCGTTCACCAATGCCAAAACGGTGGCTTCGTCAACGGGTTGTTCAATCGTGATTTTGAGGTCGGAGCCCACCGTGGAATCCACGGTCTTCTCGTCAACGAGGGTGCCCGTGTAGCCTTGAACCGCCGCCAACGTGACGATGGACAAAGTCAGGAGCATGATCACGGCCAGACGATTAACCGATTCAGCAGAACCGGACCCTTTCAGGCCACGCTTGACGTCGTTGAGCAACGGGGTGCGGCCGAAGATGACCTGCATGATTTGAGGCCCCTT
>JAYQAK010000179.1:0-1888 GCA_038136695.1 Candidatus Poseidonia sp.
CGCTCGAACTGAACAACATCATGAATTTCCTCCGCCATCACCCGTTTACGTCACTCCCCAAGGTCATCGAGATGGAGGCGCTCAAAGAGGCTGGACTCTTGAGTCCGGCACCCATTATCATTGATGCCAGCACACCGGTTCACCAAGTTGCTGAACTCATGTACAGTGGCTTGGGGGCCGTTCTCATCGAATATGTGCCATCGTACTGGGCAGACAGCCCCGCTGGAGAATTTCTCGCCAAATGGATGATGCCGGGATACCACATCATGACGGTCCACGATCTTGTTCAACACAAAATCCTCCTCAGCCAAGAATAACACCTCCACCCTTCAAACTCCACGAAGGTCTGCGGTGTTGGAGGATGATGTGTTTCATCATCTCTGAAACCATTGAACGGGCTTCTCGGAAATTCAAACCGGTAATGGCTGGATTTGAATCCACTTTCACCACTCTGAACCACTGGTAATGAACACTGAACTCATTTCAACCGCAGCCATGACCTATCCTGGTTTTGCTTTTGCTGCCGGTGCTGCTTCTCTCTGGGCTGTACGCTACGTGTACAAGCTCAAGACAGAAAACGAGCAGATGAAGGCGGATAATGAACGCGGTGAACGTGCAGTCTTCCTGAAAATCGACGAAATGGAAGGGATTCTGGGCGAAATTGAGCTTGAAATTCTTGAACAAACGAACGGTGTCGAAGAAGAGTTGATTCAACGACAGATGTCGACCTTGAACCAGAAGGAGGTTCTTGCTGGAACCAACAAACTCATGGTGGATTCCATTGAGCAAAAGGAAGCGTTTCACGACAACCTGCTGACGCAATTCGAAGAAATTGAATCCATGCTTGACGCCTTTGAACGTGTGGAAGGCATTACGGAAACCATGATCAAGATGCGAACAGCGTTTGCTGCCATCCAGCAATCCGGTGAGGAAATGCGCCAATTCGCAATGATGCTCCAAGAAGCCATTCAGGCTAACGTTACGGTGACCGACAACATCGCACGAGAGGTGGGTGCATGAAGCGAAAGGTTCTGATTCCCATCGATCAACAGACCGACGACCGTTTTGCAACGACCGCTGAAATGACCCAGCAAGATTCAAACCCAAGTCAATCGGATTTGAATGCAAAGATGTCGTTCATTCCCACCAAAGAAGAAAAGGAGAACATCAACATGTCCGAAGAAACATTGCCGAGCATTGACACGTCGTTCTTTACGACCCCTAACAATGAAGAAGCATCTGAATGGACGCTCAAGATGAAGGACGCCGCTACGACCACTCCTCAAGGAGCCCAATCCGTTGAATTGTTCTCCAACGAAGCGCCTGGCGTTCAACTGACAACCGAGTCTGCAGCACCGGCTGCATTGACGTCCAATGAAACTCCTGCTCCACAACTCGTTCGAAAGAAGGCTCGATTTGATCAACTGATCAAGTTCCACGACAACGGTCGTCTGACCCGTGGTCCAATTGCCGCAGGGCAACACCTGGTCGGTGAGGACGAGCGCTTGGTTCGTCTCAACGGTGAAGCGACAAGTTATGTCCATCACAACAACATGTACATCCACGGTGCTGCTCTCCAAATGGGTTCGTCCGCAAGCAATGCGCAACAACAGGAAGGCTACGATCCTGCATTGGGCGTGACCGGTTTTCTGCCCCAAGCGATTGAATTCCTGCAAAAGGGTGCACGTGCCGCCACAGGCATCGCACCTCTTGATCGCGATGGTCGAGCCCACCAGTTTGGGGTGATCACCATCCTCGGCGGAGCCGACCACGACAAGCTGACCAACGGTATGTTGTCAGACCCAACCCCTGGAATGGTCGAAGCGCTCGAGCGAATCGGCCTTGCGAAGGTGAAGAAGGGTTACCGCATGACGCAGGATCTTCGCTT
>JAYQAK010000180.1:0-1872 GCA_038136695.1 Candidatus Poseidonia sp.
ATGCGGGAAGAGGATTGATTCACGCTCCACTCGCCCTGGCCTTCCGACAGACTTCGACAAAGTTTTCGAACATCTCCTTGCCGAATTCCGAATCGTTCACCTCGGGATGAAATTGCAACCCAAACCGGTCACCGGCTTCGTTTTCCATGCCTTGGACCTTGCAGGAAGGGCTGCTGGCTGTGATGAAAAAACCTTCAGGGACTTCGTGTACTTCGTCGTTGTGAGATTCCCACACGGTCTGAATCGGTTTGGTGCCTGCGAAGATGGCCCCCCCGCCGCCCACAAGTTCAATCTCCATCGCACCAAATTCGGGTTCGGGGGATTCTCTGGCGTCACCACCGTAATGACGCGCCATGAATTGATGGCCGGCACAAATACCGAGGATGGGAATGTCCAATTCCAGAAAAGCTGCGCAGTTCCCCAACTCTCCGCTCAGACCGACGCGTGCCGCACCACCGGAAAGGATCAAGCCGTCCAATTTGCGAAGTTCCTCAACGGGCGTCGTGTTGTCAATGATTTGTGTGTCCACCTTCAGATAGCGCAACATTCGCCACTCGCGATGAGTCCATTGCCCACCGTTGTCCACGACATCGATCACCAGTGGCTTCTCAGACATGGCCCTCACTTTTCCACCGGTGAAAGAGGAACGACCATGAACATGCCGATGCATCAAAGAAGAGGCGTGTTGTGGGACGTTCATGGGCAGAACGGTCACGATTGGCGTGCTGTTGGCCCTCCTCGTTTGCACCATGCCACCTGCGATGGCGTGCGAAACGGAAGTCGCCAACGCCCTCGAGGGAAAATTCCCTTCGCCGACAGGGATTTCACCCAACAAAGATGCGTCGATTCGAGAGTCGGTTCGTCTTGCTGAAGTCGGCCAACATGTCGGTCGTGAAATGCTCTGGCAGGTGTTGATGGGGGCCAACCTCAGCGAGCGGGCCATCGCTGACGAAATTGACCGAGCCATGATTGAAAATGGATCAAATCCGGAATGGCCTTCGTTCTCAACCATCGTCGCCTCGGGGGCCAACGGTGCCATCCCGCACGGCGACCCCGCCAACGATGGAGCAGGGCCAAAGCAGGTCCTCGTCGGAGACGTGGTCGTGATTGACCTTGGCGGGCGCGTCAACGATTGGGTCAGCGACGTCACCCGAACCTACGTGGTCGGTGGAACGACCAACGCCACCATCGTCAAAGCCTACATGGCGGTGTATGATGCACAAAACCTCACCTTCCCCTTGATTGAAGCAGGAACGCCGGCGTGGGCGCTGGACGACGTCGCGCGCACCCACATCGAGAACGAAGGGTTTGGTGAACACTTCATTCATTCCCTCGGCCATGGTTTTGGCGTGTGTGTTCACGAACCGCCCTTGCTCTCTGGCGGGACCGATGACCCGTTGTTTGGTCTGTCGTACAATCAACAACCCCTCGCGCCCTACGACGCCATCACCATCGAGCCCGGCATCTACCTCGACGGGTGGTTTGGCATTCGTATTGAGGACGATTTTTTGGTCAACCAAGAAGACCATGAATTCCTGACATCGGACCTACCACGCGATTTGGATTGGTTCATGATCACCCGGGACGATTACGATGCGTCCTTGGCCATCACGCCTCAACCTGACGAACAGGTGGAAAGCAACAGCCTGCCCGTGCCGGTAGGACTGATTGAAATCGTTTCACTGGTCGGCCTGGCAGGCTGGCGCCATCGACAGTCGACCGGTTTTGAATCGGAGGAACGCACCCTCAGCGATGATGAACCGTGACCGTGCCGCACACTCGGCACCACACTTTGGTTCCGTCCTTTCGAGGGGTGACACCAGCGATGTCAATGCTGGCTCCGCACTCGCACCTGACCACGTTCTCCATGGG
>JAYQAK010000181.1:0-1800 GCA_038136695.1 Candidatus Poseidonia sp.
TTGTTGATCACCGTCTCATCGTGGTCGGGTTTGCACCACGTTGCAGAATACGGTGAAGGCAATTACGGTTTCCTTCTCCTTCATTTGCTCACCGGACTTCCTGCTATCCCGATCTTCTTGGTTGTGCTTTGGTATCCCCAACGCATGCTCGGAAACGAGGCGCGAGTTCGTACAAGAGCCGCCGTTGATGCTGCCCTCGAAATGGAAGGAGCAGGCAATGTGGTCGCCAAAAATGCGGCCTGCCCTGATTGCGGCGCAGCCTCGAGCATCGCTCGTAACGACAAGGGTGAACTCGTCCACCCGTGCCTTGCAAGCGGCTGTTCGGCCACCGTTGTCGTTGGAACGACCTGTGCGTCCTGCAAAGCCACCATGCCGACGCGAATGGATTGTCCATCTTGCGGCGTCAATGCGCCCGCCATGGACTTTTTACCCGATCAGGAGGCATGGTGAAGTTGATAGAGCGCTGCCGTGAAGATTTCCCTTCGCTTCAAAGCGACCCTGCACCTGCCTATCTTGACAACGCCTGCGTGACGTTGAAGCCCCAATCCGTCGTTGATGCCATCAACCGATACTACACGGAAACCCCCGGGTGCGGTGGTCGCTCTGTTCATCGTTACGGCACGGCGGTCTCGCGGAGTGTGGCTGACGCAAGGGCGAAGGTTGCTCGCTTCCTCAATGCACCGGCCACCAACGAGATTGTGTTCACCCGCAACGCAACTCACTCCATCAACCAAATCGCACACGGCATGAAATGGGAACGCGGCGACGTGGTGCTCACATCAGACCGAGAGCACAACTCGAATCTCGTCCCGTGGATGCAGGTTAGCCAAGAGCAGGGCGTTGACCATAGAGTGGTGCCGAGTCGACAGGACAATTCCTTTGACCTCGAAGCATTTGAAACAGCCTGCAACGAGGCCAACGGACGTCTACGGATGGTGGCCATGAGCCATGTAGGCAATCTGGACGGCGTTGAAATACCCATTGCTGAAGTGACGAAGATTGCCCATGACCACGGGGCTCTTGTGGCTGTTGACGGGGCGCAATCAACCCCTCACATGAACGTGGACGTTCAAGCGTTGGGCATCGATTTCCTGTCCTTTTCCATTCACAAAATGTGCGGACCATCGGGCATGGGTGGCCTATGGGGAAGGTACGAATTGCTTGATTCACTCCGCACCATTCAATCCGGGGGACAAACCGTCACCCACTCGACGTACACCAGCTCGGAATGGGCGAAACCACCCGCACGCTTTGAGGGGGGGTTGGGAAATTTTTCAGGTATGATGGCGACCGGTGCTGCCATTGACTACCTCGCCAACCTCGACATGGATGCCGTCCACGAACATGAGATCAAGCTCAACCGCATCATGACCGACGGCATCAAGGATTTAGCTGGCCTCAGCATTATTGGTCCCGAAGACCCTCGCCAACGTGGTGGCATCTGTTCAATATTGATGGAACAACTCCCTGCCCACGAAGTGGCGCTCCTTCTGGACGAGGCGGCCGGCGTGATGGTACGAAGTGGACAACACTGCGTTCATTCTTGGTTCCATGCAAAAGGGCATCAAGAGGGTTCACTACGGGCCTCTGCATACCTGTACAACACCGAAGAAGATGTTCGTCGTTTTGTTGACACACTCACTGAAATAGTTCACACGCTCGGGTGAAGGCATGGCTGATCAGACCACACCAGTCGCTCTTGTGACCGTGGGTGAAGAACCGCCTCCGTGGACAGGAATTGAACCAAAACCCTCGGAAGCACAAAGCCAAGACGACCAAGAATTGCGAGCCATCAAAATC
>JAYQAK010000182.1:0-1780 GCA_038136695.1 Candidatus Poseidonia sp.
CAACCTCCCATATATCAAGACCGCGATGATGAAATCCGCGCCACTGAGCCTCAAAATCGGTGAAAAAACGCCCCGGGTTAAATCGCTTCAGATTGGTCAACGCAAAGAAGCAAGACCTGACCGTTGGGATGTTGCACGAGAAAACCATCCCGATGACCGTGCCTCCGCTGCAATTGTCGGTCCAAGGAACCTTGGAGCAGCGGCTGTTGTGCGGGGTCCAGTTCGAGGCGAAGTTTCACCGAGCGTAGATGGTGTTCAAGCGCACGTTCAACCACGTCATCCACGGTGGCTTCACTGAGCTCGAAGGGGAGCAATTCAACCACGCGGCCGGTGGCCTGAACCAACAATCGTTGGGCAGCGTCCAGTCGCAGTTCGTGGTCGTGATGGACCTGAGGTCGACGCCCTTGAATCACGGCCCATCGAAACAATCGATCTTTCGAAACGCTTCCCAACCATGAGGAAACCAGACCGCTTTCCAAGAGCGCCGCATCAAGCAGGCTCACAAACTCGCCCCGTTTTGGCGGATGAATCGTTTGTGTCAGCACTTCAGGTGATTGGTCGGAGTGCAACACGAGCGGGGTCTCTCCCAGCGACGGCGGCACCCGAACAAAGCGCCGCCGTTGATCGGACGATGCAACACCGCCAATCCAAAGCGCCAACCGGTCCACCCGCCCACGACCTCTGGACGTCCACTCCCATGTTCGTTCGATACCGGGCCACATCGCATCGACCAAAGCCTCGACCTCAAAGCGTTGAGCTTCGGTCAATCGCGGTGACAAATCAAGCAGGACGCACGGGGTCTCACCAAGGTGAGGAGCCCAAGATGCGAGCACCTTGTCAAGCGGAGGTTGCATCTCATCCAAGGCGTGCGTACGGCTGTTTCGTGGACGGGCGGGGTCGAGGTGCAGGAAAGCAACCGGTGTGTCCAAGTTGAGCGTTTCCAAGGCGTTGGAGGCTTGCGTCCCGTCACCGGCCAACACGGCGCTGTCGTTCAACCAGCTCTCCTGCGCAGCGCGGTGATGTTCAGCGACCATTCGCAGATTCACCGCACTGGCCTGAGCACGCATTGCCTCAAGTTCGATGCCGAGCACGGGGCGTTGCAACACAGAGGCGTAGGCAGCGAGTTGAATCCCGCTTCCGCAGGCGCAATCCACCAGCAAACCCGGTGGCAACGGATACTGCTGGAGGGCCATCGCACGCAGCACGGCCACCTGCCATGGTGTCGCCAACGGTTTGCCCTCATCAGCGTGATAAAACTGCAAACCCCCGGGAGCCGTTGGGTCCTGAGCCTGTTCAACCAAGCCCTCTTCTGAGGCGGTTGAAGGAGCGATCAAACGGTGCATACCCTCGCCTCAACGTTCGGTGATGTCCGACCGAGTGAGCAGGGATTCAAAATGGAGTCCGGCTGCAGAAAAGGCTTCGCTCGCTCCCTCTTCACGGTCGAGAATGCTGATGACGCCCACCACACGACAAGCGGTGGTTGCGTGGATTCGTTCGACCGCTACGATCGATGAACCCCCGGTTGTCGTGACATCTTCAACCACCACCACATCGCCACCCTGTTCCAGCGATGAACCTTCAATGCCGGGCGGGTTGTTCGTCTTGCGCCCTCCTCTTCCTTTGGGTTCCTTGCGCACCATGAACCCGCGCAACGTGTCGGGCGCCGTAGCGACGACCAATGCCGTCAGCGGAACGGCTCCCAATTCCAAACCGCCCACGAGGCTGGCGCCCATGGCTTGGATGCGGAGGTTGAGCAGTTCGCCCATGATGCGGCCGGCTT
>JAYQAK010000183.1:0-1759 GCA_038136695.1 Candidatus Poseidonia sp.
CAGCCGGTCCATCACCGACGTCGTCCTCGACATTGAATTCCACACCGTTGAAGGCGAACTGATCGAAACGATGTCCCTGGAAGTCAACGAAAAGAAGGCTCACTCCTCCATCTCCGGCGATGAGTTGGAAATGATGGTCATCGGCTACACCATATGGGGCGAATACACCCTCGCCATCGACATCGAGTACCGGGATTACACCGGCCAGTTGCGCCAAACCTCTTGGACGCACGACGTCGGTGAGTGGTCGCAAGAAATCTTCACCGACAAAGCAGACCGGCACGTGTGGCCAATCAATTGACGGTGGGCAAAGGCTCGATACCGAAGCGATATAGGACGGCAACTTGAGGCGATTTCATGGCAGGGGCAGCGAAACGAACCTCTGCCGTTGTCTTTGTGGTGCTGCTGGTCCTTTCAACGAGCAGTTCGCTGTTCCTTACCGATGGTGAACGGGGCTCAGAGCCGCTTTCGCTGTCACCGGAATGGGTTCAATTTGAGGTCAAAGAAGGCGTTTACTTTGACGCCGAAGGGGTGCTCGACGACCGCCTTGTAAACGAACAGAGGGACGCGCTTGCCATCGGCCCGTTCGGCACCTTTGACAGCAACGGCTTGCAGTTGGCCCGTCCCGTTCCCTCATCGCTGCTCGAGCCCCGTCTCGACCTGCTGTTGGTGCTCGTTTCCAACGACCTTCGCCTTCAGGATGTTCGCCAAGAATTGGCAACCGTTGACGGGCTGGCGGTTCGCGAGTACATCGCTCCCTCCGGTCTGCTGATTCAGGGCACGCCGCTGGCCCTTCAGCAAGCGGAAGCACACCCCGCCCTGTTGGCAAGCCACGCCGTCCCCATCGGCATGTTGGTGGATGGCCCGTTGCTCGATTTGGTGCTCCTGACCGAGGGGGAATCGGTGTTGCAAGAGATGCTGCTTCGCATCGACGGTTGGCGTGACGAGCTCGGCCCCATCGAAACCGTCGATTTGGTTGACGAGAACGATGGCCGCCTTACCCAATCTTTGGGCGATGTGGCCCGTCAAGCCATGGTCGAGACCCGAGCATGGGACAACGGCCGTTACGAAGGAACGCTGCGCAACGTTCCCCTCGAACAGGTGTTGATGCAACCTTCGCTGATGCAGTTGCGAGCCGATCCTGCCTTTGCGGCGTTCAACGACCAGTCCCGAAGCCACATGCAAACCAACACGATGGCCACCTACTTCACCACCGACTTGGACGGCTCAGGCCAAATTGTCGCGGTCGCAGATGCCGGTCTTGACGAAGACCACGGTGATTTTGGCACCCGAGTCGTCGGTTCTTACGATGTCATCGGCGACGGCAGCACCGCCGACAAGCACTCCGGTCACGGCACCCACGTCTCCTGCACCGTCCTTGGAGACGGTTTCCGCGGCGGCTACGGCGGCGTTGCTCAAGCGGCGGAATTGTACTTCCAAGCCATGGAAAACGACAACACCGGCAACTTCCAGTCACCTTCCCTCAACAATTTGCTCAACACCGAATACAACGCCGGCGCACGCACCCACACCAACTCGTGGGGTTCGTCCGCTGCCAGTCAGCAGTCAAAGTACAACTCCGAAACCGAGGACGTTGACTCCCGAGCCAACTACTACGACCGCTACTACAACGGGGTTGAGGGGCTGACCATTCTCTTCGCCGCAGGCAACGACGGACCGGGAAGCAGCACCGTCTCACCCCCCGCCACGGCCAAGAACGTCATCGCCGTTGGCAACCACAAGAACCGATACAGCGGCT
>JAYQAK010000184.1:0-1730 GCA_038136695.1 Candidatus Poseidonia sp.
CGGGCACCTGAAGGCCGTACTTTTCCTTCAGGGTGGCATGGAGGGGGTCGCGCTCATGTGGTTTGACGCTGGCATCGAACGGCAGCACGAGTGTTGCAATGCACGCCACCATCTCGTCGGGACAAGGCGGTTCTAAACCGAGGGCTTCGCACAGAATGGTGCGACCACGGATGGCCAAGTCGTGATTGTGCTGCATGATGGCGGGCCAGCCGCCCTTCAACAGCCCGCCAACGTGCTCGATGGTGGCGGGAAGCGAGCAGTGGGCCGAGAGGTCGCGAGTTCCAGTCCAGTCAAACTCGTGCCGGAAACGGGTGGTGTCACCCAGCGGGAAGGTCATCCCGTGGCTGATGGTCAAAGGATGAATGTCGGCCTGCTTGTCCTTGCGCACGTGGAGGAAGGCCGAGCCTTTGGGTGCGCACAACCACTTGTGGCAGTTGCTGGTGGTGTACGAGGCGCCCAGTTCGTCCAGAGCAAGCGGCACCATGCCGATGCCGTGAGCGGCGTCCAAAAGCACGCTTACGCCTTGATCTTCCAGGGCAGCCACCAACGCCTCGAAGGGCATGCGAAGGCCGGTTGGACTGGTGACGGTGTCGATCATGGCCAGCACCGTGCGGTCCGTCACGGCCCCGAGAATGGCATCCATCACGACCTGCGGGCCCTCGATGGGGAACGGCAATGCGACGGTGACCACCTTGGCGCTCCAGCGCTCGGCAACGAAATCAATGGTGTTTCGACAGGCCTGATAGGCGTGGTCGGGCACGAGAATCTCGTCTCCCTCAGCAAACACCAGCGAACGCATGACCGTGTTCACACCCGACGTGGCGTTGTCCACCAGCGCCAAATCGTCGGGGTCGCACGAGAGCATCTGGGCCAAGGCGTGACGGGCGGCCGTCATCTGTTCCAAGCCTTCGCCGTCAAGGAAGGCCACGGGCTCGTGTTCCATGCGGTCTTGCCAGAAGCGTTGCTCTTCTCGAATCGCCGTGGGTGTGGCACCAAACGAGCCGTGGTTGAGGAAGACCGTCTCGGGGTCGAGTCCCCAATGCACCGCCAGTGGGCTGCGAGACGGACGGTCCATGCTGGTGGGGTCCGGCGGGCGAGCCATGAATGCTTCTTTTCCTCGCCTCATCGCCCAACAGGACATCCTGTTCAGAAGGGTGTGCCTTGACGAATGTAGGCCTTGCACGCTGATTGCCATGCTGTTCGCTCATCGGTGGAGAGTGTGGCCTCAACAAAGGACCAGAGCGCATCATCAACCCGTATTTTCCGGACTTCGAGATAGGGCACGGCCACGATGAATTTGGCCAGTTGCGTCCGCTCGTCTGACGTGAGTCGCTCCGTTTCAAACGGCACCTCTTCGTCGCTCAACCTGTCAAGTCCGAGGTGAAGAAACGTCAACTCAATGTTGGGGTGGAAGGCTTTGCTGCGCACCACGTGGGTGTTGATGACGTGCTTTGCTGGCCCTTGGAGTGATCCAGGGACCTCGCCGCTCCAACCGACTTGCTTCACGACCTCTGCAACAGCCTCGGGGCCGTTGGCCCGAGCAATCAATTCGTTCATCACCTTGGTTGTTCCAACCATGTTCCAAAAGACGTAGATCGGAAGGAGAAGCCATTCAACAAACGCTCTCGGTGCAGCCCGGCCAAAGAGACGAGCGAGAATGCGTCGCAGAATTTGTTTCATCATGGCGTTGATCATCAGCACGTTGGCCTTGAACGCCACACCACGGGCCG
>JAYQAK010000185.1:0-1677 GCA_038136695.1 Candidatus Poseidonia sp.
CTGTGGAGCCACCCGAGTTGATCGGCGGTGATGTATCGGTCACCACGGCCGACCCCGCCATTGTAAGCGATACCGTGGCGGCTGTGAAAGCCGTGAATCCAGACGTGCGAGTCCTGTGCGGTGCCGGCGTGAAAAATGGAGCCGACGTCGCCAAAGCCCTCGAACTCGGTGCAGAGGGTGTGCTGTTGGCGAGTGGTGTGACCAAGGCTGAGGATGTTCATGCCGTCCTGGCCGATTTGGTTTCTTCGCTTTGATTCGTCTTCAACTTCTCTGCGTGGTTTTTTGCTGCGCGCAACCCGTCTTTTGCAGGGCAGGTCGGTCGGTGCTGACATCCGTAACAGGTGCTTTGTGAGCCTGCGAGGGGAACACTGGAAAGGGAAGGGTCGGCCGTGGCCGTTCGTTGAAGCCATTTCATCTCCTGTACATCGTGCTGAACAAGCCCCATGGCTTGGCCTAGCGTCTCGGCTGATACCTGAACGGTGTGTTCGATCCATCGGTTGATGTGCCACCGCACGACCTTGACCCGATAGGATTGCCAGTCGTTTGGAAAACCCGGTTGACTCATGGCCCAGTGAACCATCAGACGGTGCTCCAATTCCTGACTCAACAAGGGTGTTGAGGGAGATCTGAACTGTATCCGAACAAGGGTCCAACGGTGTTGGTGGTGAACGGCGACATCCGGGGCCGCGTACAGGTGAAGGCGAGGAAACGAAGCCCCTTCGCGTCGGTCAAAGTAGGCCCAGCGGTGCGGTTTTGAACCGAACAAAGGGCGCAAAGATAGGGTGTTCTCCAAACGTTTGAGTTGCCCAACACCTCGATGAAGGGCCATGGTGATGTGGAGGGGAAGGGGGGGACGGTCAAAGAGCGCTACGGCTTCGTCAAGATGGTATTGCAACCTTCGCTCAAGGTACAAGGCCGACCATGTTTTCCCGAGAAACTGGTCTTGCATCCGTTCCAACCATGCGGTTCGCATGCATTGGACTTGAGCCTCATCAAAGGTTCTTGGACGACGAGATGCCGGGCGGCGTCGACGCTGTTTTTGGGACGGGGCGTTGGTCTCGTTAGCGTAGGTCAGAACCCACGATCGAGGGCAGGCGTTCAAGAGGCGTGCGCTGGTTTGACTCCAGTGAGGAACGGCGTTGTTCATGGGTTTGTAGATTTACATCAACGGTCTTAACGCCTCTGCCTAAAACACGCCGAGTTCAACGACATTGATGGTGACGTTCAGCGCCATCCAGAGCGCAATCGGGGTCAGCACCCAGCCGACAAATTGCGCAAACACCTCGCCACCGAATTTGCCAAAGAGCCTCGAAAACGGTCCCCCCCATGAAGCGACGATGCGAAGAAACAGCACCACGACGCCTCCCGAAACGGTCAGCAACAACAAGAAGAACACCGCTGGCAAGATGCCTGAACCTCCCGAGAGGGCTGAAGAGGCCACGGCCTGTGGGAACAAGTGAGGGAAGGCCAACCACCCAAACCAGCCTAGCCAAACACCGAGCAACACGTCTCGATTCATGTCAACCGGGTCTCGCCAATCTTGGAAACCCTTGGGAAACATTCCATGGAGGACTCGACCGAGAAGGTCGGCTTCAAACGGTGCACCTCGTTTGGCGGTGAAAAAGCACATCTCGAGCATCCACAGCATCATCACGATGTCGAGGACGAAACGAACGG
>JAYQAK010000186.1:0-1623 GCA_038136695.1 Candidatus Poseidonia sp.
CTGCTCCAACTCGCGTTGAAGGTGAGGATTTTTCGGGAACCAACAACCAAGAGGCTGGCGTTGATGAGGCCGACTTTGTCAAAACCGACGGCTATCACATCTACTACCTTCAGGGTCAACGCCTCCACATCTTTGGTGTTCCAGAGTTTGGTGAGCTCGAAGCCACCTCAAACCTCACGCTTTCCGGCTCTCCGGTGGCGATGATGCTCGATGGTGACCGCTTGGTGGTGATCTCCAACCTCAACCCATGGTCCATTTCCAGCAGCCACCCCGTCGTCGATGCGATGGGGTGGGACGAGCGATACGGCTCTTGGCGAACCAACAGCCTCACCAAGTTCACGGTGCTTGACATCAGCGACCGCACGCAACCGGACGTCGTGAGAGAGTTGTTTATCGAAGGGAGTTACATCACGGCTCGTGAAGTCAGCGGTACGGTACGAACCGTGACCCACGCATGGATGGACGTTCAAGGAATGCAATCGTGGTTGAATCTCCCCAACGGGTATTGGAACCTCGATTACGACGACCCACTCCGCTTGGAAATCCGAGAAAAAGTCGCCTGGCAGACCATGCAAAACAACGCTGAAGTCTTGTCTCGGTTGACCCTTGCCGATCTCATTCCGCAGGTGTACGAGTACAGCAACGGCGAAGTTTCCACGCACCGAATGAGCGACAATGCCTGTCGGGAATTCGTTGCACCTCAAGACGGGATGAACCGCGGTATTTCCAGCATCTTCTCACTGGACCTCGCTTCACCGACGTTTGACTTTGAAGTTGACCATGTGGTCGGAAACTACCCACAGGTGTACGCCTCCGCCGACGTGCTGGTGCTGTCGGAATCGTCTTTCGACTGGTGGTGGTTTTGGGACAACGACGGCATGGATGAGATGACCAACCTTCACACCTTTGACATCAGTGAGCCAGATGCAACGTTGTACACCGGTTCTGGTCGAGTCAACGGGACGGTCATCAACCAGTTTGCGCTTTCCGAATACGAAGGTGTTCTGCGCGTGGCGACGACCACCGGCCAGTGGAACCGATGGTGGATGGACGATCCTGAACCAATGTCCTCTCAACTGGTGACCCTCGTTCGCTCTGTCGACGTTGAAACCGACCAACAAATCCTCGTTGAGGCGGGGAAGGTGGAGGGTATCGCCCCCGGCGAACGGATTTGGAGCGCTCGCTTTGACGGCGACCGAGCCTACATCGTGACCTTTGAGCAAATTGATCCCTTGTGGGTCATCGACGTGTCGGACGAGACCAACCCCACCATCTTGGGTGAACTCAAGGTGCCCGGCGTCTCCACCTACATCCATCCACTCTCAAGGGACAACCTGCTGACCATTGGATTCGGTCCGGCCAACGAAGACGGCACCGGTCTCGATTGGGCAGGGACTCAACTTTCGCTGTTTGACATCAGCGACCCCACCGACCCGCAACAGGCGAACGTGCTTCGTCTGTCTCCGGTGGCCAAGGAAAACGAGCACATGTGGTGGTGGTCGTGGTCCGAAGCCAACTACGAACACAAAGCCTTCCAGTACTGGGCCCCCAAAGGGTTGCTGGCCGTCCCATTGTCCACCTATCGCAGCGTTGACTGGTATGAAAACGGTCGTTACCACTACA
>JAYQAK010000187.1:0-1601 GCA_038136695.1 Candidatus Poseidonia sp.
CGAACGGTCGGCAAGCCAAACACAGTCCACAATGGCATGCAAGACCTCCCAACCATCGGTTTGTGCTTCTTCGATGGTCGTCAACAAAATGTCACGAGACCACGCGCAAATCGCTTCATGGGCTTCGATACGTCCGAACCTTGCATTGCGGTAACCTGTGTAACCGAAACAGGTGACGAGAAGCCACTTGAGAGCGTTTTGCCGAAGGTCAAAGGCGTCCCCCTTCACGACCCGTTGCTCCTTCAGCAAACGTCGACGCTCAATGATCGGGGCCACAACCCGCCCAAGAAAACCGTGTGTTCTCCCGCATGTATGGCTGTTCAGGCCCGGTACGCGAAGCGCTTTCTCATTGGTCAAAGGAAACAAACCGTGACCAAATTGTGAACGAAGCCGTCGTTGCCTGAACTCTTGCTCGGCTTGACGTGGATGAAGTGGAACCGTGCTGATGGACGAGGCTTCGACCGGTTGGCAACACGAGCAATTCAACGTCTCCGGTGAGATGTTTCGGGTGGCGATGATGCTCGGAAAAAGACTTGCAAAATCCAATTCGATCACCGAGGCATACACTCCTGGACGGCTGTCAAGGTAGAGGCCTCCACGATCGGCATGGAGCAATTCAAGGGCGGACTTGGTGTCTTCAGGTCGGTTCTTTTTCCAGGGAACCAAGACCCCGTCATCCATGGCCACTCGCGTCTGAATGGCGCTGATGACCGACCCCGGTGAGAGGCGTGAAATAACTTGGGCGGACTGGCACGAATGTTGAGCGAGTTCGAAAAGGCCAGCCACGCCTCCCTCGTTTACGATGAAGCTGTTTCGAACATCAAGGTGGAGCGTGTTTCCATACGAATGGACAGTTCGAGCTTGTGTTGATTGCGCCAACGCAGAAGCCGAGCGACCCAGACAGAAGACACCGCCCGTTTGTTGGCGTTGATGAACCAACCATGGAAAGAGACGCTGGTCGCCTCCATACGTCAGCACAACATCCGGGTCCAAGAGGCTGTACATCTCTTGAAACGCATCAAGCATGGCTTCCTGCGAGGGGTACGCCTCACGATGAAGCACCGCCTCCACCATCGGCATATCGGTCCGTGCAAGACCGGGTTCCTCGACCGGTTGAAGGCGAATGGAATCCACGGTGTCGTGAAGTGAAGGGGGGCCAGAAGACGGGGTGAAGTCGATGGTCAGTCGAACCACACGAAACGGGGGGAATTCACCGCTTTCTGGTTCGCCCACTCGAATAAGCATCGGCGTGTGCTCGGGCGACCATCGAACACGCGAAAACGGTTCACATCCGTGTTCGTTGAGGAAACGCTGAGCGAAATGGGCATCCACCGAAAACAAGGTGTAGCGATGGAAGTCCCCGCGCGCTTCGATGTGTTCAGCAAGCGCACGAAGTCGGCCAAACGGTTCAACATAAACCTCGAGGACATTCGCCGGATCCTCCTGCTCAAGGTCCAATCGCATGGCCCGGTACTGCGTGAATGAAACCCCAAATCGGACGCTAATTTCAGGTTGCATCAACCAGTGCTCCAGGCGATGCAATTCATCGCGAGATGCATGCACGTGAATGCACGGCTGCCAGGGCACCTCACACCCGTGCG
>JAYQAK010000188.1:0-1551 GCA_038136695.1 Candidatus Poseidonia sp.
GCCCGGAGTGGCCGACGTGCTTTGGCACGTGGCACTTTGTTGTCTCCGAAGAAGATCAGGAAGCGTACTGGGCCGAAAACCCGGATCAGGAGGATTCACGAGGTCCGGATCATCGCTACACCACGTTCCAAATTTTTGTTGAGTGGTTCCATCGCTTGCTGGTGGGCCTTATCGCCATCCCCATCCTTGCCAACGTCATCATGGCTCGGCGCCTCCAAGCGACGTACGGCGTTCCGGTTTCGAGAGCAGCCTTGTTCTCAGCCGGCCTTCTCTTCCTCCAAGCGGCTGCGGGTTTGGTCACCGTCGTGTTCGACAATGCCGATTGGACGGTGGCCATGCACCTCTCGCTCGCCTGTCTGTTCACCGCAGGCTTGGGATGGCAATACATGTCCATGCGGTTGACGGAAGGGGCTTCCTGGGCCTTCATGCAGGCCCCATCGACGTTTCTCAATCAGCACAAGAAACGCATTCACGGGATGACTGGGGCCGTGGGCTTGTTGTTGATCCTCGGCGCTTGGGTGTCGTCTTCTGCCGGAGGGCAGTACAACCAAAGTTGCTCCGTCGGCTTTCCGACGGGGTGGCCACAATGCCAAGGGTCGTTTCTTCCTTCGCTGGAAGGTCCGGGAATTTTCATTCAAATGATACACCGCTTTGGAGCCTTGGTGGTCGGCCTCATCCTCATTTTGGGCCTGAGCCATCTGCGCACCACCACCGAAGGCCATCATGGCAGCCTTGCGCTGCTTCGCTCGGCTGAAATCACCACAGGACTATGGGTCCTGAACGTGATGGTTGGCGGGTCTTACATCGTGTTCGCCAAAGTGGGTGACTTCCCCGAATGGCTCTCGTTGATGCACTTGGTTGTTGGTGTCAGTGCCTTTCTCTCAGCCGTTGTGGTCAGTTTTAGCACGACCTTTGCCCTGCGAGCAGCCAAGGACGGTCGTACAAGCACATCACCTGCATCCGGAGAGGAACAAGAATGAGCGAAGACGCCCCTTCCATCGTTCCTCACCCGGGCATGCTCAAGGTCATGGTGCAGTTGATGAAACTCAGGGTTATTGTGCTGCTTCAAATCACAGCCTTGTGTGCGATTCTCGTGCACGACACGTTGGCTCGCTACGGTGTGCTCGATGTCGAGCGAACGTGGTCAGACACGTTGTATGTGAGTTTGGTCACCGTGGTCGGTGGAACGCTTTCGGCCGGAGGTTCAAACGCCATCAACATGTGGTACGACGCAGACATTGACCCGCACATGCGGCGTACGATGAATCGACCCGTTCCCCTCGGCCATGCAACACCGCGGTTCGCCCTGCTCTTCGGTGCAACCATTGCCGTCATCGGTTCAGCGCTCTTTCTTCTTGTCAGTGCGAAAGCCGCCTTCTGGTCGGCGTTCTCGGTGGTGTTCTACGTCGTTGTGTATTCTATTTGGCTCAAGCGGCGCACCCCACAAAACATTGTGATTGGCGGTATCGCCGGTTCCACGCCGCCTTTGATTGGTTGGGCCGCCGCCGCTGGAGATTCCATCGCCAACGCCAACGTGTTGGATCTCGGCTC
>JAYQAK010000189.1:0-1522 GCA_038136695.1 Candidatus Poseidonia sp.
TGGACGTTGATTCATGGTCGATGCGGACCCCCATCGTTCCCTGGTTGGACGCACAGGCCCAAGTTGAACTGGGCATGTTCCAATCCGACCTCATGGTAAGGCGAGGACGTCATCACCTGCGTCATTTGTTGAATGCGGCTCCGACCGTGATCGTCTTTGACTCCTCGCCCGAAGAAGGCGGTGGCCCAAGTGCTCCGATGGCTGAATGGCTCACCGATGTTCGGCGGTCCAACGCATGGCACACCATGCGTGACCCTCCCTCGTTCCTACCTGAAACCATGACCCAGGGCAACGAGGCCGAGCGCCGTTTTGCTTGGGGGGCCAGAGAATCCGGTCACGGCAGTTGGTTGACGCCGATGGTGCACGGGACGGTAGAAACAAGCGCAGGCCTTCGTTCGCTTCGGCACGGCCACGCAGGGGCAGACCGTCGCCAACAACTGGGGTTGGACGTTCATGCTCGCCTGCCCTACAACGACGCCATCAATCATCCCTCAGCCGTGTTTGATGGCTACGAAGCCGGCATTCAGGGCGACCGTCGCCGACGGCAACCCAACACCCGTCACTTGGGCGAGGGCGAGGCCCTTGGTTGGGAAGCCCGCCAACACCTGCTCTCCATCGACACGCTGGCCCTACGTCCTACCAAAGCGAACATCCACCTCCCGAGTGTTTTGGAACATCCCTGGCCCCATCTCGGTCATCGGCACACCGGCAAAATTAGCATGACCGTCGATCCTCGTCCGCTGCCCCCCTACGGAGAAACCAGCCTCTCGATTTCGCAACGTTTTGGGGACATGGGTCTGCCGTACGAGCGGGCGACGTGGTCACCCAGCCGACTTGAAGCATGGCTCAAGTGTCCTCGTCAAGCCTGGTTGAGGCAAGCTTTGCTCGCCGATGACGACGACGGCGTGGAATCAGAAGACGTCGATGTCCGAACCCGAGGTCAAGTGGTTCACGATGCTGAGGCCGCCATCCTTCAAGGGCACGGTGTTCCGTTTGGCGGTGAAATGGTGTCCGGCATTCAACCCCTTCATGAAGGCCCCATGGGCGAGGGTGATGCTGGCTGGCAAACCCTCCTCGATTTTTTGCAAGACAACGTGACGTGGTTGGGTCGGCAGAACGCCGTTTCTGTTCACCGAACTCGGGATTTGGTGGATGCAAGCCCCGAGGAGTGGCAGGCGCTTCAGGAAGGAACGTTGGATCTGCCTCCAAGGGGCCGTTTGGCTCGTTTGTTGGAGGCGGACCTCGCCCTCCATCACGCTTCACCGGTCGCCGTGGAATGGCCGACCGTCACCGGCACGGAGCGCTCGGTTGAGATCGAAACACCGAGTCCAGAAGACGACCCCACCTCGTTTCGCCTCTTCGGCTACGCCGACAGGGTGGATGTTCTGCAGTTGACCACCACGCAAGAACAGGCACTCAAGGCGAAAGGCATCCTGTCTGACATCGCTCATGAAACACCCTACCCGCTCACCGGAGAACAACGTCCTGCTCAACGCTTGGTGGTGATTCGCGACTTGAAATC
>JAYQAK010000190.1:0-1517 GCA_038136695.1 Candidatus Poseidonia sp.
GGGCGGTGAACTTCACCTTGAGGTTCACCCGCCATATCTCGGGGAGGCGTTCACCCTTCATGAGCACCTCGCTCAAACGGTGTCTCAAACAACCTGCAAGCTGGTGTAGCCGGCCGGACGAATCATGCGCCCTTCCCGGCACAACTTGTCGATGATGTCTTCTGCTTTTGACCGAGGGATGTCGTGACGTTCGGCCTCGGTGAGAACGTCCATCAAATCCGCGGCTTGACCTGTTTCGTTCTGCAGGGTTGACACCGTGTCGATGATGAATTTCTCTTGGTTGCGTACCGTTCCCTTCTTGCCCGATTCGATAGTCGTTATGTCGAAGTTCTCACCCATCAACTCATGTCGCCAGGTTTTCGTGAGGCGAATGGCGCGCTCAGCGTCGTCGAGCGTCGCGATGTTCGAGAGACGGATGCGAGCGCTGGCTTCGGCCAGTCGGGACAACGCCTCGAGTGAACGAGCGGTGATGGCCACGCTGTCGGAGGCTTCTCCGCCTTGCTTTCGGGTGGAGACGTAGTAGGCAACGATGGTGTCTCGGGCCTCGTCGTTCATTTTCGGGTGGAAATTTCGTTTGGCGTACGCCACATACTTCCGGAGCACTTCACGCGGCAGAACGGTGTATTTGCCGTTCTTCTTGGTCGTGGATTTGTTGGCCGCACTGGCCCTGGTCGGATCGGGTATTGAGCCTTCGTTCACCAGCAATTCACTGCTGCCTTCCAGACGGTTGTTGATGATGTGCTGAGCAATCTTCTCGTCGCTGCTTTCGTCGGGTGTATCGGTCAACAACCAGATGATGTCAAAACGAGAAATCAGCGGGGGTGCAAGGTTGATTTGCGAAGTGAACGGCACATCGCTGACCGGTTGGAACCGCCCGCTGGTGGGGTTGGCTGCGGCCAACACCGCACAACGGGTTCGCAGGCTTGCGTTGATGCCGGCCTTGGAAATGGAGATGCTTTGTTGTTCCATGGCTTCGTGCATGCTCGAACGATCAGCGGCGTTCATCTTGTCAAACTCGTCAATGGCGGCCAGACCCAAATCCGCCAGCACCAACGCACCGGCCTCAAGCGTCCATCGACCGTCGGCCGTGGCGTCTTGGACCGCAGCGGCGGTCAACCCGGCGGCAGAGGCTGACTGCCCAGAAGCAAAGCGACCTCGTGGTGAGATGGTGGACATGTAGTGGAGCAGTTGCGATTTGGCAACACCGGGGTCGCCCATCAAGAGAATGTGGATATCACCACGGTTTCGGGTGCCGTCGTCGTTGACTTGGGCTTCACCGCCAAACAACTGCAACATCAGCGATTCTTTCACGCGTTCCATGCCAAAAATGGACGGAGCAATGCTGCTGGTGAGCAGGTCGTACACGCCAGGGTCGCGAGCAATTTCGCGAATTTCAGTCTCTTCTTCCTCAGAGATGGTGATCTCTTCGAGCGGAATGTTCTGTCGTTCAAGGGAATGAATACGCAGGAAAATATCGAACACGGGTGTGTCTTTGCCGCCTTTGCGTTGTGAACGGA